>CAMDKR010000195.1 GCA_945901225.1 Bordetella parapertussis | reverse complement strand
AAATGACCATCGTCAACCTGCCCATGAACATCGTCTACGGCGTTGTGTTGCTGGCGTTTGTATTGATGACGTGGCGCAGCGTGTGGGTCATGCGCCGTCACTGGCAACAAGGCTATAGCGTGCTTGAGCGGCCCGACAACCTCTAAGGTCAGCATGTTAAAAATCATTTTTTTGTTTTTGTTGAGTGGCGGTTTGCCTGTGGCCACGGCCATGGCGGCGGCCTCTCTCATTTACCTGTTGTTCGTGCCCAGCTCGCCCCCTTTTGTGGTGGTGCACCGCATGGTCTCGGGCATAGACAGCTTTCCTTTATTGGCCGTGCCTTTTTTCATTTTGGCCGGCAACCTGATGAACACCGCAGGCATCACCCACCGCATCTACAGCTATGCATTGGCCCTGGTGGGTTGGCTCAAAGGCGGTTTGGGCCATGTGAACGTGGTGGGTTCGGTGGTGTTTGCCGGCATGAGTGGCACGGCCATCGCCGACGCAGCAGGCTTGGGCACCATCGAAGTCAAAGCCATGACCGACCACGGCTACGACCCCGAATTTGCCGTGGGTGTGACCGCGGCTTCAGCGACCTTGGGGCCCATCATTCCACCCAGCTTGCCGTTTGTGATCTACGGCATGATGGCCAATGTGTCGGTGGGTTCGCTGTTTTTGGCTGGCATTTTGCCTGGCGTTTTCATGGCCTTGCTGATGATGCTCACCGTGGCTTACTTCGCCCACAAAAACGGCTGGGGTGGCGACGTCAAGTTCGATTGGCCCAAGCTCCTCAAGGCCTTGATGGAGACCTTGGTGGTCATTGCTTGGCCGCTGGTCATTTGGTTGTTGGTCACCGAAGTGGGTACCCATGCGCAGCTCACGGTGCTGGTGGGTTTGGTGCTGCTGTTTGCCGCTGACAAGCTGTTCAACTTCCAAGCCGTATTGCCCATCATGACGCCGGTGCTGCTGATAGGCGGCATGACCACTGGCGTGTTCACCCCGACCGAGGGCGCAATTGCCGCCTGTGTCTGGGCCCTGATTTTGGGCTTTCTGTGGTACCGCACTTTGCACTTCAAGCTGTTTGTGAAGATCTGTCTAGACACGGTCGAGACCACCGCCACGGTGCTGTTCATCGTGGCAGCTGCCAGCATTTTTGGTTGGCTGCTGACCGCTACAGGGGTGACCGCCGCCATTGGCCAATGGGTCTTGGGCGTGACCGACCAGCCTTGGCAATTTTTGTTGCTGGCCAATTTGCTTATGTTGTTTGTGGGCTGCTTTTTGGAGCCCACCGCCGCCATCACCATTTTGGTCCCCATCTTGATCCCGATTTGCCAGCAACTCGGCATTGACTTGGTTCACTTTGGTCTGATCATGGTTTTGAACCTGATGATTGGTTTGTTGCACCCGCCCATGGGCATGGTGTTGTTCGTGCTGGCTCGAGTGGCTAACTTGAGTGTGGAACGAACCACCATGGCGATCTTGCCGTGGTTGGTGCCTCTGATTGGCAGTTTGATCTTGATCACCTATGTGCCCAGCATTTCGCTGTGGTTACCCCGTTTGATGGCTTCTTGAAATCGGTTTGTTCATGACTACTTTTATTCGCCTCCATCCTGCCGATGACGTGGTCATCAGCCGCCAACAACTGCTCTCCGGTGCCACGGTGGAGGCCATCGCTGTGCGCGGCCTCATCCCACCAGGGCACAAGGTGGCCACCCGCGCCATTGCGTCTGGAGACGCCGTGCGCCGCTACAACCAGATCATCGGCTTTGCATCCAAAGACATTGCCGCTGGCGAGCATGTGCACACCCACAACCTCGACATGGGCCCCAACAAAGGCGACTTTGCGCGCGACTACGCGTTTTGCGCCGACGTCAAACCCGAGGCCCCCAAGCTTCATGCCGAGTTCATGGGTTATGTGCGTGCCGATGGCCGTGTGGCGACACGCAACTACATCGGCATCCTCTCCAGCGTGAACTGCTCGGCCACCGTCGCCCGAGCGATTGCCGACCATTTCTCCAAAACCATCCACCCTGCGGCCTTGGCCGAATTCCCCAATGTGGATGGCGTGATTGCGCTCACCCACGGCACGGGTTGCGGCATGGACACCGAGGGCTTGGGGATGCAAGTGCTGGAGCGCACCATGGCGGGCTACGCCACCCACCCCAACTTTGCCGGTGTGCTGGCCATTGGTTTGGGCTGCGAGGCCAATCAACTTAAATCGTGGATGGCGCACAGCGGTTTGACGGAAGGCAGCACGCTGCAAACCTTCAACATCCAAGACAGCGGCGGCACCCGCTTGACGGTGGCCAAGGGCATCGAGCTGGTCAAGGCCATGCTGCCCACGGTGAACCAATCCCAGCGTGTGCCATGCAGCGTGGCCCACATCACGGTCGGCTTGCAGTGCGGCGGCAGCGACGGTTATTCGGGCATCAGCGCCAACCCCGCATTGGGCGCGGCGGTGGATATGTTGGTGGCCCACGGCGGCACCGCCATCCTGAGCGAAACGCCCGAAATTTACGGCGCAGAGCACCTGCTGACCCGCCGCGCTGTGCGCCGCGAGGTGGGCGAAAAACTGGTCGAGCGCATACGGTGGTGGGAACACTACACCGCCATGCACCAAGGCGAGATGAACAACAACCCCTCGCCCGGCAACAAAGCGGGGGGGCTGACCACGATTTTGGAGAAGTCACTTGGCGCAGTGGCCAAGGGCGGCACCAGCAATTTGCAAGCGGTTTACGAATACGCAGAGAAAGTCACGGCGCATGGCTTTGTCTACATGGACACACCGGGCTACGACCCGGTCAGCGCCACCGGCCAAGTGGCGGGCGGCGCCAACCTGATTTGCTTCACCACCGGGCGCGGCTCGGCCTATGGCTGTGCGCCCTCGCCTTCACTCAAACTCGCCACCAACACCGCGCTGTGGCAGCGCCAAACCGATGACATGGACATCAACTGCGGCGACGTGGTCGATGGTGGCAGCACCGTGCAGGCCAAAGGCGAGGAAATTTTCAAGCACATCATCGCGTGTGCCTCGGGCGAGGCCAGCAA
>CAMDKR010000194.1 GCA_945901225.1 Bordetella parapertussis | reverse complement strand
AACATCCGGCGCAGAGGCTCAGCAGCGCCCCACAACAGCTGGTCACCAATGGTGAATGCGCCGACATACTCGGGGCCAAACGCCATTTTGCGGATCCTCCCGACCGGAATGGTCATGGTGCCGGTCACCGCCACGGGGGTGAGGTGTTGCATGCTGTCTTCACGGTGGTTGGGCACCACCTTGACCCATTCGTTGTCAGCGGCAATCATGGCTTCAATGTCGGCCACAGGCACATTCTTTTTGAGTTTGAAGGTGAGTGCTTGGCTGTGGCAGCGCATGGCGCCAATGCGCACGCAAAAGCCATCCACAGGTACTGCAGCTTGGGCAAAGCCCGGGCCTTGGCCCAAAATTTTGTTGGTTTCGGCCATGCCCTTCCACTCTTCGCGGCTGGTGCCCCAGAACTCGTCGCCCTCAGTTTTGCCCAGACCTAAATCTTTATCGATCCATGGGATGAGCGAGCCACCCAAAGGTGCGCCGAAGTTCTCAGTCTCGGCAGCGGTGAGGGCACGCTGCTTGGCGATAACTTTGCGGTCGATTTCCAAGATGGCGCTTTTGGGGTCGTTCAACAGGTCTTTGACCTCGGCATGGAGGGTGCCAAACTGGGTCAGCAGTTCACGCATGTGCGCAGCCCCACCACCGGATGCCGCTTGGTAGGTTTGGGTGCTCATCCACTCCACCAAACCGGCTTTGTACAAAGCACCCACACCCATCAACATGCAACTCACCGTGCAGTTGCCGCCCACCCAATTCAGGCCACCTTTGGCCAAGGCGTTTTCGATCACCGGCAGGTTCACCGGGTCGAGGATGATGATGGCGTCATCTTTCATGCGCAGGGTGGAGGCCGCGTCAATCCAGTGGCCCATCCATCCGGCGTTGCGCAGTTTGGGAAACACTTCCGAGGTGAAGTCGCCGCCTTGGCAGGTGATGATGATGTCGCAAGCCTTCAGGGCGTCGATGTTGTGGCCATCGAGCAGCTTGGTTTCGTTTTTCGCCATAGCAGGCGCTGCGCCTCCGGCGTTGGAGGTGGAGAAAAACACAGGCTCGATCAGGTCGAAGTCTTTTTCGGCTTGCATGCGGTCCATCAGGACCGAGCCGACCATGCCTCGCCACCCGACCAAGCCGACGCGGTTTCCGATTTTTTTCATGTGTTTGCCCTTTTAATCAATGTGTTCTTGATCCCCGGCTCGTCTGGCCGGGAGGGGCGCGACGAACCTCAAGCCATCAGGTGCTTGTCTTGGTGGTTGTGGTGAGGATGGAGTTAACGTTAGTCATAGAAATATTCTAACCTTAGTTCTACTTAAATATCCCCAAAGCCTTGACCACCGCATCGCCCATTTGCGCGGTGCCCACCTTGGTCGTGCCTTCACTGTAGATGTCGCCGGTGCGCAGGCCTTGGGCCAACACTTTTTTCACGGCGTTTTCAATGCGCACGGCCGCGGCTTCTTGGTTCAGGCTGAAGCGCAGCATCATGGCCGCGCTCAAGATGGTGGCCAAGGGGTTGGCCACGCCTTTGCCCGCGATATCGGGGGCGCTGCCATGGCTGGGTTCGTACAGGCCTTGGTTGCTGGCGTTCAATGACGCCGAGGGCAGCATGCCAATCGAGCCGGTGAGCATCGACGCTTCGTCGCTCAAGATGTCGCCAAACATATTGCCGGTGACCACCACGTCAAAGCGCTTGGGTTCTTTCACCAACTGCATGGCGGCGTTGTCCACGTACATGTGGTCCAGCGCGATATCGGGGTAGTCTTTGTGCACCTCGGTGACGATGTCTTTCCAAAACTGGAAGGTCTCGAGCACATTGGCTTTGTCGACGCTGGTCACGTGCTTGCTGCGCTTGCGGGCGGCTTCAAACGCCACACGCGCAATGCGCTCGACCTCGGGGCGGGTATAGCGCATGGTGTCAAAGGCTTCTTCGGCACCGGCGAATGCGCCGTCGGGCGACACACGGCGACCGCGCGGTTGGCCAAAATAAATATCGCCGGTCAACTCGCGGATGATGAGGATGTCCAAGCCCGCAATCAACTCAGGCTTCAAGCTGGAGGCGTTCACCAGTTCTTTGTAGCAAATAGCAGGGCGGAAGTTGGCGAACAAACCCAGGTTTTTGCGCAAACCCAAAATGGCTTGCTCGGGGCGCAAGTGACGGTCCAAGGTGTCGTATTTCCAGTCGCCGACTGCGCCAAACAAAATCGCGTCAGCCTCTTTGGCCAGCTTCAAGGTGCTGTCTGGCAAGGGGTGGCCGTGGGCATCGTAAGCAGCACCGCCCACCAAAGCAGTTTCCATCTCGAACTTCAGGTCGAGTGTGTTCAGGACTTTGACGGCTTCGGCAACGATTTCGGTGCCGATGCCGTCACCGGGGAGTACTGCGATTTTCATAGGGAGCTTTCTGTCAAGGTGTGGGCCAGCCAAGGCTTGGCAGCCAAGCGGGCGGCTTCAAAAGTGCGAATTTTGTCGGCGTGTTTAAGGGTCAGACCAATATCGTCTAGACCGTTGGTCAGGCAATATTTTCGAAAGGCTTGAACTTCAAATGCGATTTCCTCGCCTTGTGGCCGCACCACCACTTGGCGCTCCAAGTCCACTGTGAGTTGGTAGCCAGGGAAGGCGTGCACTTCGTTGAACAACAGGTCAATCGCAGCTTCGGGTAACACAATGGGCAGCAAGCCGTTTTTAAAACAGTTGTTGAAAAAAATGTCGGCAAAACTGGGGGCGATGACTGCGCGAAAACCGTATTGGTCTATGGCCCAAGGTGCGTGTTCACGAGACGACCCGCAGCCGAAGTTTTTCCGCGCCAACAAAATCGACGCCCCTTGGTAACGCGGCTGGTTGAGTACAAAGTCTGGGTTCGGCTTGCGGCTGGCGGGGTCAATGCCGGAATCGCCTTTGTCGAGGTAACGCCACTCGTCAAACAAGTTGGGGCCAAAGCCGGTTTTTTTGATGGACTTTAAAAACTGCTTGGGGATGATGGCGTCAGTGTCGACGTTCTCGCGGTCCATGGGCGCGACCAAGCCTTGGTGTACGGTGAATGATTGCATGGTG
>CAMDKR010000193.1 GCA_945901225.1 Bordetella parapertussis | reverse complement strand
TTGCTGGAAATTCGCCCCGACTGTGCAGGGCTGGCGCATATTTATTTTGACGACCCACGCGGATTACGCAATTACCAGCAAGCAGGTTTGGCTAGCTTGACTGACTTGCAGCAGCAAGGCGAGCAGTTTGCCAAGCAACACCCTGGATTTTTTGACAAAGAAGTGGCCACCAACCAAGCTGACGATGTGGCCGCCATGTTTTTCACCTCAGGCACCACCGGCAACCCCAAGGGCGTGGTGCATACCCACCGGAGCTTGCTCGACCGCGCCAAAGCGGGCGCAGACTTTGACCATTTGAGTGAAAACGAAGAAGTCTTGGCCTATATGCCGCCCGCTTGGATTGGGCAAAACATCTTCAGCTATGCGCAGTGGTTGAGTTGCGGCTATGTGGTGAATTGCCCCGAGTCGGCAGCCACGGTCAATATCGATTTGAAAGAAATTGGGCCCACTTATTACTTCGCGCCACCGCGTGTTTTTGAAGGCATGCTCACCACCGTGATGATTCGCATGGAAGACGCGAGCAGCTTCAAGCGCAGCCTGTTCGCGTACTTCATGGACATTGCCAAACGCTATGGCCCTGCACGCATGGACGGTCAGTCCATTGGCCTCATGGGCAGTTTGTTGTATGGCTTGGGCAATTTGTTGGTCTTTGGGCCACTTCGCAACACCTTGGGTTTTTCGCGCGTGCGTGTGGCCTACACCGCCGGTGAAGCGATTGGTCCTGATTTGTTCAATTTCTACCGTGCCATTGGCATCAACTTAAAGCAACTGTATGGCTCGACCGAGACGGCGGTGTTTGTGTGTTTACAGCCGGACAACGAAGCGCGAGCCGACACCGTGGGTGTGCCATGTGCGGGTGTGGAAATCAAAGTCTCCGAGCAGGGCGAGGTGTTGGTGAAGTCTGCTGGCTTGCTCAAAGGCTATTACAAAAACCCCGAAGCCACGGCCGAGGTCTTGACCGCAGATGGCTGGTACCACACCAATGACGCGGGCTTCATCGACAGCCATGGGCATTTGAAAATCATTGACCGCGTCAAAGACGTGGGACGCTTGCAAGGTGGCGCCAACGACGGCGCCATGTTTGCGCCCAAGTATGTCGAGAACAAGCTGAAGTTTTTCCCGCACATCAAAGAGGTAGTGGCTTATGGCGATGGCCGCGACAAAGTGTGCGTCATGCTCAACATCGACTTTGAAGCGGTGGGCAACTGGGCCGAGCGACGCAACTTGTCTTATGCGGGCTATACCGATTTGGCGCAAAAGTCTGAGGTCTACCAACTCATGCTCGAGTGCGTGGAAAAGGTCAACGCCGATTTGGCGGCAGACACCTTGCTGGCAGGCAGCCAGATCAGCCGCTTTTTGGTGTTGCACAAAGAGCTTGACGCCGATGACGGCGAACTCACCCGAACCAACAAAGTGCGACGCGGTTTTATCGCCGACAAATACGCCGTCTTGGTAGACGCTTTGTACCAAGGCTTGGCAGAACAGTTCATTGAAACCGCGGTCAAGTTTGAAGATGGCCGTACCGGCAGTGTCAGCGCCACGCTGCGACTGTGTGACGCCAAACTGTTCGCGCCTGTGGAGCGTGCCGCATGAGCAAGACCATTGGCGACGTGATTTTGGATGTGCACAACATCTCGCTGAGCTTTGGCGGCGTCAAAGCTTTGTCGGATATCAGCTTCAATGTGCGCGAGCATGAAATTCGCGCCATCATCGGCCCCAATGGTGCGGGCAAATCATCCATGCTCAATTGCATCAACGGCGTGTACACGCCGCAGCAAGGCAACATCACATTCCGTGGTCAAACCTTTAGCCACATGGACTCGCACCAAGTCGCGGTCATGGGCGTGGCGCGTACCTTCCAAAACCTCGCTTTGTTCAAAGGCATGAGCGTGCTGGACAACATCATGACGGGTCGCAACCTGCGCATGAAAAGCAATTTGCTGCTGCAAGCGCTGCGTTGGGGACCGGCTGAGCGGGAAGAAATGGTCCACCGCAGAAAAGTCGAAGAAATCATCGACTTTTTGGAAATTCAGCCCTACCGCAAAACCCCTGTGGGACAGCTGCCTTATGGTTTGCAAAAGCGTGTGGACTTGGGTCGTGCGCTGGCGCTAGAGCCCCAAGTGTTGCTGCTGGATGAACCCATGGCCGGCATGAACGTGGAAGAAAAGCAAGACATGTGTCGCTTCATCTTGGATGTGAACGATGAGTTTGGCACCACCGTGGTGTTGATTGAACACGATATGGGTGTGGTGATGGACATCTCCGACCGCGTGGTGGTGTTGGACTACGGCAAAAAAATTGGCGACGGCACACCCGACGAGGTGCGCCGCAATCCCGAGGTGATCAGCGCCTATTTAGGTACGGGGCATTAACACCATGGCATTCTTTCTTGAAACTCTGCTGGGCGGCCTGATGGCGGGCATGTTGTATTCGCTGGTTGCTTTGGGCTTTGTGCTCATTTACAAAGCCTCGGGTGTGTTCAATTTCGCTCAAGGTGCGATGGTGTTGTTTGCGGCCTTGGCCATGGCGCGGTTTGCCGAATGGCTGCCGCAGACCACAGGCTTGACTAATCCGGTGTTGGTCAACCTCATCGCCTTTGTGCTGGCGGGTGGCGTGATGTTCATCGTGGCATGGTTGATCGAGCGACTGGTCTTGCGCCGACTTGTTAACCAAGAAGGCACCACCTTGCTGATGGCCACCTTGGGCATTGCTTACTTCTTGGAAGGTCTTGGTCAATCGATTTTTGGCAATGACATTTACAAGATCGACATCGGCATGCCCAAAGACCCCGTCATGGCATTTGAGAATGTTTTCCAAGGCGGTTTATTGATCAACCAAGAAGATTTGATCGCTGCTTTGATCGCCGCTTTGTTGGTGGCTTTGCTGTCGGTGTTTTTCCAAAAAACCTCCACGGGCAGAGCACTGCGTGCGGTGGCTGACGATCACCAAGCCGCGCAATCGATTGGTATTCCTTTGAACCGCATTTGGGTCATTGTGTGGTGTGTCGCCGGTGTGGTGGCCTTGGTGGCCGGCATGATTTG
>CAMDKR010000192.1 GCA_945901225.1 Bordetella parapertussis | reverse complement strand
ATTGTGATCACTGGTTTATCGGATGCAGAAATTGCCACCTACGGCGAACTGCCCCAAGGCACCCATGTGCTGCGCAAACCTATTGATATGGGCTGGCTACGTGGCTATTTCCAAGCCATGTTCAGCTTGCGCCAAGGCGGGCGTCGCCGCACCCACGCGCCGCAAACTGCCTAAAAACGCCTCTGAACCAAGGGGCAATCCTCTTGCGCCACTTGAGTGGCGCGGGTAGGCTCGTTGGCCATGAAAGCCCACTATCAGCACTGGCCCGCCCGTGTTCCCCATCACATCACGCCACTTGCCACCACCCTCTGGGATAACTTGGCCTTCAGCGCAAAGCGTTTCCCCCACAAAACTGCGCTGCAATTTTTGGGTAGCGCCTTAAGTTTCCAACAACTCACTCACCAAGCCGAACGTATCGCCGCGTGGTTACACGCTCATGGCATACAAAAGGGCGACCGTGTTTTGTTGGACATGCAAAACTGCCCGCAGCTGGTGGCAGCGCACTTTGGCATCTTGCGAGCCAACGCGGTGGTGGTGCCGGTCAATCCCATGAACCGCGCCAAAGAGTTGGAGCACTACATCACCGATGCGCAAGCGCGTATTGCCATCACCACCGCCGATGTGGCTGCTGACATGGCCGCTGCCAGCGACGCTTTGCCCGAAGGCGAGGGTTTGCAGCATTTGCTGGTGACGCATTACAGCGATGCGTTTGACCCTGCGCTTCAGGCCCAAGAAGCCTGGCCGCTGTCTTGGCAAGCGTGGCTGACGCAACGCATCGAATTGCCTGTTTTCAAAGGCGGACACTCTCATGATTGGACGCAGGTGCTGGCCAACACCTTGGCACTGCCACCATTGACTGTCACGCCTTCTGACTTGGCCATATTGCCCTACACCAGCGGCACCACCGGTTTGCCCAAAGGCTGTATGCACCCGCACAGCAGCGTCATGCACAACGCCGTGTGTGGTGCGATTTGGAACAACGGCTCGCATGAAAACATCGGTCTGTGCGTGGTGCCCATGTTCCACATCACGGGCCTGGTCACGGTCATGCACTGTGGCATGTACTTGGGTGCAAGCGTGGTGTTGATGCCGCGCTGGGACCGCGACTATGCAGGAGCGCTGATTTCGCGCCACCGCGTCACCCACTGGACCAACATTCCCACCATGGTCATCGACTTGTTGGGCAGCCCCAAGTTCGACCAATACGACCTCTCCAGCTTGGTGGTCATAGGCGGCGGTGGTGCGGCCATGCCCCAAGCGGTGGCACAGCGTCTGTGGGAGTTGTATGGATTGCGCTATCTTGAAGGTTATGGTTTGACCGAGACCGCCGCGCCTTCCCACGGCAACCCACCCGACGCCCCCAAACAGCAGTGCTTGGGCATCCCCATCATTGGGGTGGATGCGCGGGTGATCAACCCCGAGACATTGCAGGAAGTTGCCACCGGCGAACAAGGTGAAATCATCATGCGTGGACCGCAAATTTTCAAAGGCTACTGGCGTCGCCCCGACGCCACCGAGCAAGCATTTATACAGTTGGATGGTGAGCGTTATTTCCGTTCTGGCGACTTAGGCCATGTGGACGAGCAGGGCTATTTTTTCATCACAGACCGATTGAAACGCATGATCAATGCCTCGGGCTTCAAGGTATGGCCTGCCGAGGTGGAAGCGCTGATGTTTCGCCATCCTGCCATTCAAGAAGCTTGCATCATTGCGTCAAAGGACGCCTACCGTGGCGAGACCGTCAAGGCGGTGGTGGTATTGCGCGAGAGCCATCGCACACAGGTTACTGAAGAAGACATCTTGGCTTGGTGCCGCGACAACATGGCGGTGTACAAAGCGCCGCGTTTGGTGGCGTTTGTCGACGCCTTGCCCAAAAGCGGCAGCGGCAAAGTGATGTGGCGGTCCTTGCAAGAAGCAGAGATGAGCGCATCGTGAAGCTCTCTGTGCTGGATCAGACGGTGGTGTCAGCAGGACGCCCCCAAGACGCGGCGATTCGCCATACGGTTGAGCTGGCTGCCCATTGCGAGGCTTGGGGCTACGAACGCTTTTGGGTCAGTGAACACCACAGCTTGCCCAGCATTGCAGGCACAGCCCCCGAGGTGTTGTTGGCAGCCATTGCCATGCGTACCAACCGAATACGCTTGGGCAGTGCGGGCATCATGCTGCCGCATTACTCTGCATTCAAAGTGGCCGAGCAATTTCGGGTGCTGGACGCTTTGGCACCCGGGCGCATCGATTTGGGACTGGGCCGAGCGCCGGGCAGCGATGGCCGTACCTCGCAACTGCTCAACCCCGATCGCTATGCCTCTGAGCGGTTTCCCCAGCAAGTGGTGGAGTTGCAAGCGTGGGTGACGGGGCAGACCATGCCCGTGGGACACCCCGCGCATGGGGTGTGGGCCATGCCGCTCAGCCCCACGTCGCCCAGTTTGTGGATTTTGGGCAGCTCCAACTACGGTGCCCAACTCGCCGCGCATTTGGGTCTGCCTTATGCGTTTGCCTACTTTTTCAGCGACGGCGTGGGCGTGGAACAAGCTTTAGAGATGTACCGCAGCCAGTTTCGGCCAAGCCCCTATTTGGACAAACCGCAGGTCACCATTTGCGTGTCAGCCTTGGCGGCAGACAGCGAAGACCAAGCGTGGTTTCAGTTCCAAAGCCGCGCTCGCTGGCGCATGGACCGCAACCGTGGGCGTGTCGGTCCTTTGCTGTCGCCAGAAGACGCGGTGAAAGATGTCAGCCCCCAAGAAATGGCCGAGATGATGGCCATGCGCGACACCGCGCTGGTGGGCAACCCCACTCAAGCGGCAGATAAACTGCACAGCCTTGCCAAGCAGCTTGAACTCGATGAACTGGTGGTGTGTTCGTGGACACACGACCCTGTGGTTCAGTTGAGATCGTTTGAGTTGTTGGCGAAGTCCATGGGGCTTGCAGATGTGGCCTTTTTACCTGACCCTGAGGCAGCAATTGCCTGATTTTTTGGAGTAACCGATGTTTGAAACCACCATTGCTGGCAGCTTGCCTAAACCCGATTGGCTGGCTGAGCCCGAGAAGCTGTGGCCGCAGTGGAAGCAAGCCGGTGCCTCTTTGCTG
>CAMDKR010000191.1 GCA_945901225.1 Bordetella parapertussis | reverse complement strand
ATGCCCAACTTTTTGAAGTTCACACCAAGCTGTGTATGCGTGCCGCCATAAAGTGTGCGAGCTGCCACGATGTGGTCGCCGGCTTGGCATATGTTGAGCAGCGCAATCATTTGTGCAGCCATGCCGCTGCTGGTTGCAACTGCTGCTCGGCCACCCTCTAATGCGGCGATACGTTCTTCCAATACCGCAACAGTTGGATTGGACAAACGCGAGTACACATTGCCAAAGGTTTGCAAATTGAACAAGCTTGCCGCATGTTCGGGGCTGTCAAACACATAAGAGGTGCTTTGGTAGATGGGTACTGCTCGGCTGCCGGTGGCGGCGTCCGGAATTTGCCCTGCGTGCAGGCTCAGGGTGTCAAAACCAAATTTGCGATCAGCCATGGTGTCAATGAGGGGGAAGAGGGCGGCGAGAAGAGATGACGCCAGTGTTCACGCCAAACCAGCCCAAGCCACCAAACAAACGGGCGTGTTCAATCTTCACGCAGCGGTCCATGATCACGGTCATGCCTGCTTGCTCGGCGATACGCTGTGCGTCTTCATTGACCACCCCGAGTTGCAACCACAGCACTTTGGCGCCGATGTCGGCCGCCTCTTGCGCAATGCTTGGGGTGTCGGCGGGTTTGCGAAACACATCGACGATGTCCACGGGGTGGGGGATGTCTTTCAAGCTGGCATAGCAGGTTTCACCCAGTATCTCGGGGTATTTGGGGTTGACGGGGATGATGCGGTAACCATGTTCTTGCATGTACTTGGCCGCGAAGTAAGAGGGGCGAAACCAATCGGCAGAGAGGCCGACCACTGCCAAGGTACGGTGCTGGTTCAAAACGTGACGCAGGGTACGAATGTCGCTCATATGAGTCATATTAGCCCAAAAACAGAATAAATTTGCTTTATTTTGGAATACAAGGCATAGTCCTTAGCTTCGATATCAAGTTTTTGTCGTTGTAGCGCGTTTCTAGTTCTGCCCCTTACACGGTATTTCTCCCTTCGTCTCATCGCCTTCTTGACCTTCGACCCCGAGGGGGGCTTCCCTTTTTTTTAAAGAAATGCAATACATGGCAACAGGTACAGTGAAATGGTTTAACGAGTCCAAAGGTTTTGGTTTCATTACTCCCGAAGACGGCGGCAAAGATTTGTTCGCTCATTTTTCAGCAATCCAAAATCAAGGTTTCAAGACCTTGGCAGAAGGTCAGCGCGTCAGCTTTGACGTCACGACCGGCCCCAAAGGCTTGCAAGCTTCCAACATCAAATCCGCCGATTAAGCGCCCGACGCTTTAGGCAGGACGATGTCCAAAGAAGAAATGCTGGAAATGTCCGGCATGGTACGTGAGGTGCTTCCTGACTCACGTTACCGTGTCACTTTGGACAACGGCCACGAACTCGTGGCCTACACCGCCGGAAAAATGCGCATGCACCACATACGCATCTTGGCGGGTGACAAGGTCACTTTGGAGCTCTCTCCTTACGACATGACCAAGGGTCGCATCACCTTTCGACACATCGAAGGCAAAGGACCCAGCGGTCCCAGAAAACGTCGGTTTTGACTGCCAGCCCAACCGATTCAAGCGGTTTGGGCTATTTAGTTAAGCGCGAAATGGTCGCTATTGCAGGCGGCGCTGATCTTCATATTCGATCCCTTTTAGACAAACAACAATGGCATGACCCGCTAGGTCTTGCTTTGGCACTAGGCGTGTCTTCTGCCACATGGCCTTTGTTTGGTTTGGTCTGGCCTTCGGCACAAAAAATGGCCGATCTCATGCAGACCTGGCCCTTAGACAATTTACGTATTCTTGAAATTGGCTGCGGCTTAGCCTTGGCCAGTTTGGTGATTCACCGGCGTTTGGGCAATGTCACTGCCTCCGACTGTCACCCCTACACGCAACGATTTTTAAGCGCCAATTTACTTTTAAACGCATTGCCCGTGATGGCCTACCAAAGCGGTCATTGGGAACGTCAGAATCCCTTGCTGGGTGAGTTTGATCTCATCATTGGCAGCGATGTGCTGTATGAGCGCAACCATCCCGCGCAACTGGCAGACTTTATCCAGCGCCATGCGGCGGACCATGCGCAGGTGCTGATCATTGACCCCAACCGTGGCCAACGCAGTGCCTTCAATAAATGCATGGCGGGTCATGGCTTTGGTTTAAAGCAAAGCGATATTCTTTTGCCTCTGAGCGACTTGACGCCTTACCGAGGCAGTTTGCTCAATTACCAGCGCGATTGATCTGAATCAATCTCATCACAGCGTTGTCATCTATGCTTATTCACATAACAACAATAGTTTGAGTAACAGCATGAATTTCATCAGGTGGCCACGCGGCACCGCCATCTGTGTGTTCATCACGCTGATGCAATGCATTCCTCAGGCATGGGCGGTAGAAAAATTAACTTTATGGCCGACGGTATTCTTTTTGCGTGGCCAAGACCTGTGTCAGTATCAAGATGCCTATGGCAGTTCACGCAATGAAATGGTGAACCAAGCTATGGGGCATTTGAAAGGCTTGATCTCTTTGGGGGTGAATGCGCCTGAGGCGGTGTACGCCATCAAGAAAATGGATGAGTTGGTAGACAAAAACAGAGCTTTGGCGACTGAAGGTGTGGGCATGGACATCATGCTTGAAGCCACGTTGAAAGCTTCCATTAATTCTCTGTCACGCAATATCAATCCGCAAAACACACGTCTGGAGTTTGCCAACCCAGGCAGCGCTTCGCAAATCATGGAGGGTGTCAAAAACAACCAGCGCTTTGACACCACGAATGAGGCCATGCTCAGCAAAGTCAAGGGCTTTGTATGGGGAACCTACAGCTATGCACCAGGATGCCGAGGCGATGTCTTGGTCACCATCCATGTGGTCTTACCCAAGGGGGAGTCGGTGAGTTTTCAAGACCAAGGCAGACCTGAGACCGTGATGCGAAAGTTGGGTTTGCAAATGGTGCGCCATTTCCAAAAAACCAGTTTCCCCACCATGATCATCATGGGTAACCGCATTTTGGTGTTGGTGGGTGCGCCGGGTTCTTCCATCAACCAAGCGCCCAACCCAGGCATCGCCAGAGAGGCTTGCAAAATGGTGCAAGCTCGCTTGCCCACCGA
>CAMDKR010000190.1 GCA_945901225.1 Bordetella parapertussis | reverse complement strand
GGGGCTCACTGTAAAAAATCAAACCAATGACAGGGTAAGTCGCACTAAAAAATAAACCATGGCGTGCTTGCGTAAGCCATGCAAAAGGCGTGTTATCGGCGCTTGCTGTGCAAAAGACTCACATTCATTTCAGCTGACAGTGTGGAGGCGTAAAACTTTTCAATCATCTCCACCGAAGTTCGAGCATTTCGAGCCAAGGTCAGCAAGTCGATATTGCCGCCGTAAATCAATCTGAAAGTGATGGCACTGTGGCGCAAGCTGTAAAACGTGCGGTCGTTGCCATGGGGGCCTTGCTTGAGGTTCAGGTCTTTCAATATCCAGTTGAAACACCAACCGACGATATCCAACACCAAGCGTCGGTTTTTCACTTCAGGAAAAAACACATGGTCGTCAGGTGCACCATAACCCTGTGTTTTTTGGTATTCCAAGATATGTTTGAAAAGTGGAACGGCGGGTGCCAAGCTGACGGTGGCTGATTTATGGCGTTTCACCTCTGGCATGGTCAAGCGCAGGTAATGGTAGTTACCGTTGATGATTTCAATGTGCTGGTTTTTCAGTTGCCGCACATCGCCCGGTCGCATGAAGGTGTAAACCATGAAGCGTATGAGCCAATTGATTTCAACCGGCATCTGGTGGTAGGCGCTGCGCATCCATGCCCGTTTGCCTTCGCCCCAGTCGGTGAAAGTTTGGCGTTGCAGTTCTTTGGATTTGCGCAAAATGGCTTTGTATTCGGTCACGGTAAAGCCGCCGCGGGAATTGGGTTGCGCCTTCAGGGGCGGAAAACTGGGTACAGAAGACAGAATTTTTTTGCGCTCTAGCAAGCGAAGAACTTTTCGCATTTGCGCGATATAGCCTTGCATGGTGGAGGCGGAAAGCTTCTTCTCGGTCATGTAGCGAATAAAGTCTTCCAGCACTTGAATGTCAATTTTGTGCAGAGGCTTGTCTTTCAGGAACTCAAAAATCAAGCCTTCGAGCCGGATTTTGGTCATCACATACGAGTTGTGGCGTATTTCGTCCCGTTGCACTTTCTCTAGCTCTGCTTGCAAAATATCTTCGATCAGGTTGTGCAGCAGTTGCTGGTTTTTCATGCCCGCGGGGTAGTTGTCCTCGTTCCTCTCTTGGGTGCCCAGACCTTCAGCCTCCAGACTTTCATTAATTAAACGGGCGCACATCATGGCCTCGGGCAAGTCCACGGTTTTCAGGCTTTTGGTGATGTACTTACCCTGCACAAAGTAGCGCATCTGCCAAAATTTGCTTCCCGCAATCCGAAATATCTTGAGTTTTTTGGGTAAACCAACGACGTTGGTCATGCTGGACTTGATGACCGCACTGCGACTGCGCGTGGTGAGATAGGCCCCATCGTTAGAGGCGCTTACCATTGCTTGTCTGACAGTATTCATATAGCCCCAATAGAAAAAATAATAAATATTTATAAATTTATTTATTGGTTATTTATATTTAAATTCAAAAAAAACATTAAAACAAGGAAATTTGTAATATTTAAGTGATATGTTAATAGTACATAACTCCGTCAAAATAGGTAATACTGAATTTTAAATAAAAATATACATAAAAATCAATTAGATAAATTATTGATTTAAAAAAATGTTCAATAACCCTCGTTGCACTCGCAGCAAGTTCAGCCGTCACTGGCGCATTGGCTCAAGCCACTATCTATGGCACTTTGGAACAAACTTACAACAAGTCCACAGACAAAGTAAACGGCGCTGTTATCAGCAGCAAAACAGGTATTGGCGAATATCAAACAGGCGGAAGCTTGATTGGTTTCAAAGGCTCTGAAGATTTGGACGGTGGCCTGAAGGCTTCTTACTTGTACGAGATGGGCGTTAATCTCCAAACTTCTGCTTCAACATATACCAACCGTCAGGCGTTTGTTGGTTTGAGCGGTGGTTTCGGTTCCTTGCGCATTGGTAAACAATACTCTGCAGGTTTCCTCAACGCTGTTACAGCTGACCCAGGTGGTGCAACAGGCGCTACTGGCGCTTTGTATTTGGCTCCCATGACTGGTTACAACGGTTCAGAAGCGCCTTTGCGTCAAGACCAAGCCATCCAATATGATTTGCCTTCATTTGTGCCTGGTTTAGGCATCACCATCACCAAAGTGTATGGCGGCAAGAACTCAGCGCCTCCAAACGGATTTTCAACCACTGAAACCAACGGCGTCAAAACAGGTGACGGCACTGGCTTTGCCATCAAGTACGCCAGCGGTCCTTTGTATGTTGGCTTCACCTCAGACAGCGTGACCAATACCGGCATCAACTTCGGTACGATGGATAATGAAGTAGCTGCAACAGCAACTGTTCCAGAAGTTCCAGCGACAGCAGCTAACCTTACTGCTGGAGGAACTACCAGCAAAAACAAGCTGACCACTTCTACAGCCACCTATGACTTAGGCATGGCCAAAGTAGGCTACAACCAAACCAAAATGGCTGTGGGCGCTGAATTTCTTAAAACTTCAATGATGAGCATCAGCGTGCCCTTGGGCGCTACAACCGTGTTCTACTCTTCATCAACTGGTAATGGCAACGCCACATCTGGTACCTATCCAATCAGACTTAATACTTTTAGTCTCAAAGGTTCACAGTACGGCGCTAACCACGCATTGAGCAAGCGTACTGTTGCTTACGTTCATGCTGGTCGTTTTACACTTGATGCGCCAAGAGCAAGTACAGTTATTCTCCGCAAAATCGACAACTACGGCCTTGGTATCCACCACAGCTTCTAATCCCCACGCTGGCCTAGTTGCCAGTTAAAGGATAAAGAACTCTAAACCCGCTGCTCACAAGGCAGCGGGTTTTTTCATGGGCGTGTCTGTTAGACAATCGCACCATGCCCCAAAAATCACTCACACTCACCCGCCCCGACGACTGGCATGTGCATCTTCGCGATGGCGAGGTATTGCCGCATGTGCTGGCGCACACCGCTGCGCAATTTGCCCGCGCGGTGGTCATGCCCAACCTCAAGCCGCCCGTCACCACCACCGCACTTGCACTGGCATACCGCCAGCGTATCTTGCAAGCCTTGCCTGCTGGCGCGGTGTTCGAGCCATTGATGACGCTCTACCTCACTGACAACACGCCAGCAAGTGA
>CAMDKR010000189.1 GCA_945901225.1 Bordetella parapertussis | reverse complement strand
AAAAGACGTCGCCTCGACCGTGAACTCAATGCCTGACTTACCCACCAACGGCTACGCCCTGCCCGAGTACCCGTTCTCCGTCCCGCCAGAACTGCTAGAGGGAAAGCGCCATCACCACGCCGTGGTGATTGTGGGTGGCGGCTTAACAGGTCTTACATTGGCTTGCCGCTTGGCACAGTTGCGCATACCTGCGGTGCTTTTGGATGAAGACAACACCGTAGGCGTCAAAGGCGCATCCTCCCGAGGCATTTGCTACACCCAACAATCTTTGGAAATTTTTCAACGCTTGGGCATTTACGAGCGCATCGCCGCCAAAGGCATTGCATGGCAAGTGGGTAGAACTTTCGCTGGCAACGACGAAGTATTTTCTTTTGACTTGCGTGAAAAAAGCCAGTTTTCTTTCAGCCAACAACCGCCCTTCACCAACATCCAACAGTTTTATATAGAGATGTATTTGGTAGAACGTATACAAGAACTCAACCGCCAAGGAGCGAGTATCGATTTGCGTTGGTCCTCTAAGGTCACTACCTTTGAACAGAACAAAGACTGTGCATTGCTTGGCGTGAGCACCCCCGAAGGTGGCTACCAAATCACAGCAAGCCATGTGATTGATGCCAGCGGCTCACATACCCCTTTTCATGCATGGGTGGGCGCCACGATGGACAGCAAGCGAGGCGACGACCGTTGGTGCATTGCAGATGTGCGCTTTCAACACCAACCGCCTACAGAGCGTCACACGTGGATTGAAGCGCCGTTCAATGACAACCGCGCTGTGTGGCAACACCTGATGGGCGACGATGTCTGGCGCATCGACTACCAAATGGCGCCCGACGCAGACCCCGCCTATGTCAGCCGCGAAGACGTGGTTCGTGAACGCTTGACCAAGCAGTTCGGTCCCAATGTGGCATGCGAACTGGTGTGGGTGGGACCTTATGCCTATAAATCCCAATGCTTGCATCAACTTCGCCACGGCCATGTATTTTTCTTAGGCGACACCGCCAAAGTGGTCAGCCCCTTTGGCGCCAGGGGCGGCAACACGGGCATCGCTGATGCCGATAACTTGGCTTGGAAACTCGCTGCGGTTGTTCGTCAACAAGCGCCCTCTGAATTGCTCAACAGCTACAACCACGAACGCTTGCAAGCGGCACAACGCAATGTGCAAGTCACCAACCGAACAGCACGGTATTTGCGAGCCCCCGAAGGTATGGAGCGTTTATTCCGCCGAGCCACCATAGGTTTGGCCAAGCGCCATGTATTTGCCCGTCACCTCATCAATACGGGTCGCATGGCAGAGGCCAACCGCTACACCCTGTCCAGCATTTGCCAAACAGAGGGTGGTGTGATGGCGCAAAACGTTGCGCTGCAATTCACAGCGCATCATGCAGGCTGCTTGGGTGACTTGCTCTTGTGGGCAGACAGCGGTTTGTTGCTCTTGGTTTTTGGCGCTTGCTCTACCCAAGAACTACATCAATTGAGACAACTCTCACAAAGTGCAGCTGTGCGCATCGTTCAAGTGGTCTCTCACGAAGCTGCGCAAGCAGTGGAGCATGTGATCGACAAGCCGCAGCGCTTGCGACAAGCTTGCGGCGATGCAAGCGCACGATGGGCTTTGCTGCGCCCCGACGCGTATGTAGCAGCCCGTGGTCAAGCCTTGAATGCCGGCTTGGTTAACAGTGTGGCCAAGGCATTGGCCATACCTTGAAATAAATTGAATCGGAGCCAAACATGACCACCGCATTGAAAATTGATTTCGTCTCTGATATCGCCTGCCCCTGGTGTGCGGTGGGCTTGGGTGCGCTAGAGCAAGCGCTAGAAGAATTGCACGACGAGGTGAAAGCCGATATTCATTTCCAGCCCTTTGAACTGAACCCTCATATGCCCGAAGGTGGCGAGGACTTGGTAGAACATCTGGGCAAAAAATATGGATCAACTGCAGAGCAACAAGCGCAGATGTACCAAAACATCAAAGCGCGAGGTGCGGAAGTGGGTTTTGCGTTTCACCCCACAGGCAGAGGTCGTATCTTCAACACCTTTGATGCGCATCGTTTGCTGCACTGGGCCGAGCACGAGGGTGCGCCTGGTGATCAACACCAATTGAAAAAAGCTTTTCTAGAGGCTTACCAAGGCCGTGGTGAAGTGATTAAGTCGCATGAAGTCTTGCTGGCCATTGTCAAGACGCTGGGTATGAACATTGATTCAGCCAAGGCCGTACTCGATAGTGACACCTATGCAGAAGAAGTGCGTGCCAAAGAAAACTTTTACACCAGTGCTGGTATTCACTCTGTGCCCGCTGTCATCATCAATGACAAGCATTTAATTTCTGGCGGACAACCGGCCCACGTGTTCGCAAGCGCACTGCGCCAGATTGCAGCAGAAGTCGCCTGAACGGGTTAAAGCGCTAACGGTTTTCGCGCCGTTAAAATCATCTCCTTTCTATTTGAAATAACACGCTTATCAAGCAGCGTGTCACACCAACATCCCTATGAGCACCCCCCCCGCGCAACCCGGCTTAGACAGCCTGTCCAAATCTTTTGAACCCGCCGCCCTCGAGGCCCATTGGGGGCCTGAGTGGGAAAAGCGCGGCTACGGCGTGGCGGGTTTTCGTGGCACAGGCCAGCCCCAAGCAGAGCAACCGGCCTTTGCCATTCAACTGCCGCCACCCAACGTGACCGGCACGCTGCACATGGGACACGCGTTCAACCAAACCATCATGGACAGCTTGACGCGCTACCACCGCATGAAGGGCTTCAACACCGTGTGGGTGCCCGGCACCGACCATGCGGGCATTGCCACGCAAATCGTGGTGGAGCGCCAATTGCAAGCCCAAGGCATCAGCCGACATGACATGGGGCCCACCCCTGATGTGGCGCGTAAAAATTTCATTGCCAAAGTGTGGGAGTGGAAAGAGCAATCGGGCAACACCATCACCCAACAAATGCGCCGCATGGGCGACAGTGTGGATTGGAGCCGCGAATACTTCACCATGGACGACAAGTTGTCGCCCGTGGTCACCGACACCTTTGTCAAGCTCTACCAACAAGGTTTGATTTACCGTGGCAAGCGCTTGGTCAATTGGGACCCGGTGCTGATGAGCGCGGTGTCGGACTTGGAAGTCGAAGCCACCGA
>CAMDKR010000188.1 GCA_945901225.1 Bordetella parapertussis | reverse complement strand
GTGAAGATGGCCACATCCGCATGGGCTTGGCTGGCCCACGAGTCGGGCGGCGGCGCTAAACCTTGGGCTTGGTCCAAGCTGCCAGCGACCACGCGGATGTCGGTGGCTAAGCCTTGCGCGTCAAGGTGTCGAACGTCTTGAATGTGTTCGCCCCACAGCATGGTGAAGTGCGGCTTGACCATTTTGTGGCTGGCCGGCAGGTTGAGCCAAATTTGAAACAGCTCGGCGGTATTGGCTTGGTCGGTATGGCGCAAGGGAAACATTTCGCAATGCACGATGCCTTGCCCAGCGGTCAGCCACTGCACGTCGCCAGGGCCAAAACGGGCGGTGGCGCCCAGTGAATCGGAGTGATCGATATGGCCTTGGCGCACGATGGTGACCGTCTCAAAGCCGCGGTGCGGGTGCGCGGGAAAACCTGGGATGGTCATGCCGTGGTACATGCTCCAGCCGTCTTTGCCCGCAAAGTCTTGGCCGAGGTTGCGCCCTGCCAAAGAAGCCGCTGGCCCCATAGAAGCATTACCTTGAGGGTAATGGTCTAGGTGGTGAACGCAAAACAAAAAAGGGTCGATGGTTTGCCAAGGAAAACCCAAGGGTGCGATGCGAAGAATGGAAGAGGTGCTCATGGTTTGCAAAGTTGGGTCATGAGTTGTTCGAAGACGCTGCCCGGCGGGGGATGCATCAGCTGCGTGCCGGGGTAGGTGTTGCGCAGGATGGAGCCGCGCGCCATGTGGTCATTGAAGACCACGATATTGATGTCGCGCATACGCTGTTGTACACAATCGAACTCGTGCATGGTTTTCACCGACAACACCCCAAAGGCCCCCACAGGTGTGTGGTGGTCGAACAAAGTCCAAGCGCGGACCATGGGACGGGCTTGCACCAACTGGCTTTCAAGATACCAATCGCCGTCGTCTGCTTTGGAAAAGCTTTGCCACTCAGCGTGGGCCAGGCCGCACCAACATATCAGGAAAAGCATTGACAGGTGTTTTTTCATGACGCTGCTTTCGCCCATTGCAGGGATTGGTTCCACAGTTGTTCAGCCAATTGCGCATCTTGTGCAATGCGCGATGGGGTTTTGGTTCGGGAATGTTCGTAGTACAAGCCGCTTTCACTGGCGGGTGCTTGCAAGGCGCAGTAGAGCGTGGTTTGCGCCCCTTGCTCGGGGGTAAGCAGTCCACGCAAGCGCAACAAGGGTCTTAAGAAACCTGGCACTTCACGCCACACCTCGGTGTCAACCACGCCAGGGTGCAGCGAATAGGTGGACACCCCTGTGCCAGCCAATACCTTGGCCAAATGGGCGCTGAACAAAATATTGGCCAACTTGGACACGCCGTATTCGCGGGTTCCGGTGAGGCTGCGGGTGGGTTGTTGCAAGCTTGGCCAATCCAAGCCTTGGTAGGCCATCAGGTGCGCCCGGCTCGCCACTGTCACCACTCTGGCTGGCGCACTGGCCTTGAGGGTGTCAAGCAGCAATTGGGTGAGTAAAAAATGTCCCAGATGGTTCACCCCGAAAGCCATCTCGAAGCCTTGACGGGTTTGCCCTTTGAGGCCGGCCAAACCGGCGTTGTTGACAAGCAGGTGTAAGGGCAGTTGCCGCGCCAAAAAAAGTGCCGCACATTCGCGCACCGAGTTCAAGTCGTCCAGTTGTAGCGGAAGGAAAAAGGCGCTGTTGGGGCTGCCAGTCAATGCGTGAATGTCATCGATAACGGCCTGGGTACGCTCGGCCGAGCGACCCGCCAAAAACACGGTGTAGCCTTGCTGGGCCAAACGCACAGCGGTGACGCGACCGATACCGATATTGGCACCGGTGATGAGGGCAACACGTTCTTTGCCGGAGAAGGAATGGTTGGCGCTCATGGGTTGGCGTCGTCAAGCAATCCATGGCGCATGGCGAGCAGCGTCATCTCGGATTGGTTGCTGAGTTGAAGTTTGAGTTTGACCTTGTACAGGTGAGTGCCAACCGTTGAGGCGGACAAACCCAAAGTTTGGGAAATGTCTAGCACCGAGCGCCCTTTGGCCAGCGCCAAAAAGACCTCGAACTCGCGCGGGGAAAGTTTGTCGATGTAGTGTGAATCGCTGCTGTTTTGCTGGTTGGCCATGCGTTGCGCAATGATGGGATCGATAAAGCGCTGGTGACGCGCCACCATGCGCAAGGCGTCGATCAACACCTCGGGGGCCGTGCGTTTGGACAAATAGCCTAATGCACCTGCTTGTAATGCCCTTTTTGCATAGCTGCTGTCTTCGTGAGCCGACAAGGCCAAGATGCGAGCCTGAGGGTCCAGCGCCAACAAGCGTTTGCTTGCTTCAATGCCGCCCATGCCCGCCATGGCGATGTCCATCACCACCACGTCAGGGCGATGCAGGGTGTACAGCGGCAGGGCCTCTTCGCCGCTGTTGGCCTCGGCGACCACATCCACGTCATCCCAAGTTTGCAGCAGTACTTTGAAACCGCTGCGCACCACGGCGTGATCGTCTACCAAAAGAAGTGTCAATTTAGCCATGTGCTGGATTGTGGCTCAGCGGCAGAACTGCCCACACGCGAACACCCGAGGGCTGTAAGGACTCGAAGCTGAATGACCCGCCCAGCCCTTGGGCTCGCTCTCGCATACCGATGACGCCGTATTGGCCGGAATCTGCCCAATCAGGGGTGGCACCCTTGCCGTTGTCGCTGACGTCGATGTGCAGTTGTTGTGCATGTGCAGACAAGACGATAGTGATCTGGCTGGCTTGTGCATGTCGCAATGCGTTGTTCAGTGACTCTTGCACGATGCGGTAGGTGGCAGTGGCCAAACTGGGCTCAATGTCCTCTAGAGGCGAATGCAGTTCCAAATGGATGCGCGTATCGGTGTGGCGGCTACGCGCATCTTCGACCAAATCTTGCAATGCATCTTGCAGCCCAAAGCGGTCCAGCGCCAGTGGGCGCAGTTTGCTCACCAGTTGATGCACCTCTTCGTAAATCGCGTCAGCACTGTCTATCACCATGCGAGCCGCTTGTTCGGTATGTGCATCCACGCCCTGGGCTCGCAGCACCATGGCCTGGCCCAAGCTTTTGATGGCCGTAACCTGTTGGCCAAGTTCGTCGTGCAGTTCTCTGGCGATTTGACCACGCACTTCTTCAATGCGAGTTTGTATGAC
>CAMDKR010000187.1 GCA_945901225.1 Bordetella parapertussis | reverse complement strand
TCAGACATAGGTGGCGGTGTTCATTCGGTGATAACAACTTGGGGTGTGCGTTTGCTTTTGGCGATGTGTTTGTTCAGCAAAGTTTTGGCTTCGCGTTCGTGTTGCTTGACTTCATCCAGATTGGCTTGGATTTCTTCTAACTGAGACTCCAATTGTTGTCGATGACTGGCCAAGACTTCGACAAATTTTTCTAATTGCGGAGCGGTGTCTCTGGGACTGTCGTACATATCAATGATGTCTTTGGCTTGTGTCAACGACAAGCCTAAGCGCTTCGCTCGCAACGTCAGGCGCAGCCTGGCTCTTTCACGAGCGCTGTACATGCGGTTGCGCCCACCAGGGCCTTGGCGCTCGGGGCGTAACAAGCCCATGTCTTCGTAAAAACGAATGGCACGGGTTGTCAGATCAAACTCTTTGGCCAGTTCGCGGATGGTGTAGAGGGTCGCCATGTAGACAGTTTACGTTTACGTAAACGTCAATTATGAAGCAAAATCCCCGCAACATGAACGCTGACGAAAAAGAACTTGACTACCCATTGGGTGAGCATTTGCCCCAACCTGGCGCAATGACCGAGGTCGCTCCTGGCGTTTATTGGCTGCGCATGTTCTTGCCCTTTGCGCTGGACCACATCAACCTGTGGTTGCTCAGAGATGTTTACGAAGGCCGTGAGGGTTGGGCGATTGTGGACTGTTGCCTCGACCAAGCCAGTGCGCGTGAACAATGGCAACACATTTTCGACAACCGCCTGCAGGGGTTGCCGGTGCTGCGTGTGTTTGTCACGCATCTTCACCCTGATCACTTGGGGCTTGCGCATTGGTTGTGTGATTATTGGAAAGTGCCGTTGTGGATCAGTGCCACCGACTTTCACACCGCACACACTTTGATTCACCCCTCCAACCCGCAGCAAGCCGAACAAGCTGTGGCATTTTTACAGTCGCATGGCATCACGGATGCAAAAGTGCTTAGCGCTGTCACCAAGCGTAATTTTCAGTTTGTCCATATGGTGCCAGCACTGCCCAAGCATTTTGTGCGCTTGTATGACGGCTTGTCCGTCACGATTGGGGGCAAGCCTTGGCGTTGCATCAGTGGCTATGGCCATGCGCCAGAACACATTGCGCTGTACTGCGAGTCAGTGAACGTGTTGATCAGTGGCGACATGGTGTTGCCTCGCATCTCCACCAATATCAGTGTGTACGACTCAGAGCCCATGTCGAACCCGCTGCAATTGTTTTTGGACTCGCTGAAAAAATTTGACGCACTGCCTGCTGATGCTTTATGTCTGCCTTCGCACGGAAAACCATTCCGTGGACTGCATACCCGCATTGGGCAACTGGCACGGCACCACGACGAGCGACTGCAAGAGTTGCGCGAGGCTTGCGCCCAAAATGCCGTCAGCGCTGTCGAGGCCATGGCCGTGCTGTTTAAGCGTGAGCTAGATGGTCACCAAACCACGTTTGCGCTTGGCGAATCATTGGCGCATTTGCATTGGCTTTGGTACCGAGGAGAGTTGGAGCGTGTCGCTGGCGATGTGGTTCGCTTCAAGCCCACTGAGGCAGCACTTCCTCATTGAGCGCATGGCGCCGCTGTTGGTAATCAGGCACCAGCGATCCCACCGTCTCCCAAAACTGCGGACTGTGGTTCATCACGCGCAAATGGCTGAGTTCATGCACCACCACATAGTCAATCACATCTTGCTTGAAATGAATCAGTCGCCAATTCAGGCGAATGCTTCCGTCTGCTGACGCGGTGCCCCAGCGCGAACTGGCATTGCTGAGCGACAAACGTTTCCACTGCACGCCTAACTGCGGGGCAAAATGGTCAAGACGCTGCGTGAAATTGAGCTTGGCTTGTTGCATCAGCCAGGCTTGTACTGCGTCACGGATTTGCCCGGGTTGCGCATGGATCGACAAGGCAATAGGCAAGCACTTGGCTGATGTTTCTTGATAGCTGGCTTGCGGCGACTGATGTTCAGGATCTAAACGCACCAACCATTGCTCGCCCAGAAAAGGCAATGAGGCACCATCGCGCCATTCGATGACGGTGTGGCGCATTTGTTTTTGCCGCTCCTGCGACTCTTGCAGCTTGCGCAAAATCCAAGCGCTTTTTTCATGCAGCGCGGCTTCCACGCTGGCCACGGTAGCCCAGCGCGGGGCACGTACTTCTAAGCCATCAGCGCCCACGGACATGCCAATGGTTTTGCGCTTAACGCGCTGAAATGCATAGGCGATGGTGGTTTGTTGCAGTTGTATTTGGCGACTCGCCAAGGGGTGCACAAAGGCGAGAGGACTGGCGGCATTGGAAGCCACAGGCACAGTTGCTGGGCTTGGCTCTTCTTTGAGGCTTTGGCCACCTAACCAATCGAGTGCAAGCTGAACAAAAGCAGTCATCGTTTAAGCCGTGGTGACGGCATAAGCCTCGGGGTCAAGGCGATGCATTTCGCTCTCTATCCAATGCTCAACTTGTTGCATCATCTCTTCGGGCTGACGACCTGTGCTTTCAATCATGGGGCCAATGGACACCGTCACAGTGCCAGGGTATTTGATCAAGGCTTTGCGTGGCCAGCAGCGTGCTGAGTTGACGGCAATCGGTATCACAGGTACGCCCGTTTCAATCGCCAAGCGTGTACCACCTGCTTTGTAGGTACCCGCTTGACCACGCTCAATACGCGTACCTTCGGGAAACATGATCACCCAAATGCCGCGCGAAAGTAAGTCGCGCCCTTGGGAGACCACTTTTTGAAACGCTTGGCTGCGCAGTTTTCGGTCGATATGAATCATGTCCAAGCGAGCTATGCCCCAACCGAAAAATGGGACATAAAGCAATTCTTTTTTGAACACATAGGCCAAGTCACTGGGCATGATGACGGGCATCAAAAATGTTTCATAGGTGGATTGGTGCTTCACCAACAAGATGGCTGGTTGTCCTGCGGCAGGTAAATGTTGCGTACCGCGCAATTCATAGCGTATGCCCAAAATATGTTTGGCCCCACCAATGGCCAACGACAACCAAAAAACAGCCATGCGGTACAAGCGATGGCTGTTCACTTGCAATGCTGCAGCTGTCAACATGGCAAATGCCACGGGTATGACGGTGACCAGCATCCACAGCATGTGCAGCAAAGAGCGAAGCAAGGCCATCAAGA
>CAMDKR010000186.1 GCA_945901225.1 Bordetella parapertussis | reverse complement strand
AAAAAACCTAAAAAAACAAAACTACCGTCTCCTTGGCAGCCACTCACACTCAGCAGTGCGGTCACACTGCTGGCACCAGGAATGGGGATGACCCGAAACCCTGCCGCTTGCACCATGGCCACCAACTTGGCGCCTGGGTCGCTGATCGCCGGTGTACCTGCGTCACTTAAATAAGCCACCCGCTGACCGCTTTGCAAACGCAAAATCACATCTTCAGCGGCCCCTGTTTCATTGTGTTGGTGCAGCGCCAAAAAAGCACCCGATGGTTTGGCAACGCCATAGCTACGCAGCAAAGCCTGGCTGTGGCGCGTGTCTTCGCAAGCCAAGGCGTCGACCAGCGTCAGCACATGCAATGCACGCAAACCAATATCTGCCAAGTTGCCAATGGGCGTGGCCAAGACATACAGGCAAGCTGGCGGATGCGCTTGTGAAGCGCTGGCGTCTTGCGCTGCCACCAATGCGGAATCAAAACGTTGAACCAATGAACACCTCTTTCCCTGACCCCAATACCAAGCAACGCGGCGATGCCGCCGAGCAACGCGCCTTGCGTTATTTGCTCGACCATGGCTTGACGCTGCTTGCCTGTAACTACCGCACCCCTGGACGAGGTGGCGGCGAAATTGACCTGATTGTGCGCGACGACGAAGGTACCTTGGTGTTTGTCGAGGTCCGGTCTCGCACCAGAGATGATTTCGGCGGAGCGGGGGCCAGCATCAGCGCTGGCAAGCGCAGACGCATTGTGTTTGCAGCCAAACATTTTTTGCGCAGGTACCCAACACCCCCGCCATGCCGCTTTGATGCGGTGTTGCTACAAGCAGATCGCTTGATCTGGCTCAAAGCCGCGTTTGAAGAATGAGGCGGCCAAGACATGTTGCAAAGGTATGATTCAACCATGTTAGAGCAACGCATAGAACAGCAATTCATTGACAGCGCTGACCTGAAATACCAGTCGGCCCAAACCTTAAGCAAGCCTATCGCTGCTGCTGTGGGGGCGCTGTTGATGTGCGTGACTGGCGGTGGCAAAGTCATGGCCTGTGGCAACGGAGGTTCAGCCGCAGACGCGCAACACTTTGCTGCAGAGTTTGTCGGTCGCTTTGAACGCGAACGCCCTGAGCTCGGTGCAATTGCCTTGTCTACCGACAGTTCCATCTTGACCGCGATTGCCAACGACTACCACTTCGACCAAATTTTTTCCAAACAAGTGCGTGCTTTGGGGCAACCTGGCGATGTTTTGTTGGCCATCTCCACCAGCGGCAATTCGCGCAATGTGCTGGCCGCCATTGAGGCGGCCCACGAAAGAGACTTGATTGTGGTGGCACTCACAGGCAAGGGAGGCGGCAAAATCGCGCAGGTGTTGCGCGAGACGGATGTCCATGTTTGTGTGCCGCACGAACGCACGGCCAGAATTCAAGAAGTTCACTTGCTGGTATTGCACTGTTTGTGCGACGGCGTGGACAGTCAGTTGTTAGGCGAACAGGAGAACCCATCATGAAATCATCTTTGTTAGTCAAAACCGTCAGCGGCTTGTTGTTGGTCTGCACCTTGGGCGCTTGTGCGCCTTTGATGATTGCAGGCGTGGCGGGTACCGCCATGGTGGCCAGCGACCGACGTACCTCCGGTGCACAACTTGAGGATGAAACGATCGAGTTACGTGCGAAGGCTCGCATACGCGACAACTTAGGCGAGCGGGTGCATGTGAATGTCACCAGCTTCAACCGCCAGGTCTTGCTCACCGGTGAAGTCACGGCCGAAAAAGACCGCCAAGCTGTTGTTCAACTGGTCGAGCGTATTGAAAACGTCAAAGCGGTGGTGAACGAGTTGGCCGTCATGCCCATGTCCAATTTGTCTGAGCGCTCCAACGACTTGCTGATCGTCGCCAAGGTCAAAGCCAGTTTTGTGGACAGCCGTGACTTGTTCGCCAACGCCTTCAAAGTGGTGACCGAGCGCGGCACGGTCTACTTGATGGGACGTGTGACCCAGCGCGAAGCCAACAGCGCGACCCAATTGACACGCAATGTGGGTGGCGTGAACAAAGTGGTGCGCTTGTTTGAGATCATCAGCGAAGACGAACTGCGCAACCTGTTGCCACCGCCGGCTCCAGCTGCAGACCCGGTCAAGCCAGCCAAGTAAGTTGCTTTAGCGCAGTCGTTTGATCAGACTAGAGGTATCAAAGCGGCTGCCGCCCATGGCTTGCACATCGGCATAAAACTGATCCACCAGTGCAGTGACCGGCACACGAGCGCCGTTGCGCTTGGCCTCGTCCATCACCAAACCTAAGTCTTTGCGCATCCAGTCGACCGCAAAGCCAAAATCGAATTTATCAGCGACCATGGTTTTGCCACGGTTGTCCATTTGCCAGCTTTGCGCGGCTCCTTTGCCGATCACTTCCAACACCTGCTCCATGTTCAGGCCGGCTTTCATGCCAAAGGCAATACCCTCAGACAGGCCCTGCACCAAACCGGCGATGCAAACTTGGTTGACCATTTTGGTGAGCTGTCCTGCCCCACTTTCGCCCATCAAGGTGAAAGCTTTGGAGAAAGCCATGGCGACTGGTTTGGCGCGTTCGAATGCCGCTGCCTCGCCGCCGCACATCACGGTCAACATGCCGTTGATGGCACCTGCTTCGCCACCCGAGACCGGCGCATCGACAAAATGCACTCCCTTGGCTTTAGCCGCTGCAAACAACTCACGCGCCAGATTGGCTGAAGCGGTGGTGTGGTCGATAAGAAGCGCACCGGCTTGGGTGCCAGCCAAGGCGCCATCAGCACCCAACATGACCGAACGCAAATCGTCGTCGTTACCTACGCAGCAAAATACCATGTCAGCGCCCTGGGCTGCTTCGCGGGGCGTGGGGGCACTGGCGTGGCCGGAGAACTCGGCACACCAATCTTTGGCTTTGGCAGGGTTGCGGTTGTAAACCGTGACATGGTGGCCGGCCAGTGCCAAGTGGCCCGCCATGGGGTAGCCCATGACACCCAGGCCAATGAAAGCCACTTTGGTGGGGTTGCTGGGTTCATAGGTTTTGGGGTTGGTGCGGGCCATGGTTGAACTTTCCTAGAAATTGATGCTTGTATCTTAGCCATCGGCGTGATGCTGGGCTTCCTCGGCGGTGATCACGCCTTGCGCCACGTACTGAGCCAAGGATTGGGCCAAGGTGCGCATACCGTGCTGAGCACC
>CAMDKR010000185.1 GCA_945901225.1 Bordetella parapertussis | reverse complement strand
CCAACCCGGCCATCCTCTACACCGGTGCCAACGGCCAAACGCTTGAAATCCCCGAGGGCATCATGGACGCCATGGTCACCACCGCCATCGCCATGCACGACTTGCAAGGGCACGGTGCCAACGGCATTCGCAACTCCCGCACCGGCTCGGTTTACATCGTCAAACCCAAAATGCACGGCCCCGCCGAGGTGGCGTTTGCCTCCGAGCTCTTTGGCCGTGTCGAACAGGTCTTGGGCTTGCCAGGCAGCACGGTGAAGCTGGGCATCATGGATGAAGAACGCCGCACCAGCGTCAACTTGAAAGCCTGTATTGCCGCCGCATCAAGCCGCGTGGCATTTATCAACACCGGCTTCCTCGACCGCACCGGCGACGAGATACACACCGCCATGCTGGCCGGCCCCATGCTGCGCAAAGGCGACATGAAGAGCAGCGCCTGGATTGCCGCTTATGAGCGCAACAACGTGTTGGTGGGTCTGTCCTGCGGCTTGCGTGGCAAGGCGCAAATTGGCAAAGGCATGTGGGCCATGCCCGACCTGATGAAAGCCATGATGGAACAAAAAATCGGCCACCCCAAGGCCGGTGCCAACACCGCTTGGGTGCCCAGCCCGACAGGCGCCACGCTGCACGCCATGCACTACCACCAGGTGTTGGTGAGCGATGTGCAAAAAGAGTTGGAAAAAATTGACGCCGACAAACAGCGCGACAGTTTGCTCAAAGACCTGCTCACCGTCCCCGTGTCGGCCAAAGCCGACTGGAACGCGGCCGACAAACAGCAAGAGCTCGACAACAACGTGCAAGGTATCTTGGGTTACGTGGTGCGCTGGATTGACCAAGGCGTGGGCTGTTCCAAAGTGCCCGACATCCACAACGTGGGGCTGATGGAAGACCGCGCCACGCTGCGCATTTCCAGCCAACACATTGCCAACTGGTTGCACCACGGCGTGGTCAGCGAATCCGAGGTGCGTGCCACCTTTGAGCGCATGGCCGCGGTGGTCGACAAGCAAAACGCCCACGACCCGTTGTACCAAAACATGGCCGGCCACTTTGACACCTCCAAGGCCTACCAAGCGGCTTGCGATTTGGTGTTCAAGGGCAAGGCCCAACCCAGTGGCTACACCGAGCCGCTGCTGCATGCTTGGCGCTTGAGGGTGAAGGCGACTTAAACGGCTTCGTGCTGCGAGACTGCTTCGGCGCTTCGCGCCTCGCAGTGACGTCATCGCGAGGGTAACGCCCTTCACGTCATCGCGAGGAGCGAAGCGACGTGGCGATCTATCGGTTACGCAACAACTGCGGAATCGACAACTTATAGCGCGTGACCTTTCCCCACCAGTGCGAAAAGGACGGGCTGCGCTCGGTTTGGCGAGGCCACAACCTCAAGGGTGCATGACGCACCCAGTTAATGTCTGGCCATTTGGGCAAACAGGCATGGTCCCACACATGGACGCTTTTGGCGCCGGCAAACATCGCCATCAAGCGATCGTCGGACTCAAACCAACAATGCGAAGCCACATCGTTCATGCCCTTGCCCACAAACCGCCAGCGCGCCTCACTCCAAGGGTGCTGCTCGGTCCAGCCTTGCCAGCAAGCGGCGATAGGCAATATATCGGCGGGTAGCTGCGCAGGGGTTTGATCGCTGATTGCCCAAGGGTGAATCCACCAGACATCGCGCCCCACCAATTTTTCTGCCGCCACGCCACTGGCCACCAAATCTGCCACCGCAGGGGGTTGTACAAAAAGGGGCGGTTCTTCTACCGGCGCAAATTTTGACAGTGACTGGGTAAAGGTCGCGCGGCTGCGCGCGATCATGTCAATGATCTCCATTGGCTTATCGATCACGGTTTGCGGGCTGTGCCACAACTCCGGGGCGTAAAGGGCAACATTGTCAGCATTGAATAAATACGGTTTATGGCTGCCGGAACCCGCCACCCATTGCCAGCTGAGGTGGTTGCTGGCCAAGTCGCCGTCGATCAAATGGCTGTACATCCACTCAGCACCCACACGCCAATGCACCTTGCGTATATGAACCAAGTAGCTTGCCAACCACAGTCTTGCGTGGTTGTGCAAATAGCCGCTGAAATACAGTTGCCGCACGGATTGATCGATCACGGGAACGCCAGTTGCGCCATGGCGCACATCGTCTGGCAAGGACTGCACATAAGCATCGTCTGGCAACACGCCTTCATGCAGGTTTTGCAAGATATCGTCACCCAAAGCATCTTGCACATGTTGAAAATATTCACGCCACGCCAACTCGAACATGAACTTGTGCTGCACCCCTATGCGGTGCGCTTTGTACACATGCTGTGCGACTTGGGGCACGCTCAACAAGCCATGGGTCAGGTAAGGAGACAACAGCGTCACAGCGCCATTCAGGTGGTTGCGGGTTTGGGCGTATTCAAAGGGTCGGATCGACGCCAAGCGCGAGTGCGCAGCATGAAGATAAGGCTCGAATAACTGCTGATCCAAAAACAATTTCATGGGGCTGATGTACCCGCAGCAGCTTTGGGGTATTGCAGCGCTTGCGCCAACGCATCCATGAACATCGCCGCCACATCAAACCCAGTTTGATCGGTGATTTCACGAAAACAGGTGGGACTGGTGACGTTGACCTCGGTCAGGCACTCGCCAATGATGTCCAAGCCCACCAGCAACAAACCCCGCGCCGCCAAGGTGGGGCCGATGGCATGGGCAATCTCGCGGTCGCGGTCGGTCAAGGGCTGTGCCACGCCCTTGCCACCCGCCGCCAAATTGCCACGCACCTCGTTGCCTTGGGGAATGCGAGCCAATGCATAGGGCACGGGCTTGCCACCAATCACCAAGACACGCTTGTCCCCTTGGGCAATGGCAGGCACAAATTTTTGCACCATGACGCTGGTGGCGCCATCTTGGTTCAAGGTTTCGATGATGCTGCCTAAATTCATGCCGTCTGCTCGCACCCGAAAAATACCCATGCCCCCCATGCCGTCCAAGGGCTTCAAGATGATGTCTTGGTGCTGGGCATGAAAAGCGCGAATCGCCTCTGCCTGACGGCTTACCAAGGTGGGCGTGGTCCATTGGGCAAACTCCATAAGGGCAAGCTTTTCAGGATGTTCACGCAGTGCGCTGGGTTGGTTAAACACTTTGGCGCCCTCGCGCTCTGCTTGACTGAGCAGGTGGGTGGCGTAAAAGTACTCGCTGTCAAACGGCGGGTCTTTGCGCATGAGCAC
>CAMDKR010000184.1 GCA_945901225.1 Bordetella parapertussis | reverse complement strand
GCACCAGCGGTGTCTACCCAACACCTGATGGCAGAACCCGCCAAGTTTGACTACATGCGCTTGGCGCATCCGCCCGTCACCTTTCGCCATGAAAAACGCAAGTTGGAAGAACGCATTCCAGCAGCACGGGACTACATTGTTCGCCATGGTTTGAATGAACACATGGCTGGCAAGGCCCACACCGATATAGGCCTGATCGTGCAAGGGGGTTTGTACAACGCACTCATGCGCAGCTTGCAGCAACTCGGTTTGGCCAATGCCTTTGGCGACAGCGATATTCCTATTTTGGTGTTGAACGTCACCTACCCCTTGGTGCCTACCCAAGTGATTGAATTTTGCCAAGGCAAGCGTGGTGTGTTGGTGGTGGAAGAAGGCACGCCCGAGTACATCGAACAAGATATCGCTACCCAACTGCGCCGCGCGGGTGTCAACACCCCTTTGCACGGCAAAGACGTTTTGCCAGGGGCGGGTGAGTACAACGTCGAAGCCATCACCACAGGCTTGGCGGCATTTGCGAAAACCTATTTGGCACCGCTTGCCCACGCTCAAGCAGCCAGTTGGCTTGCAGCCCTGCAACAACGCCGCACCGATGTGGCCAAGGCCTTGGGTGCACCGCTGCCCGCACGCCCTCCCGGGTTTTGCATTGGTTGCCCCGAGCGTCCGGTGTTTTCTGCATTGAAATTGGTGCAACAAGAAATAGGCGACGTGCATGTGGCGGCTGATATCGGCTGTCACGCTTTGGGCACCTTCGAGCCTTTTTCCACCGGCCACTCGATCTTGGGCTATGGCATGAGCTTGGCCTCACGTGCCGGTGTGTCGCCGATGATGCAACGCCGCACCTTGGCCATCATGGGCGACGGCGGTTTTTGGCATAACGGTTTGCTCACCGGCGTGCAAAGTGCGCTCTTCAATGGTGATGATGCGGTGCTGCTGATTTTCAAAAATGGCTACACCTCGGCGACCGGCACGCAAGACATCATCTCCACACCCTTAGAGGCCGAGAAGCAAGCGGCCAGTGATAAGCAAACCAGTTTGTCGCACACCAATATGACCATCGAATCCACCCTGCAAGGCTTGGGGGTGCAGTGGATGAAAACCGTGCACACCTATGAGGTGGCCAAAGTGCAGGCTTTGTTAAAAGAAGCTTTCACCTCTGACTTCAACGGCTTGAAGGTCATCATCGCCGAGGGCGAATGCCAGCTGGAGCGGCAGCGGCGCATCAAGCCTTGGATCAGCAAGTTACTCAAAGGTGGCAAGCGGGTAGTGCGGGTGAAGTACGGTGTCGATGAAGATGTGTGCAACGGCGACCATGCGTGCATACGTTTATCGGGTTGCCCCACCCTCACATTGAAAGACAACCCCGACCCCCTCAAAGTTGACCCAGTAGCCACCGTGATCGACGGCTGCGTAGGCTGCGGCTTGTGCGGAGAAAACGCCCATGCGGCCACTTTATGCCCCAGTTTCTACCGCGCTGAAATCATCCAAAACCCCAAGCCGCTGGAGCGCTTGTGGGCAGGTGTACGAAGCAGCTTGGTTCGCGCCTTGCAAACTGCATGAGCCAGCCCATCAGCCTGTTGATTTGCGCCTTGGGTGGCGAAGGCGGCGGCTTGCTCAGCGAATGGCTGATGCACACCGCACGCCTGAGTGGCTACCCCGCGCAAAGCACCTCTATCCCAGGGGTGGCGCAACGCACGGGAGCGACCACCTATTACATCGAAGTTTTGCCGACACCGCTGTCACAGCTGCAAGGCAGAACACCGGTGTTCAGCTTGAACCCCGTACCCGGCGCATTGGACGCCTTGGTGTCTTCCGAGTTGCTCGAAACCACAAGGCAAATCACGCTTGGCTTGGTGTCGCCTGAACGCACACAGGTGTTCAGTTCATCAGCGCGGGCTCTCACCACCTTGGAGCGCATGCCCATGGGGGACGGGCGTTTAGACAGCGCACAGCTGACGCAAGTGGTTCGGCAGTTTTCTAAAGAAGCGCATGTGTGGGACTTTGGTGCCATGGCACAAGCCAACGGCACCATGGTCAGCGCGGTCATGCTGGGTGTGATTGCCGGCAGCGGTCTATTGCCTTTTGCCCGAGAACACTATGAAGCCACGCTGAAAGACAGCGGTGCGCACAGTGCAGCAAGTTTGAAAGGCTTTGCCGCAGCTTTTGCACGCGTACAAAACGCTCAAACCGTGCAAGCGATGTTGAACGATGATCACCCCGATGTTCAAGCCGCATCGCCTGTCGCAAGCAGCCTTCCCCCCGCTTTGCAAGCCTTACCCGCCGATGTGCGTGAACTTGCCAGATTGGGCTACAGCCGTTTGTGCGACTACCAAAGCCGCGACTATGCGGACTTGTATGTAGAGCGTCTTCAAACCGTGGTGAAGGCTGAGGCACTTGCTGACGCGCAACACACGCAGACTTTCCCTGCCAGCCGAGAAACCGCTCGCTGGTTGGCTTTGTGGATGGCGTTTGACGACATTGTTCGTGTGGCTGATTTGAAAAGCCGCGCCAGCCGTTGGCAACGTGTGGCCCGTGAAGTGAAGTTGCAAGATGACGACCTCTTGCACCTGTTCGACCATTTCAAGCCAGGTGTGCTTGAGTTCGCGGCATTGCTGCCCACTTGGCTGGCCACACCTTTGCAACGCTGGGACAAACGCCGTGCATTAAGCGGTCAAACCCCGTGGGCCTTGCCTTTGAAAATTGGCACGCACTCGGTGGCGGGCATGTTGGCGCTGCGCACCTTGGCAAGCTTCAAATGGTTGCGCCCCTATGGCAGCCGCTTTCATGCAGAGCAAGCTGACATCAATCAATGGCTGCAAGCGGTTTACACAGCTTTGAAACAAGCCGGGTCGCTAGGCCATGAGGTGGCCATGTGTGGTCGACTTATTAAAGGCTATGGCAGCACCAACGAGCGTGGTCGCAGCAATCTTCAACACATCCTGACCCACTTGGCAGACTCGCCGGTGCACACCGACGCGGCATGGCGCGCCCACGCCGTGGCCCAAGCGCGTGAAGCAGCGCTGCAAGACGAAGCTGGCACGGCCATGGATGCCAAGCTGCGCGGACTGGGTGCTCCCGCTCGCGCTGTGGCCGAACAACCGCTGCGCTTTGTGCGTAATGCAAGCCTCTCCACCAAGGGCAGGCCCTAGGGTCCAAGGGTGCTTACCTCAGTTATCCTCTTGTTTTTTATTGTTTTCAAAGCAGGTCTTCTATGAACAAGCAACGTTTTTTGC
>CAMDKR010000183.1 GCA_945901225.1 Bordetella parapertussis | reverse complement strand
TGTTGCAGTTGGGGCCAGTCGGCGAGCAGGGCGCGGGCATCGGGCAATAAACGGGCAAGGCGTTCATCGGCCAAGCCTTGGGCGGCCTCGGAGGCGCGGGGCTTGCCGGGTTTGCCTTCTGCCAACATGGCTGAAGCAGCTTGCAGTTGTTGGATTTCGCGGGCGAGTTGCGCTTGGGCTTGGGCACGTTGCTTGTAGCCCCGCACGGTGTCGCTGATCTCGGCCAAATAGCGGCTGCGCGCTGCGGGCACGATGGGGGTTTGGTGCGAGCTGTGCCTGACCTTTACCAAGGGCAAACGTCCCTCAGTTAACTTCAAGCCCAGCGCTTGCAAGCGCGGCTTCATGGCTTGGTAGAGCGCGGTCACGCCGTCGTCGTTGAAGTGGGCGGCCATGGTGCCAAACACTGGCATCTGATCGGTGGGCGTGGTCCACGCTTCTTTGTTGCGCTGCACTTGTTTGGCGACATCGCGCAGCGCGTCGGGCGCACCCTTGCGGTCGAATTTGTTGATGGCGACAAATTCGGCGAAGTCGAGCATGTCGATTTTTTCCAACTGGCTGGCCGCGCCAAACTCGGGCGTCATCACGTAAAGCGGCACATCCACATGCGGCACGATGGCCGCGTCGCCTTGGCCAATGCCCGAGGTTTCCACAATCACCACATCAAAGCCAGCGCACTTGGTGGCGGCAATCACATCGGGCAAAGCCGCGCTGATTTCGCTGCCAAATTCGCGGGTGGCCAAAGAGCGCATAAAGACGCGTTGGTCCGATGTATTCCAAGGCGCGATGGCATTCATGCGAATGCGGTCACCCAGCAATGCGCCGCCGCTCTTGCGACGCGAAGGGTCGATGGAGATGACGGCAATACGCAAGCTGTCGTCTTGGTCCAAACGGATACGGCGAATCAGTTCATCGGTCAGCGAGGATTTGCCCGCGCCGCCCGTGCCGGTGATACCGACCACCGGCACATGCAGCGTGGTGGCTTGGCTGTGTAACTGGCCACGCACAGCGTCCAAGGCTGCGTTGCTGCCGGGGGCTTGGTTTTCCAGCGCGGTGATGAGTTGCGCCAAGGAGCACCAAGCGGCTGGGCTGGCCCCTTCGATGGCGCTCAATGCAGTGGGTGCGTGGACGTTCAAGTCTTGATCGCAGCGCATGATCATCTCGCCAATCATGCCCGCCAAACCCATGCGCTGGCCGTCTTGCGGGCTGTAGATGCGCGTGACGCCATAGGCTTGCAGCTCATTGATTTCCGAGGCGACGATCACGCCGCCGCCGCCGCCAAACACCTGAATGTGTGCGCCGCCACGCAGGCGCAGCAAATCGACCATGTACTTGAAGTACTCCACATGGCCGCCTTGGTAGGAGCTGATGGCGATGCCTTGCACATCTTCTTGCAGCGCGGCGGTCACCACCTCGTCGACCGAGCGGTTGTGGCCCAAGTGAATCACCTCGGCGCCCATGCTCTGCAAAATGCGGCGCATGATGTTGATGGCTGCGTCGTGGCCGTCAAACAAACTGGCTGCGGTGACAAAGCGCACCTTGTGCTTGGGTCGGTAGTTGGCCAGGGCTTGGAATTCAGCTGAAAGGTCGGTCATGTCGCAGACGGTGTGAACCGGAAAAAATGAAGAATGTCAAGGGTTACTGGCGAGTAGCTTGTGCTTGTAAATTGACGTAACGTCAATCATAACGCGAAGTCAAGGCAGCTGCCCAGACCTTATGGCCAGCCAATCGCCCACCACCTCCTCGTAAGCCAAGCCCAACGCCAGCAAAGCCAGCTCGCCTTGAGGCTGGCCGATCAGCTGCATGCCCATGGGCAAACCTTGGGCGCTGAAGCCGCAGGGCACATTCAGCGCAGGCAAACCCGCTAAGCTGGCGTACAGCACCACCTCCATCCAGCGGTGGTAGGTATCCATTTGCACCGCGCCCTTGGGTGTTTGGATATGCGAGGGCCAGCGCAGCGCAGCATCAAAAGGCCACACCTGACAGCTGGGCAAGACCAGCACATCAAAGCGGCGCATCAGCCCCAGCATGTGGTGGTAAAAAGCCGTGCGATCGCTGCTGGCTTGCAAAAACTCGCTGGCTTGCATGCCAGCGGCTTGGTCAAATTCCCACAACGCTTCGGTCTTCACCAGATTTCGCCCCTTGGCCACCATCGGTGCGATGCGAGAAGCGGTGAGCACCCGTCGCCATGCCAACCAGGTTTGCCAAGCCGCTTCTGGTGAATAGCCCAAGTCCACGGGCTCTACATGGCAGCCCAAGTCTTGCAGGCGTTTCAAGCCGTTTTCGCAAGCGTCCAGCACACCCGCTTCCATGGGCAAATAGCCGTTCAAGTCACCCAACCAGCCTATGCGCAAGCCCTTGGCCTCAGGCTTGAGCGCTGCCGCAAAACCCTTGGGCAGCTTGGCGAGCGACAAAGGCGCTTTGGGGTCATAGCCTGCCATCACCTCTAAAAGTTGCGCCAAGTCGCCCATGGTTCTGGCCATGGGGCCGTCAGTACCCAGCTGACTCACCCAAACATCACCCGCAGGGTAGGCAGGCACCCGCCCTTGGGAGGGGCGCAGACCAAACACATTGTTCCAAGCGGCGGGGTTGCGCAAGCTACCCATGAAGTCCGAGCCATCGGCGACGGGCAACAGGCGCTGCGCCAAGGCGACCGCTGCGCCGCCGCTGCTGCCCCCCGCGCTGACGGCGGGGTTGTAGGCGTTGCGGGTGGTGCCAAACACCTCGTTGAAAGTGTGCGAACCCAAACCCCATTCGGGGGTATTGGTTTTGCCAATCACGATGCCACCCGCCGCCTTCAGGCGTTGGGTCAACAGTGCGTCTTGGCGGGGGACGTTGTAGCGTAACAAGGGCGAGCCGCAGGTGGTGGCGATGCCTGCCACATCCACCAAATCTTTCAATGCGATGGGAAAACCATGCATCCAACCTCGGGAGTGGCCTTGCGACAGTTCAGCATCATGTGCATCAGCTTGCGTCAACAGCCTGGCGGGGTCTTGCAGGCTGACCAAGGCATTGAAGTGCGGATTGATACTTTCAATGCGATGCAAATAGGCTTGCATCACCTCAAGGCAAGACACTTGCTTGGCATGAATGGCTTGCGAGAGTTCGTTGGCGCTGAGTTCGGTGATAACCATGCGTGGGCCCGTCAAAAAGAGAATCGCTTATATTGGGCTTTAAATGTAGCTTGGCGAACAAGGGGATAGGTATGCGACGCAGTTGGTTCAAAGTGATAGGTGTGGTTTTGG
>CAMDKR010000182.1 GCA_945901225.1 Bordetella parapertussis | reverse complement strand
CACCAAACTCGAAATTTTTGACGACTGCGAAGTCGCTATCCGCATGGAGGCGGGATCATGGTGAACGCCGTAAATATCGAACGCGAAACCCAAAAACTGGAAAAACGCCTGTGCCGACAGGTGGGTGAAGCCATTGTTCAATACAACATGATTGAAGAAGGCGACAAAGTCATGGTGTGCATGTCGGGGGGCAAAGACAGTTACGGCATGCTGGACATCTTGCTCAAACTCAAAGCCCGTGCACCCATTCACTTTGACATCATCGCGGTCAACTTGGACCAAAAGCAACCGGGCTTTCCTGCCCATGTGCTGCCCGACTACCTCAGCACCTTGGGCGTGCCGTTTCGCATCGAAACCCAAGACACCTATTCGATTGTGAAAAGCAAAATTCCTGAAGGCAAAACCATGTGCAGCTTGTGCAGCAGGTTGCGCCGTGGCATTTTGTACCGCGTAGCCGATGAAATTGGCGCCACCAAAATTGCCTTAGGCCATCACCGCGATGACATCTTGCAGACTTTTTTCCTGAACATGTTTTTTGCCGGCAAGTTGAAAAGCATGCCACCGAAGTTGGTGAGTGACGCTGGGCACCACATCGTGATTCGTCCTTTGGCTTTTGTGGCTGAACGCGATTTAGAGCGCTGGGCTGCCCACCGCGAGTTCCCCATCATTCCTTGCACCTTGTGTGGCAGCCAAGATGGTTTGCAGCGCCAGCAAGTGGGCAATATGTTGCGCGAATGGGAGAAAAAACACCCGGGTCGTTTGGACATCATGTTCAATTCGCTGCAACACGTTGCCCCCTCGCACCTGCTGGACCACAGCTTGTTTGATTTCCAAGGCTTGAAAACCACAGGTGTGCCCGACCCTGATGGTGACACAGCGTTCGACCCTGAGAGTTTTGCGCTGCCCAGTTTGGGTGGCATTCAAACCGTCACCTTGAGCTAACTGCCCGGCCCACCCTACCGCTGTAATTGCGAGTAGCTCAGCCCTGTTATTGCGAAGGGCTCAGCCCTGAAGCAATCCAATGGCCAGCACCACAGGCTCGGGCCGTGAGGTTGCTTCGTCGCTACGCTCCTCGCAATGACAGCTCCTCGCAATGACAGCTCCTCGCAATTACCCCTTAATTGGGATCTGACCCCAATTAACGGGTAATTGGAATCTGACCTCGATTAATTGGTGGGTAAAGGAGAGTGTATGGGCGTGCAGCATGAGGCGAGGGCTGCGTGCTTGCACATCGGCGGGGGCGTACAGGGCATCGCCCCAGATGGGGTGGCCGATGGCTTGCAGATGCACCCGCAGCTGATGGGTGCGGCCGGTCAGGGGTTGCAGCTCCAGCAAGGAGCCCGTCCCCTCAGCATGGTGAGCGATGCAGCGCCAACGTGTTTGGCTGGCTTGTCCAGCGGGGGCGATGATGCGCAAAGGGCGTCGCTCCCAATCCGCTTGAATGGGCAAATCAATGGTCTGCCAGTCTTCACTGAGGGGAAGCAAACCTTCCACCCAAGCCATGTAAGTCTTTTCTACTTGCCTTGCCTCAAACGCCATGCTCAGTAGACGTTGAGTGTCAGGGTTGAGCGCAAACAGCATCAACCCCGAGGTGGCTTGGTCCAAGCGATGCACCACCAAAGCTTGCGGGTAGCGTTGCTGCACCCGTGTCAGCAAGCAGTCTTGTTTGTCCGGCCCACGGCCAGGCACGCTCAGCATGCCCGCAGGTTTGTCGACCACCAACAGATCGTCGTCTGCGTGAAGGCACTGCCAATCGTTCAGGTCTGCCATTGGGCTAAAGCGGTACGCACATCCGCCATCACTTGCGGCCCATCGCAAGCCACCACTTTGCGAAGTGGCATCCCGCGCAGCCAAGTCAGCTGCCGCTTGGCGAGTTGTCGACTGGCCGCGATGCCGCGTTCACGTGCCAAGCGCATGGCCGTGTCCAGGGGTATGCCGTCCTCAACCGCATCCAAAGCCTCCCACGCTTGGCGGTAACCCACGCAGCGCATGGAAGGCAAGTCAGACTGCAAATCACCACGCGAGCGCAGCTGTTTCACCTCTTGCAGCAAGCCTTGTTCCAGCATGGCATCAAAGCGTTGCTCGATGCGTTGGTGCAGCCATTTGCGGTCTTGGGGTTCCAAGGACAGCAAAGCAACACGCGGCCCAGCCACCCGTGTTGTGCCAAAAAACGATGACAAAGGCTTGCCAGTGATGCGCCACACCTCCAAGGCCCGAGCGATACGTTGTGAATCATGGGGCGGTAAGCGTTGCGCGGTGGGTGGGTCGACCAAGGCCAAATCTGCGTGCAGCGCTGGCCAGCCTCGGTCATGCGCTTCTTCTTCGATGTCTGCACGAACAGCAGGATTGGCCAAAGGCAAGTCGTCCAAGCCCTCTATCAAGGCCTTGATGTACAACATGGTGCCACCTACCAGCAGAGGCAATTTGCCTCTGCCGCGTATGTCAGCGATCAAAGCGGTGGCGTCACGCGCAAAGTCTGCTGCGCTGTAGCTTTGCGCGGGATCACGAATATCGATCAAGTGGTGCACCACCGCTTGTCGCTCGGCGAGCGTGGGTTTGGCTGTGCCTATGTCCATGCCTTGGTAGACCAAAGCCGAATCGATGCTGATGATTTCAAGCGGCCACTCTGCGGCCAAGGCCAAAGCGATGGCTGTCTTGCCACTGGCAGTCGGTCCCACCAGCGCCAAGGCGTCCCACGCAGGGAACAACTCAGTCGGCTTGGACGGGTTCACCATGCCACTGCACCAAGGTCCAGGCGGTCAAGGCCAAAGCAACGCCCCAAAACGCAATGCTATGCGCCAGTGGGAACAAGGTGCCGTCAATGCTGTGGCTGAGCCACAAGCCTGTACCAAAGGCCGCCACCATCATCAAAAAACCATTCATCGCCGAAGCCGCACCCGCCGACAAAGGGAAGGGGCCGACCGCGCCGCTTTGTCCAATTGGTTGGTGTATGCCGTGGGCTAGCACCATGGGGTACATGCTCAGCACCAAGCCAAGAGCGCTAGGTTCACCGCCGTAAACCATCCAACACAAGGACATACCGCTGCCCAAACTAAAGAGTCCTGCCAAAGCGATGGTCTTGCGCATACCGATGTGGCGCAACAAAAACCGACAGACGATGGTGCCCGTGATGTAGACCACCGACATGGACGCCAATATCCAGCCCAGCTGCAAGCCTGTCAGGTGCAGCACTTGAATAAAAATGAACGATGAACTGGCAAGGTAGGTAAACAGTGCGCCATA
>CAMDKR010000181.1 GCA_945901225.1 Bordetella parapertussis | reverse complement strand
CCGTGGCTGAGCTTGCGGCCCATCCACGCACCACCCAAAGCAGTTCCAAAAATACCCGCAAGCAATGAACCGGCCAAAGGCGCTAGCGCAATGGTGAGCAATGTGGAGGCTTGAAGCGTTGAGTTCATTGCTTATCCATCAACCCTTGAGCGCATTCAGTTCATCGGCTTGAACACTGGCGCGATTGCGAAACAACAAGACCAATATGGCCAAGCCAATGGCGGACTCTGCAGCAGCCACTGTGAGAATGAAAAACACAAAAATCTGGCCATGTATATCGCCGAGGTAATGAGAGAAAGCGACGAAATTCATGTTGACCGCCAGCAGCATCAACTCGATGGCCATCAACAGCACAATCAAGTTTTTGCGGTTCAAAAAGATACCAATGACTGACAAAGAAAACAAAATAGCGCCCAAGGTGAGGTAGTGACCCAGCGTGACATTCATGGTGCTTTGCCCTCCTCAGGTTCAGACACCGTGGGTTGACGAACGGGTGCCATCTTGACCAACTGCATCCGATCCGCAGCTTTCACCCTGACTTGGTCAGAAGGGTTTTGCGCTTTGCTGTCTTTGCGCTCACGCAACGTTAAAGCAATGGCAGCAACAATAGCCACCAGCAAGATCACAGCAGCGACTTCTAGGGGGTACAAATACTCGGTGTACAAGACTATCCCTAGTTCTTTGGTGTTGGAGTACTGCTGCCCTTCAGGCAAAGCAGCCGTCACAGGTGCCTGCGTCAGCCTAAAACCACCTAAGAGCACAGATGCCAACTCCAAGGCCAGCACAGCGCCAATCGATGCTGCCAATGGGAAATGACTCCAAAAACCTTTGCGCATGGCTTCGATATTGATGTCAAGCATCATCACCACAAACAGGAACAACACCATTACTGCGCCTACATAGACCAGAATCAAAGTGATGGACAAAAACTCTGCCTGCAACAGCATCCAAATCGCTGATGCCTGAAAAAAACACAGCACCAGATACAAGGCGCTATGAACAGGGTTGCGAGACGTGATGACCTTGAAAGCCGCAAACAACATCACGGTCGAGAAGGTGTAAAAAAAGATCGAGCTTATGTCCATGGAAATTGGGGTGTCCTGTGATCAGCGGTATTTGGCGTCAGCCGCCTTGCTTGCTGCGATTTGAGGTTCGTAGCGGTCACCGACAGCCAGCAACATCTCTTTGGTGAAATACAAATCCCCGCGCTTTTCACCGTGGTATTCGAATATATGGGTTTCAACAATGGAGTCGACAGGGCAGCTTTCTTCGCAAAAACCGCAAAAAATACATTTGGTTAAATCGATGTCATAGCGAGATGTGCGCCTAGAACCATCTTCGCGGACATCCGACTCAATGGTGATGGCCATGGCAGGGCAGACCGCCTCACAAAGCTTGCAAGCAATGCAACGCTCTTCACCGTTGTCATACCGACGCAAAGCATGTAAACCCCTGAAGCGTGGACTAAGGGGGGTTTTCTCTTCAGGAAACTGTACCGTGATCTTCTTGGCAAACATGTATTTGCCAGTGATGGCCATGCCTTTGAACATCTCAAGCAATAAGAAACTGGAAAAGAAATCTTTCCAAGAAAAAGCTGAACGGTAGGTGCTTGACTCAAGCGTTGTCATCTCAGGCTCCGCTTCATGACCAAATATTCCATGGTGTTTGCATCCAAATACCAACGACTACCAACCACACCAAAGTGATGGGAATGAAAATTTTCCAACCCAAGCGCATGATTTGGTCGTAACGAAAGCGTGGGAACGTCGCTCTCACCCATAAGAACATGGTCACCACCACAAAGGTTTTCAAGCCTAACCATATCCAACCCGGGATCCACGTCAACCACACACTGTCCACAGGAGGCAACCACCCACCCAGAAACAGCAACACAGCAATGGTGGAGACCAAAATCATATTGGCGTATTCGCCAAGGAAAAACAAGGCAAACGACATGCCGGAGTATTCAATCATATGCCCCGCCACGATCTCGGATTCACCTTCAACCACATCGAAAGGATGGCGGTTGGTCTCAGCCAAACTGGAAATAAAGTAGACCAAGAAAACAGGCAGAAGTGGCAACCAATTCCACGACAAGAATGTCAAACCCATGTCGGCAAACATGCCTTTGTTTTGACCCATCACTATGTCTGTGAGGTTCAAACTGCCAGAGACCATCAAGACCACGACCAAGGCAAAGCCCATGGCTATCTCGTAGCTGACCATTTGGGCTGAGGCTCTCAACGCACCCAATAAAGCGTACTTCGAGTTGGATGCCCAACCGGCAATGATGATGCCGTAAACCTCTAAAGAAGTGATCGCCATTAAAAACAGCAAGCCCGCATTGATATTGGCCAAGGCCACTTCAGGGCCAAAAGGGATCACCGCCCAAGCAGCAAGCACGGGCATCATGGTCATCACAGGCCCCATGAAGAACAAGCCTTTGCTTGCCTGTGTGGGTTGAATGATTTCTTTGGTGAATACCTTCAGTGCATCGGCAATGGGTTGCAACAGCCCCAAGGGTCCCACGCGGTTAGGGCCAAATCGAATTTGGGTAAAGCCGATGGCTTTTCGTTCCCAAAGCGTCAAATAAGCCACACACAACAGCAAAGGCAACACCACGCCCACAATCTTGAGCAATATCCAAAGCACGGGCCAAGCCATGGTCTGCCACCAAGAGGCATCCATCAGCGCAAACCCTGTCTGATAAAGCCAATCAGACATGGAAGACTTCCTTTGCTTGAGCATCTGCCGTTTGTTGCAGCGAGGGTGAGCGGCGCACGAGGCCATCTAAGCGGTAAATACGCGCTGTTTCTGGCGCGTGGACCATGGCCGGTAACTGGGTCATGGCTTGGTCGCAAGCATTGCTCAAACGCGAAGACCAGTCAGGCAACAAAACATCTGCACGGATTTGCTCGACCGTGTCGTAATCAAAACCACTCACGCCCAGCATATTGGCCAAAACGCGCAATACCTTCCAAGCTGGGCGTGTCTCGCCCAAAGGACGAACCACGCCATGAAAACTTTGCGCCCTTCCCTCTGTGTTGATGAAAGTGCCTGCTGTCTCAGAGAATGGCGAGACAGGCAGCAAAACATCGCTGATATCCATATTGGCTTTGAAAGGCGATAAGGTAATCACCATGTCTTTGGTGGACAAGGATTTCAACGCTTCTTGCGCTTGGGCACAGTCGTGAGCGGGTTCGGTATTGAGCAACACCATGGCTTTGACTTGCGAATCATGCAACATGGCTTG
>CAMDKR010000180.1 GCA_945901225.1 Bordetella parapertussis | reverse complement strand
TGAAGGCATCGCCGCCATTCCAACGCAACTCAAACGGCGTTTCTAGGTCGATCAGGAGCTTGCGAACAGTTAAATCGGACATGGTGATGTAGGACGTTAAGAGGGCAGTTGGCAGGGGCCAGTCACGAGGAATTTTAAATTTTTACCGTAACGATGTACATCTTTCATGGCATAAAGCGTGACAGGTTGGCGGGTGATTTTGATTTCAGATTCTTCTTGGCTAGCGAGATGTTTGCGCTTGACCCAAATGCTGGTTTTGGAGGTCAGGTCTTGGCCGCTGAATTCTTCGGTGACCAAGGTGTTGACAAACATGGCGTAAAGCTTGGGCCCTTCAATCTTGATGTACAAGTGGTTGCCAATGCTCTTTATATTGACTTCCACCGTGGCGGGCTTGATGGAGATTTTCTCCATCTCTGGAAAACTGCCTTGGGCTTCGCAGGTGACGGTATAGCCCCAAGCGCTAAAACTGGTCAACCACAAGGTCATGGTTGCCGTAAAAAGCAGCCAAGCTTTTCCCTTCAACGGCATGTTCGTTGCCCTTTTTCTGTTTTGCACACCAAACCGTTAGACAAATGGGTTTCCTCGGTACTGCTTTGTGGCACACCACCGCGTGAGGTGTAACTGTCAGCAGGTGCGGGCGCAGAGGGTTTGCGCGGCTTGGTGGCGACAGGTTTGGCGTCCATGATTTTGTTTCCATCAATCAGCACTGCAGGCGAACCTGGCTGGTTGATGGTGACCTCAGTTTGTGCGTGGACAGCCGACTCGGCGGCAAGCAACCCAGCCATCAGGGCAAAGGCGGCCATGCTGGGCGCAAAAAAGCGAGAATGGGCAAACAACATAGGCTTGATCTCATCAATAGGTTGACAATGATCGCATGGTTCGCATTCAGGGGGATGGGGTCCATGTATTTCCCACCTGCCCAAGACTTGGGTATTATTCCCTGTGAATATTGATCTTTTTTTTAAAGGGAATACTGTGTTTTCCAAATGTTCAAGCCCTAGGCTGGTTGTGTTGTTGTCTTCCTTGGCATGGTCTTGGCCCCTCCAGGTGGGCGCTTTTGACGCGACGAAGTTGGAAGACTTCAAAACCACCAATGTCTGCAAATACTGCGACTTGACAGATGCCCCCATGAGCGGTCGAGACATGCGCGGCGCAGACTTACAGAACGCCAATTTGTCTGGCGCCAAGTTGGACAAGGCCAATATGGCCGAGCGTCCCATGGAAAAACGCACCTTGGTGACCAATTTTGAGGACGCCAATTTGCGCCGTACCGACTTCACTGACGCCAATTTGCATTTGGCCAACTTGACCAACGCCTATTTGCGTGAAGCCAATCTGAGCGGTGCTGATTTGAGTGATGCTGTGCTGACCAAGGCCAATTTGAAAGGCGCTTTGTTGGCTGGCACCAACCTCAAGGGCGCCAAGATGGATGAGGTCAAACTCGACGACGCCAAATTTTGTAAAACCGTGATGCCCGATGGGGCGGTGAACGATTCGGGTTGCTAGTTTTTAATCACTGACACACTTCTTGTAATGCCTGCAAAACCCCAGCCCTGTCTTTGGGTTGTGCATTTTGGGCGTCGGTGGCGGCCATGTCGCGAAAGCGCTGTCCAACCGCATGGTGCAATTGAATGAGTTTGTTTTTGTCGCTGGTCGACAAAGCATTGTTGGCTTGCACACTTTTCACCACATTGGCCTCAACTTTGTCACCGTTGCGTTGCACTTGAAAAAAATACAACTGCCGATCAGACGAGTCGGTGGCAAAGGTATCCAAGCCATGCCGGTGCATGGTGTACAAACCTTGGTAGAACTCAGCGTAGTAGGCCGTGCTTTGCAGACAACTCGCGTTTTGGCCTAAACCAAGCGCTGGCCAAAAAGCAAATACCACCAGCGTAACCCTCAACCATGTTTGCGTGAAATACACCATCAATCATCTTCACCTGGCATGGTTGATTGGCGAAGTTGCACCGCATGGGAGCGTTTTTTGCGAAAGCGAATATTGAGCATTTCCACGCCAAAGGAGAAAGCCATACCGAAGTAAATGTAGCCTTTGGGTACATGGTGGCCAAAGCCTTCTGCGACCAACACCACACCGACCACCACCAAAAAACTCAAAGCCAGCATCTTGATAGAGGGGTGGGCGTCAACAAACTGGCCAATACTCTTGGCAAACAACATCATCAAACCCAGCGAAATGACGACTGCTGCAATCATGATGCGCACATCGTCGACCATACCCACGGCGGTGATGATGGAGTCAAGAGAAAACACCAAGTCGATGAGCATGATTTGCACAATGATGGCCGTCACATTCGCTTTGGCATTGATGTTCGCTGGCGCCTCATCGCCTTCAAGCGAATGGTGAATTTCACCCGTGCTTTTCCAAATAAGGAACAAACCGCCAGCGAGCAAAATCAAATCGCGCCCAGAAAAGGCTTGCTCCCAGACGGTGAACAGCGGCTCGACCAAGCCAATGATCACTGACAGCAAAAGCAGCAAGCCGATGCGCATGAACATCGCCATGAACAAGCCAATGCGACGCGCCATTTCTTGCTGGGCCTTGGGCAATTTGCTGACCAAGATAGAGATGAAAATGATGTTGTCGATGCCCAGCACCAACTCCAGCAAGGTCAAAGTGGCCAAAGCCACCCACATTTGGGGGTCTGTTAATAGTTCCATGATGGCTTGTAATTTTTCTGAATGTTGAACAAAACTTGTGAATGAATCTCTGGCCCCATTATTTCAGAGACTGGGCTTGGGTATGCAGACGCCTCAAACGACGCAAACGTAGCATCAACCAGATGTAGCGAATCAAGAGGTAGGTGAGCCACACAGCCCATCCTGAAAACACCACATCGCTGACAAAATGACCGCCTTGCGCCACACGTACTGCGCCAATGGCTACACCGGCAAACATGCCCAGTAGCAAGAATTTTTTGCGACGCTGCCACGCAGCCCACATGCCCCAAGCCATCAGACTGTAGCCACTGGCCGCATGACCGCTGACAAAGCTGCAGTTGACATCGCAGTGTGTGCTCCATTGAAAGGCCGGAACAAAAGGTTTGTCAGCGCCGAAGACTTGCAATTGCTCGGGGCGAGGGCGTCCCACATTGTTTTTCAGTCCCCAGTCCACCACCAAGCCCAAGCCCACGATCGCCATCAGCACCCAGGCGAGCAAACGCCTTTGCAAGCCTGGCTTTTGGGCTTGCGAACGCATTGTTAAGAACAAGAAAACCAAACAGCACACGACAAAAAAAGTTCGACCCAGCCATGGCGTTGCCACATAAACCGCATGCACCCAAGGTAG
>CAMDKR010000179.1 GCA_945901225.1 Bordetella parapertussis | reverse complement strand
GTGTGAACCTTGGCGTCCAAGATGCTGAAACCGGCTTGGTCGAAATAACCGCAAATACGCGCAAACAAATCGGTTTGGTCTGGTGTGTAGACCATCACCTGCAGGCCTTCACCTAAAGGTGACAGGCGGGCTTTGACACTCACACCAGGCGTTTTACCCTCGGCTTTGGCCAAGGCCAAAGGGCGAGACAGTTGTCGGGTGTGCCAAGCAATATCTGCCGCATCGTGGCGCATGAAATAGCCCACATCCAAGGTCGCCCATAAATCCTTGTGTGACTCAAACGGCATAGCGTACAGGTTCAGCGTCTCCAAAGCTTGGCGCTTGCGGGTTTCGACCACGGCGTCGGGGTCGTGGGTTTGTCCGCCCAGCACCGCTGCGCTGGCACGGTAGAGGTCTTCCAGCAACTTGCCTTTCCACGCATTCCACACCTTGGGGCTGGTGCCGCGAATATCAGCAACTGTCAGCAAATACAGCGCTCTTAAATAGCGTTCGTTGCCCACACGTTTTGCAAACGCATGGATGACCTCGGGGTCACTCAAGTCTTCTTTTTGCGCCACACGGCTCATGGTCAGATGTTCACGCACCAAAAAAGCAATCAACTGTGCATCGTCTTTGGACACTGCATGCTGGCGGCAAAAAACACGCACCTCTTTTTCACCCAAATCGGAGTGATCGCCGCCACGTCCTTTGGCAATATCGTGAAACAGTGCAGCGACATACAAAATCCACGGCTGCTCCCAACCCGCAGCCAGTTGAGAGCAAAACGGGTATTCATGGGCGTGTTCGACGATGAAGAAACGCCGCACATTGCGAAGCACCATCAAAATATGTTGATCCACCGTATAGACGTGAAACAGGTCATGCTGCATTTGGCCAACGATTCGCCTGAAGACCCACAAATACCGCCCCAATACCGAGGTCTGGTTCATCAAGCGCAAAGCATGTGTGATGCCTTGCGGCGACTGCAAAATGCGCATGAACATCGCACGGTTAGCCGGATCGCGGCGAAAAGCCGCATCCATCAAACCCCGAGCGTTGTAAAGCGCCCTGAGCGTTCGAGCAGAAAACCCTTTGATGCCCACTGTTTCTTGGTAGAGCAAAAAGGTTTGCAAAATTGCTTCAGGGTGGCGTTGGTAGACACCGTCATCCACCACATCCAACATGCCCGACTTGTCAGCAAAAAAAGCGTTCAACGGCCGAGGCGGGTGGGCCGTGGCCTCCTCAAACAACCACTCCTGCATGTTCAAGTGAACAATTTGGTTCAGCTGCGTCACCGCCTTGGCTGCCCAGTAGTAATGCTTCATCAGCGCTTCGCTGGCACGTCGGGCGTGGCGTTGCTCACCCTCAGGCGGCGCCAGCCCAAGGTCTTGCGACACCGAGGTTTGCAGATCGAAGACCAACCGGTCTTCACGTCTGTTAGCGATGTAGTGAAGTCGCCAACGAATCAGGGACAGCAAGTCTTCGTTGCGCTGCAACTGACGCATCTCCAAGGGCGTGACCATGTGGTGCAGCCCTAAGTCTTTCCAAGACTCTCCCAGACCGCTGGCTTTGGCGAGCCACAGCAGCATTTGCAAGTCACGCAAACCGCCGGGTGACTCTTTGCAATTGGGCTCTAACGAATAGGGCGTGTTGGCAAACTTGGTATGGCGTTGCTGCATCTCCAAGGTTTTGCCAGTGAAAAAAGCACGCGGTTCTAAGTGTTTGTGAAAACCTTGGCTGAAGTCCATAAACAGCGCAGCGTCGCCGACGATGCGTCTGGCTTCCAGCATCGAGGTTTGAACGGTGATATCGCTTGCGGCTTCCACAATGCACTCTTGCAAGTTGCGAACGCTGGAGCCAATTTCCAATCCTGCATCCCAGCAACTGCCAATGAAACGCTCGATGGCCGTCTGCAAATCGGGGTTGTCCTGGGGTGACAGACCATCGGGCAGCAGCACCAAGACGTCGACATCGGAATAGGGGAACAAAGCTTGTCGACCATAGCCACCGACCGCCACCAAGCAAGCCTCAGTCGGCATAGAAGCCGCTTGCCACAACTGCAGCAAACTCTCGTCGCACAACATGCTAAGTTGACGCAAATGTTTTCGCACCTGAGAAGCGCGGGGCAGACTTTGTGCATTGGCGCAAGCCAGCAACAAGGCTTGCTTGCGTTGCTTGAAATCGGCAGCGGGCAAGCTCACTGCGCTTTAGCAAGAAGTGGTGGTCACAAACGAAGGCAAGGGCGGACTGCCCGCTGACAGGGTCAGCACTTCATAACCTGTTGGGGTGACCAACACCGTGTGTTCCCATTGGGCTGATAAGGAATGATCACGGGTAACGATGGTCCAGCCGTCGCCGATTTCGCGTATGTCTTTTTTACCCGCATTGACCATGGGCTCGATGGTGAAGGTCATGCCAGGTCGCAATTCTTCCAAGGTGCCGGGCTTGCCGTAGTGCAGCACTTGTGGTTCTTCATGGAACACCTGCCCAATGCCGTGTCCACAAAACTCACGTACCACCGAAAAACCCAAGCCTTCCGAAAACAGCTGAATGGCATGACCAATGTCGCCCAAGCGAGCGCCGGGTTTGACTTTGACAATGCCGTGCCACATGGCCTCGTAGGTCATGGCGCACAAACGCTTGGCGGCAATCGAGCCTTCGCCCACCACAAACATGCGGCTGGTGTCGCCATGCCAACCGTTTTTGATGACGGTGATATCGATGTTGACGATATCGCCTTTTTTCAAGGCTTTTTCATTGGGAATGCCGTGACACACTTGGTGATTGATGGAGGTGCAAATCGACTTGGGGTAGGGGTTGTAGCCATTGGGCGCATAGTTCAAAGGCGCGGGAATGGCTTGCTGCACCTCGGTGATGTAGTCATGGGCCAATTTGTCCAAGGCGTTGGTGGTGATGCCCGCTTGCACATGGGGCGTCAGAAAATCCAGCACTTCCGAGGCCAAACGCCCTGCCAAGCGCATACCTGCGATACCTTGTTCGTCTTTGATGGAGATGGTCATGGCCAAATTATCTCAGGCTCTGCCCCAAGGGCCTGAGCCCTGCGGGCGTGCCAGTAAAATCAGTGTCTGGCACTTGCCAATTTTTTCCCACCGCCCCCCTCCAACAGGCTTGCCCGTGACCGTTCAGATCAGTACTTTTCAAGGCGGTGAAGCCTTCAGTCCATTCAAAACCCAGCGTTTGCTGCAAACTTTGCAACAAATAGCGCCTTCGATCAGCGGTTTAACCGTCAAAGAGGTGTTTTTGGTGGGCACCCTCAAGCCACTGTCACAAGCCGATACCCAGCGCATGGTGCGCTTGCTGGACGCCACAGC
>CAMDKR010000178.1 GCA_945901225.1 Bordetella parapertussis | reverse complement strand
GGCATGAACCGCTTGGGCTTTGCGCCCGAGCGCTTTCGATCAGCTTGGGTGCGCTTGAACGCTTTGCCGCAGGTGGATGAAATTACCTTGATGACCCATTTCGCCCATGCGGACGATGCGCAAGGTGTGGCCGAGCAGCTTGCCTGCTTTCATGCCTGTACCCATGACTTACAAGGTGAGCGCAGCTTGGCCAACAGCGCCGCTGTTTTGCGCCACGGTTGCGATGCAGCTGTGTTGGGCGATTGGGTGCGCCCCGGCATTGCGCTCTATGGCAGTTCGCCTGACCATCCCTTGCACAATGCAGCGCATTGGGGTTTACAGCCTGCCATGAGTTTGCGCAGCCAGCTCATTGGCTTGCAAGACTTGAAAGCGGGCGACGAGGTGGGTTATGGCGGCGTCTTCAAAGCGCCACATGCCATGCGCATCGGGGTCGTTGCCTGCGGCTATGCCGATGGCTATCCTCGCCATGCGCCCAGTGGTACTCCGGTCTTGGTCAGCGGTGTGCGTTGTGCAACGGTCGGACGCGTCAGCATGGACATGCTGTGTGTGGACCTCACGCCCGTGCCCCAAGCCACGCTTGGCAGCGAGGTCAGTCTTTGGGGCAAAGCCAGTACCGGCGAGGTGCTCAGCATTGACGAGGTGGCTTTTGCTGCAGGCACTGTGGGCTATGAACTCATGTGCGCTTTGGCTTCCCGCGTGCCCGTCTCCCAAGAAAATTAATTGGGGTCAGACCCCAATTAACCATCAATCGGCCAAAGACTGCGCCACTAAGGCCTTCATCATGCGGCGGTACACCACCCGCGAAGGACCGCTGGACTGGGTCATGAGCACCGCGCAGGTTTGCTCTTTGGGGTCGGCCCAAAAATAGGTGCCTGCATAGCCCGCCCACATGAACTCACCCGCGCTGCCATGGACTGCCGCCACCCCATCGGCTTGGCGCACCAAAAAGCCCAAACCAAAGGTGTAGCCTGGCGTGCCCAACAGCAACTGCCCAGGCGACACAGGTGTGGCAATGGTGCCGCTCAAATGGTCTGAGGTCATGAGGCGCACCGTGGTGCGCGACACAATGCGAGCGCCGTCGAGTTGTCCGCCATCCAACATGGCTTGGCAAAACCGCAGATAGTCGCCCGCGGTACTCACCGCACCTGCGCCACCCGAGTCATTGCCCGGCGTTTGGCGCACATCGATCAACTTCACTGCAGCGCCTGTGGCGGGGTCTTTGGGAAAGGGCTCGGCCAGTCGTGGGAGATTGGCTGCACTCACCGCAAACCCAGTGTCTTTCATCTTCAAGGGCTGGAATAGCCGCGCTTGTAAAAACTCGCCCAAGCGTTGGCCTGTGACGGCTTCGATGATGCGGCCTTGTACGTCCACCGACAAGCTGTATTCCCACATCGAGCCGGGCTGTTGGGCCAGAGGCGCTTTGCCTAAGCGGTCCACCATCTCGGCGCTGCTGGGGCTGCGGGCATCGAAGTCGATGCTGGGTTGGTAAATGCCGGCTTGGGTGTAAGCGTCTTTCACCAAGGTGTTTTTGGTCAGTTCACCATAGGCCAGACCTGAGGTGTGGCGCAGCAAATCTTGCAGGGTGGGCTCTTTGTTGGCAGGCACCAATTTGAAGCTCACGCCGTTGTACAGAGGGTCATGCGCAGCAACGCTCACCATGGGGCTTTTGAAGGTGGGCAGGTACTTGGACACTGGGTCGGTGAGTTGCACCTTGCCGTCTTCGACCAACATCATCAAAGCGGTAGAGACCAGCGGCTTGGTCATGGAGTAAATGCGAAACACCGAATCGAGTTGCATGGGTGCATCGCTGCCGTTGTTGAGCTTGCCAAACGCTTGGGCATAGACCAACTTGCCTTTACGCGCCACCATCGCCACCGCTCCGGGCAAGCGTTGTTGCTCAATCTCGGTTTGCAGGGCTTGTGTGAGTTTCTCCAAGCGCTTGGACGACACGCCTACCGATTCAGGGTTTACCTTGGGCAAAGCTTGCGACCAAGCCCAGCCCGCTTGTAGCAGTAAAGCGGCGGCAAGCAAGCTCAGGCGGCGGGTGGGTAAATGCTGAATCATGGGTCGGGTCTCCTGACAAAAAAGCGTGATAGGCAAGCACGGTTGAGCATATCTTGTGTCGCAGCCAAGCAGCAGAAAACCACAAATACATCAATAACAACATCAATAGATGCAATAATTGATGCAAAGGAGCGCTTTATCCCTATGAGAACCACATTGACTTTAGACGACGACTTGCTACAAAAAGCCCAGCGAATCAGTGGCGTGAATGAGCGCGGACCTTTGATCCATGAGGCCTTGTTGGCATTGGTACAAAGAGAAAGCGCACGTCGATTAGCGGCCTTGGGCGCGTCCGATCCCGAATTGACAGATATCCATCGCCGCCAACCCAGCCCCCCATGATTTTGGTAGACACGTCCGTGTGGGTTGACCATCTGCGCCATGGCGATGCAAGTTTGAGCCAGCATCTTTCCCAAGCACAGGTGATGTGCCACCCCATGGTGGTGGGTGAGCTTGCTTGCGGCAACTTGAAATCTCGCTCTGTGGTGTTGGCTTTGCTCGCAGACTTGCCTGGCGCTTCAGTGGCAAGCGAAGCTGAGGTGCTGGGCTTCATACAAGCGCAATCGCTGTTTGGATTGGGTATTGGCTATGTGGATGTGCATTTATGTGCATCTGCCAAACTCAATGGCGTCCAACTCTGGACGCGCGACAAGCGCTTGCAGGCGGTGGCCGAGCGGCTTGGCCTGGCTTACCAAGAAGAACGGCATTGACAGATTGCTTCGCTTGCGCTCGCAATGACCACTCATCACAATGACGGCTCATCGCAATGACACCCCATCGCAATAACGTCTCATCGCAATGACGTCACTGCGAGGCCCAAAGGGCCGAAGCAGTCTGTCAATGACCTATTCGGCTTGGTGAAAACGACTGGCCAACCACACCAGCAACAGCACAGGCACACCTAATAACGCGGTACTTGTGAAAAACCATGCATAGCCTGCGGCGTCCACCGCCAAGCCAGAAAAACCCGCCAAAAACTTAGGCAACAGCAGCATGAGCGAGCTGAACAAGGCGTACTGCGTGGCTGAATACTGCACCTTGGTGAGCGACGACAAATAGGCAATGAAGGCAGCTGACGCAATGCCGCTGGCCAAGTTGTCCGCCGACACCACGCCAATCAAGGCATAGACATCGTGGCCGTGTAACGCTAACCAAGCAAACAGCAGATTGGTGAAGGCGCTCAAGACCGCGCCCAGCATCAGCACCCGCATCACGCCCCAACGCAGTACCAAGGCGCCACCCAAAAA
>CAMDKR010000177.1 GCA_945901225.1 Bordetella parapertussis | reverse complement strand
GCAATGACGAGCGGCGACAATCACCCCATGGCCACCTCCCATCCAGCGCTGCCGCAAGTCAATATCTCCGAGCACGGCAAGGTGCGCTATTTGCATTTGGGTTCAGAGTGGGTGCAAGGCTCCATGGACACGGGCAAGCCCAACGCCATCCATTTGGACTATGTGCAGCGAATGCAAGCCTGGTTGTTGTTTGTCGAGCCGGATACGGTCAGTCAACTCCACGCCATGCAACTGGGCTTGGGTGCAGCAGCGCTCACCAAAAACTGCCACAAAGTGCTGGGTATGCAAACCACCGCCATCGAACTCAACCCACAAGTCATTGGCGCTTGCCGCAGCTGGTTTGCCTTGCCAGCCGACGATGAAAAGCTGTCGGTGGTGCTGGGCGACGCCGCCGAGGTGGTGGCGCATACCTATTGGCGCGGGCAGATCGACGTCTTGCATGTGGACCTGTACGACCATGAGGCGGCCGCGCCCGTGCTGGACGATGAGGACTTTTACAGCCAATGCCGTCAGCTATTGACAGCCCAAGGCTGTATGGTGGTCAACCTGTTTGGCCGTTCCTCCAGTTATGACAAAAGCTTGGCGCACATTGCCCAAGCCTTTGGGCAAGAAGCCTTATGGGTTTTCAAGCCCACCAAAGAGGGCAATACCGTGGTGCTGGCGCAGGCTCACGCAACGCCGATAGACAGAGACATTTTGCAAGCCCGTGCCGACACCATTCAAGCGCGTTTTGGCTTGCCGGCCCCCCTGTGGCTTAAGGTTCTTAAGCCGGTGGCGGTTTAGGTGACAATGCCAATCTCTTCTTTCCCAAGGTCTATGTTGTGTCGATCAAAAGTGAAAAAGACTTTGCCTCAGGCGTGATGTTCATTGCCACGGGCGGTGGTTTTGCATGGGCCAGCGCCACCGAATACACCATTGGCACTGCCAGCCAAATGGGGCCGGGCTATTTTCCTTTGGTCTTGGGTCTTATCTTGTCTATGTTGGGCGCTTTCATTTTGTTCTTCTCGTTGGTGGTAGAAACCCCTGATGGCGGAAAAATAGGGGGCTTTGCTTGGCGGCCCTTGTTGTGCATTTTGGGCGCCAATTTGGCTTTCGGCGCCTTGCTTGGCGGCTTGCCCAGCATTGGCTTGCCCTCCATGGGTTTGGTGGTGGCGACCGTGGCCTTGACGGTGATTGCCGCCATGGCTGACGAAACCGCCTTCCAAATTCGCCGTGTGCTGGTGCTCTCCACCATTTTGGCTGGCGGCAGTTATGGCATCTTCATTGCCTTGCTGGGTTTGACCATGCCAGTGTGGCCAGCTTTCTTGGCTGTGTAGACAGGACATCTATGGATTTGCTAGCCCATTTAGCCACCGGATTCAGTGTCGCTGCCACCCCCATCAACTTGCTCTACGCCTTGGTGGGCTGCTTGCTGGGCACCTTGATCGGCGTCTTGCCCGGCATTGGGCCAGTAGCGACCATCGCCATGTTGTTGCCTGCCACTTATGCCTTGCCCCCCGTGTCGGCCTTGATCATGTTGGCCGGTATTTACTACGGTGCGCAGTACGGCGGCTCGACCACCGCGATTTTGGTCAACTTGCCCGGCGAGTCGTCCTCGGTGGTTACCACGCTCGACGGCTACCAAATGGCCCGACAAGGTCGCGCTGGTCCGGCCTTGGCGGCAGCCGGTTTGGGTTCATTTTTCGCAGGATGTGTGGGCACGTTGTTATTGGCAGCTTTTGCCGTGCCTTTGACCGAGATGGCTTTTGCCTTTGGTCCCGCCGAATACTGCGCCTTGGTGGTCTTGGGCTTGGTGGGCGCGGTGGTGTTGGCCTCGGGCTCTTTGCTCAAAGCCATTGCGATGATTATTTTGGGTTTGTTGCTGGGACTGGTGGGCACCGATGTCAACTCCGGTCTTGCGCGCTTCACCATGGACACCCCCGAGTTGGCCGATGGCATTGGCTTTGTGGCGGTGGCCATGGGTGTCTTTGGTTACGGCGAAATCATCACCAACTTGGCCAAGTCAGGCGAAGACCGCGAGGTCTTCACCGCCAAAGTGCAAGGCCTGATGCCTACACGGGAAGACTTGCGCCAAATGATGCCCTCGGTGCTGCGCGGCACCGCCTTGGGTTCGGTGTTGGGCGTGTTGCCCGGCGGCGGCGCAGTCTTGGCCTCTTTTGCCGCTTACACATTAGAGAAAAAAATCAAGCTCAAAGCTGGCGAAGTGCCACTGGGCCAAGGCAATATCCGTGGTGTGGCCGCGCCCGAGGCTGCCAATAATGCCGGTGCACAAACCTCTTTCATTCCCTTGCTGACCTTGGGTATTCCACCCAACGCGGTGATGGCGCTGATGGTGGGCGCCATGACCATCCACAACATCCAGCCTGGCCCGCAGGTGATGACGGTCAACCCCGAGTTGTTTTGGGGCTTGATCGCTTCCATGTGGATTGGCAACCTCATGCTGATTGTGTTGAACCTTCCCATGATTGGCATTTGGATCAAACTCTTAACCGTTCCCTACCACTACCTGTTTCCCGCCATCGTGCTGTTTTGTGCGATTGGCGTGTACACCACCAACAACGCCACATTTGACATTGCGCTGGTCGCCGCATTTGGTTTGGCTGGCTATGTGTTTTACAAGCTCGGTTGTGAGCCTGCACCTTTGCTATTGGGCTTTGTGCTGGGCCCGATGATGGAAGAGTATTTGAAGCGTGCCCTGAAATTGGCGCGGGGCGACTGGTCGGTGTTCATCACCCGCCCTTTGTCGGCGGCTTTATTGCTTATGGCCCTGATCTTGGTGTTGATGGTCTTGCTGCCAGCAGTGAAATCCAAGCGAAAAGAAGCTTTTGTTGAAGACTGATAGACATGTTGGTTAACGAACATCCTTTGCGCCGTGCTTTGCACAACGAGGTGCATGCTCGCCCCCCAGAGCCCATGATCGCGCCCTTGGTCATCAGCCATGTGGTGATGCTGACGGACGCCGATGCACGACAAGCCAGCCGCGAGCACTTGGCTGCCTTGTTGCGCGACCACCATTTGCCAGTACCCGATGCACACGCCAACCATTTGCGGGTCAACATGGGTACATGGCGTCTTCGCTGGGAACTGCACACCGAATTCGTCACTTGGACCTTCATGGCAGATGCGCCCATGGGCTTGCCCAAAGGCGAAGACTACAACTTAGCCGTGCGCCGTTTGCCACAAGCGTGGTTGAAAGATTTACCAGGTGAGTGCTTGGCGCATATTCAGCTGTGGGGCAAGCTCTCCAAAGATTTGTCAGACCGCGACGAGCTTCACCAGGAATTTCGTGAAGACAGTTTGGTGGCTTGCCAACTCGCTGAAGGATCGGCGACCCTGCATACCGATTTTCAAATCGACCCCAA
>CAMDKR010000176.1 GCA_945901225.1 Bordetella parapertussis | reverse complement strand
CAGCAAGCTCAGCGGGCTTGGCGTCGGGCGCTTGGGTGGGCAAGGTCGGCGCAGGTGCAGGCATGGGTTTGGTAGAGCAAGCCGCAACCACCATCGCCAAGGTGATGAGCAAAGATTGACCGATCAACCCAAACCGCATGGCTTATCCCATTCATAAAGGGTGAATGCATACTCTGCGGCCAATGACTGAATTTGACAACCATGATTACCCGAGGCTTTGCGCAGCCCTGAGCTGTTGCTCGTAGGCTTGCAAGCGTTTTTCTCGCTCAGCCAAATAGGCCTGATGCTCTTTTTGCATTTGCAAGCGACGCAAACCTTTTTCTTCTTCTAGGTGGTTGTCGCGAATCATTTTCCGTCTGGCGTTCGTCGCCATTTGGTCGTTCGCGGCTTCAACGCCTTTGGTCAACATGCGACCCGTGTACCAAAAAATCACCACAGGGAAAAACACCACAAACGCCACCCAAACCCACAGGTTTTCGTTTTCCGATGTGTCAGATTGCAGGTATTTTTTGAAGTCAACAGTGGCCATGGTGTGTGCTCTTAGCTTGGGGTAACAGTGAATCGACCTGAGCGGCTCAAACTTGAGGCAATGCGCTATGCTCGCCCGCCATGGCTTCTACCCCTCTTTATGCCCAAGAACCCGCGCAGTTTTTGCGCCAATTGTTTGACGCAGCGGTGGCTCGTGCCCAGCCCTTGCTGAACATGCCCGCTTGTTTGCCAACCGTACCGCGTGGCCGCACTGTGGTGTTGGGCGCTGGCAAGGCTGCTGGCGCCATGGCCCATGCCCTGGATGCTTTGTGGCCACAAGACGCACCCTTGGCGGGTTTGGTCGTGACCCGCTACCACCACACGCCGCCGCGTCCTGCGGGATTGGCGCAACGTATCGAGGTGGTCGAAGCGTCGCATCCGGTGCCTGACGAAGCTGGGCTAATGGCGTCTGAGCGCATGATGGCTTTGTGCCAAGGCCTCACCGCTGACGATTTGGTGATTTGCTTGGTCTCAGGCGGCGGCTCTGCCTTGCTGACCCTGCCTGCCGAGGGCCTGACTTTGGCAGACAAGCAGCGCATCAACCGCGAACTCTTGGCGAGTGGTGCGAATATTTTGGAAATGAACACGCTGCGCAAACACCTCTCTCGAATCAAGGGCGGCCGCTTGGCGGCGGCTTGCCACCCCGCGCAAGTGGTGACGCTCACCATCAGCGATGTCCCCGGCGACGATCCGGCGGTGATTGCCAGTGGCCCGACAGTCCCAGACACCAGTACCTGCGCCCAAGCACTCGCCATCGTGGAGCGTTACCGCATTGGCTTGCCCGAGGCGGTGCTGGCGGGCTTGCGCTCAGGCGACTTGGAAACCCCCAAACCCTCCGGTGCGGTGTTTCAGGGCCACAGCGTGAAGATGTTGGCGACACCTCAGCAGTCCCTTGAAGCCGCTGCTGAAGTGGCACGTCTTGCAGGCTTGAACGCGTATGTGTTGTCGGATGAAATTGAAGGCGAATCGCGTGAGGTGGGCAAGGTGCACGCCGCTTTGGCACGTGCTGCGGCACGCGGCGAGGGGCCGTTTCACAAGCCCTGTGTGATTTTGAGTGGGGGTGAGACCACGGTGACGGTGCGACCCCAAGCGGCAGGTGTGCCGCAAGGCAAAGGCGGGCGTGCGGGTGAGTTTTGTTTGGGCTTGGCTCTGGCGTTGCAAGGCCAAGCGGGTGTATGGGGACTGGCGGCTGACACCGACGGCATTGATGGTGTGGAGGACAACGCCGGTGCCTTGGTGACGCCAGACACACTTTCACGCGCTGAAGTCTTGGGCTTGAAGCCCTCGGCCTTTTTGGACCGCAATGACAGCTATCGGTTTTTTGAGGCTTTGGAAAACCTGGTGGTGAGCGGCCCCACCCACACCAATGTGAACGACTTCAGGGCTTTGCTGGTGCTTTAGATCAGCTTGACCACGGTGGCCACGACACCAATGGCCAAGACCATGAGACTGCCTAATTTGATGACCATGCGTTGCTCCAGTAACTGCATGTCTTTTTGCACTTCCAATCTGAGAAGTTGCATGTCTTTTCGCAGCTCTTGGCCCTGTAGTTGCATGTCTTTTCGCAGCTCTTGGCCCTGTAGTTGTATTTCTTTTCGCAGGTCAAGGTTCAGTTGTTGAACTTCTTGCTTGGTGCTGAGGCTGTGGAAATGGTCTTGTATGACCTCGGTCAGGGCGCTGGCTTGAACCTCAGCCAAACCGCCGTCCATGCCGGCTGCTTTGAGCCGGTTGGCGTAGGTGAGGGAGTCAAAATTTGCAGCCTTCATGATGCACAAAGTGTAGATCGAAGTGCGCGCAGTTGCAATGTGATGGGGTTACGTTTCAGGGTGGTACATTGTTCAAGATGTTCGAAACCAGCTGTGCAAAAGCGATGTTTGCACCGGAAATCTTTAGGAGAATTGCAGCTTGAGCAAACCGCCTTTGCTGAGCCTCAAGGGTATTTGCAAGCAGTATCCCGCCGTGCTGGCCAACGACAACATCGCCTTGGATGTGCTGCCTGGCCAAATCCACGCCATCTTGGGCGAAAACGGTGCAGGCAAATCCACCTTAATGAAAATTATTTATGGCTCGGTGCTGCCCGATGCTGGCAGCATCCACTTTGATGGCAGGCCAGTACAGATTCGCAACCCGCAGCAAGCCCGCGCCTTGGGCATCAGCATGGTGTTTCAGAATTTCAGCCTGTTTGACACCTTGAGCGTGGCGCAAAACGTTTGGCTGGGTTTGGACAAGTCGCTTTCTTTGGCAGAGGTGACCCAGCGCATCCGCGATAAAGCCGCGCTGTATGGCCTGGATTTGGAGCCCGAGCGACCTGTGCATACCTTAAGCGTTGGTGAGATGCAGCGGGTGGAAATCATCCGCGCCTTGTTGTCTGAACCCCGATTGCTGATATTGGACGAGCCCACCTCGGTGCTCACGCCCCAAGCGGTGGACAAACTGTTTGCGGTGCTGCGCCAGTTGGTGGTTGAGGGTTGCAGCATTTTGTACATCAGCCACAAATTGCATGAAATCCGCGCTTTGTGCACCCACTGCACGGTTTTGCGCAGTGGGCGTGTCAGCGGCGAATGCATACCCGCACAGGAAACCAATGCTTCGCTCAGCCAAATGATGATTGGCAGCGAGCCCTCCGCCTTGGTGCACCAAAGCAGCCAGTCAGGTGAGGTGGTTTTGGCGGTCAAGCAACTCAGTTTGCCGCGCCTTGACCCCTTTGGCATGAATTTGCAGCCCATGGACTTAGAGGTGCGGCAAGGTGAAATTGTGGGCATCGCTGGTGTGTCGGGCAATGGGCAGCGCGAACTGATGTATGCCTTGAGCGGCGAGGACACCCGTGCGCCAGAT
>CAMDKR010000175.1 GCA_945901225.1 Bordetella parapertussis | reverse complement strand
GGCCAGCCTTGCTCTAAGGTCCAAGCCACAAAGTCGTGCCAGTCTTCGCCCGCAGCGGCTTGAATAACCCACGCTTTGTCGTCTTCAGACACCAGCTGCTTGCCCATCAATTCGACCTTGATGACCAAGCGCTTGATGTCGCCCGTGATGACGATGTTGCTGCCGCCGCCCAAGATGAAATGCGGCTCTAGGCGCAAAGGGTCGGCAAGCAATGCTTGGACGTCGTCCATGGTGCTTAGACGCAGCAAGCGCTCGGCGCGGGCGGCGATGCCAAAGCTGTTGTGCGGCTGCAGGGGGACGTTGGTCTCGATAATCATGTGAGAATTGTCGCACCGAGAACTCCTGAAGTAAGCCCCATGCCCTCTTTTGATACTGTTTGCGAAGCCGACCTGGTGGAAGTGAAAAATGCTGTCGACAACACCGCCAAGGAAATTGGCACACGTTTCGATTTCAAAGGCACCTCTGCAGCCATCGAATTGAAAGACAAAGACATTACCCTGATCGGTGACAGCGACTTTCAGTTACAGCAAATAGACGACATCTTGCGCAACAAATTGGCCAAGCGCAATGTGGATGTGCGTTTTCTTGACAAGGGCGATGTGCAAAAAATGGGCGGCGACAAGGTCAAGCAAGTGGTGAAAGTGCGCAGCGGCATCGCCAGCGAAGACGCTAAAAAGATTCAGCGCATCATCAAAGACAGCAAGCTGAAGGTACAAGCCGCTATCCAAGGTGAGTCGGTGCGAGTGACCGGCGCCAAGCGAGACGATTTGCAAGCCGCCATGGCCTCTATTCGCAAAGACATGCCCGACTTGCCGCTGAGCTTCGATAACTTCCGCGATTAGGTCGTCATCCAGCTCCTCGTCATTGCGAGCGCAGCGAAGCAATCTCTGTGTAGGCGCGTGCCGCAGGTTCGGCCTCGCCTCCATGCTGTCACAACGTCGGCTTCGGCCGCCCTGCGGCCCGCACCTTACGAGGCAAAAATGACAGTGTTACTGATAGCCTTCAAGGCGTGGCAGGGTTAAAAGAGATTGCTTCGCTGCGCTCGCAACGACTTTAATTGTTAATTGGGATCTGACCCCAATTGTTCCAATTGTTTGGGTTTTTTGCCGCCGATGCGGCTTTCCTCGCCACGCATGAGCTTGCCGATATTGGCTTGGTGACGCCAAATCAGCACCGCGCTCATCACAGTGGCAGCTAGCAAGACGCGGTTATCGACATACCAAGCCACGCGGTGTCCTAAAAAATAATACGCTGGGGCAAACAATGCACTGGCCAAGGCCGCCAAGGAGGAATAGCGAGAAAAATACGCCACGATCAGCCACGTGGCCAAGGTCGCCAAGCCCAGCAAAGGCTGTATGCCAATGAGCACACCTGCCGCAGTGGCGACGCCCTTGCCGCCTTGGAAGCGGAAAAACACCGGCCACACATGACCTGCAAAAGCAGCCAAGGCAACCATGGCAACAGTTCCCTCGCCTAAACCATAAGCCGCGCCTTCATGCACCGCCACCCACACCGGCAACCACCCCTTGACTGCGTCGAGCAGCAAGGTCAGGGCTGCAGCCAGTTTGTTGCCCGAGCGAAGCACATTGGTGGCCCCTGGGTTGTTGCTGCCATAGGTTCGCGGATCGGCCAAACCCATGAAGCGGCTCACCACCACCGCGAAGGACAAAGAGCCCACCAAATAGGCCACCAACGCGGCCGCGAAGGGGTAAAGGTGCGCAGGATCAAAGTCGAGCATGTCAGAACGCCAAGTCGCGCATTTCCCAGCGGATAGCGTCCATAGCGCTCAACACCTCGGGCGACAAAGTGGTGCCCCAAGCGTTCAAGTCTTCATCGAGTTGGGCCACCGAGGTCACGCCAATGATGGTGCTGGCCACACGCCATTGGGTGTAGCAAAACGCCAGCGCCATTTGCGTGGGGGTCATGCCGTGGTCGCGAGCAAGTTGGTTGTAGCGCTTGGCCGAGGCCAAAGCCTCGGGGCGTGACCATCGCTGTTTACGCACACTCTCATACTTGGTGATGCGCCCCTCCTTGGGCGCACCCTCACCTAAAAAGCCGGAGGCATCGTATTTGCCGGTGAGCAAGCCAAAACCCAAGGGCGAGTAAGCCAGCAAGGACACGTCCAAGCGGTGCATGGTTTCGTCCAAGCCGTTTTCCAAAAAGCGGTTCACCAAGCAATAGGCGTTTTGCACGCTGACGATGCGTGGCAAATTGTGCTGCTCGGCCAAGCGCACAAACTCATGCACACCATAGGGCGTTTCATTGGACAAGCCTATGTAGCGCACCTTGCCTTGCTGGATCAGCTTGGCCAAAGTTTCAAGTTGCACATGGATGGAGGTGGAAGTGTTTTCTTTGGCGGGGTCGTAGTACAAACCGCCAAACATGGGCACATGGCGCTCAGGCCAATGGATTTGGTAGAGGTCAATCACATCGGTTTGCAAACGCTTCAAACTCGCTTCACACGAGGCCACGATGTCCGCCGCCGTCATGCCCTCGCCTGTGCGAACCCAAGGCATGCCGCGTGAAGGTCCTGCAACCTTCGAGGCAAGCACCATTTTTTGGCGCATACCGGGGCGCTTGGCCAGCCAGTTGCCCATATAGATTTCGGTCTTGCCAAACGACTCGGCGGTGGGTGGAACGGCGTAAATCTCGGCGGTATCGAAGAAGTTCACGCCCCGCGCCATGCTGTGGTCCATGATGGTGTGGCTGGTGGCTTCGTCCACCTGCTGACCAAAGGTCATGGTGCCCAAGCAGATGGGGGTGACATGCAAATCGCTTTGACCCAAGCGAACGGGGGTGAGGTCAAGTGTGTTCATGGGGCGGAGTTTACGTGGGGTGGGGATGCGACAAATGCGACAGCTTAATGGAAGTGTTTGGCCGAGAATGGGGTTATGAATACAAGCATCCCCAGCACAATTCCCACCGCCATCGTCACCGGGGCCGCTCGCGGCATTGGTTTGGCCACCACGCAACTCTTCTTGGCCAAGGGCTACCAAGTGGCCATGGTCGACCGCGACAGCGAAGAACTGCACCGCGCTGCGAAGGAGTTGAAAAACGTACTGCCCGTGGACTGCGATGTGTCTGACGAAACCCAAGTTGCCACCATGGTGCAAGCTGTGTTGGATTGGTCGGGTCGAATCGACGCCTTGGTTAACAACGCGGGGGTCGCCGACTTCGGTCCGATCGAGGAAACCACCTTTGCCCGCTGGCAAACCGTGATGCGTACCAACTTGGATGGCGTGTTTTTGTGCTCGCAAGCGGTCATTCCCGCACTTCGCCAAAGCCGTGGGGCCATCGTCAATATCGGCTCCATCTCAGGTCTGAGAGCCTCTACCCTGCGCGTGGCCTACGGCACGTCTAAAGCTGCGGTCATTCATATGACCAAACAGCAGGCGGTGGAGTTGGGGGA
>CAMDKR010000174.1 GCA_945901225.1 Bordetella parapertussis | reverse complement strand
TGACAGCCTGAAAATAAGTCATGGCTTCAGCTTTACCGACGCATTGCTGATTTACCCAAGTTTGTCCAATCGCACACCTTTGCCATTGCAAGCGTGCTCGGTAATCAAAAACCCACCCACGTTCATCTGCCTGGATGTGCAAAGGAATGTCAGTAACTGCCTGATCACAGATCTGCTGAGCAAAAACCAAGTTACCCCAAAAAAGTAAAGATGCGCAAAAAGCATTGAGCGAATATGCACAAAATACTTTGATGGGGTTCTTGGAAGGGTGCAAGATTAGGCGCTTTGGGCTTTACTTGGTGTCAAAACCAATGCCAGAGGGCTTGCTTGGGAAACCTTTGCCGTAATCAACTTTGACCGGTTTAGTTTGCCGAGTTGCAAGACCTGGTTCAATGGGTAATCCACGGTGAAGATTAAAGGCGTATGCTTCAATGGCAAGCATTTCAGGCCCGCTCACATCCAATACCTTGCCACCTTGGGGGTTTTGGATGCACCAATTCGCCATTTCACGCCATGTGACCACCCTGTCGAAGGCAGTGTGGTATTTGGGGAAGGTTTGTGGGTTTGACGCTGCAGCATCTGGATGACAGTTGCCACAAGCCAAGCCGTTGTTTTGCGTTGTTGGGTTACTGCCGTGCCATATGTTGTAACCCTCTTCTACTGCTGCAAGCAGCTTTTTTTCTTGCGCTTTGAGTTCCTCTTTGGTGAAAGGTTCTCTCGCGCCAGCTTGAAAATACACCGCTGATGTTGCAATCGTTAACAGGATGGAACCAGTCAAAGATTTGAGGATATTATTTTTTTTCATGAACGCCTCCTTTTATGGATTAACAAAAAAGCGGCCCGACCTACTGCGGGCCATACAACAACAATGTGTTTAAATTTTTATGCCGTTCTTGAGGAATGGCGTAAGTGAGTCAGCGAAAGGCAAGTGCTGTGCTTTGCCGCCGTTTGCACTGAACGAAGCTTGCAAAGTTCCCATTCCGTCTTGTTCGTTGCCTGGGTCAGCACGGTATTGCTGGCTTTCAGGGTACTTAACATTGACAGGCGGATAAGGCCATGGCCAGGAAGTGCTCATGGCACCAATGGAGGTCATGTTGCCGATTTTGTTGTAAATGGTTTGATGGACGTGGCCGTGGAACGATGTCACATTTACAAATTTAGACAGAATCTTGCGAATTTCTGGTGCGTCAGAAGTTTGGAAATTCCAACGGGGATAGTAGTCCCACAGCGGTGAATGGCTGAAGGTGACAACCGGTGTGTCTGGTGACAATTTAGCCACATCCTTTTTCAGCCATTCCAATTGCTCAGCTTGAATTCCCCACAGTCCACCAATGGGTCCTTCGAGCATTTCCATGGCTTCCATGCGTTGCTTGTTGGTCAGACCCTTATCGGTCCAGAAGTCTTTGACCAAAATGGAATTGAAGCCGATGAAATGGACGCCTTTGTGATCAAAAGACCAGTAGTCCCGACCAAACATGCCTTTCCAAGCTGCACCCATGTCCAGGTACCAGTCATGTTCGCCAGGAATGACCATCATTTTGGGTTTCAGATTGGCCAAGATTTTTTTACCCTTGGCCAATTGGTCTTCGGTTCCGTTTTGCGCAATATCACCACCATAGAGCACAAAGTCAGGTTGAATTTCTAATGCATTGACCTGAGCGACGGCATCTTCAAGTTGCAAGTCGAATTTGTGGCCATCTTGACTGTACAAATGAGAGTCACTGATCATGGCCATTCTGAAGGGTGTCACCTTTTTGGATCCGGCGTGGACCAAATCGATAACACCTAGGTTGATGCCCGCTGCGCTGGCCACCAAGGTTGATAAACCGGCTTTACCCGTGAGGCCTAGAAAATCTCGTCTGCTGTGTTCGTTCTTTGTGTCCATGTTGTCTCCAAAGTTGAAAAATTCCTTTTGTCATGAGGTGTTTGCGCAAAAGGGTGTATGGGGGGGATGTGCATGGTAGATACAAACAAAGAAATAATAAAATTAATTATTTAACACCTTAATATGCAAAAAATAAATATCATTTGCCCTAAATAACGCTATAAGTAGCACTATGTCACTTCAAAAATCATCAAATATCAAGCACTTGCTCACCTTCCAAAAAGTTGCTCGTTCTGGCAATGTCAGCGTGGCAGCCACCGAGCTTTTTTTGAGTCAATCGGCAACCTCCATTCAACTGGCCAACCTCGAAGCCGCTGTTGGCACAAAGTTGATCAGCCGCGCCGGTCGCGGCGTTCGGCTCACAGACGCGGGGCAAAAATTATTGGTTTTGAGCGAGCGCATGTTGACCTTGTGGCAAGAAATCAGCGATGAAATGGAGTCGTATCTAGGGGATTTTTCAGGTACTTTGCGCATAGGCGCGGTGACCACCGCTGAGTACTGGTTGCCGCATGTGCTGGTCAATTTTGTGAATTCGCATCCCAGCGTCAAACTGAAATTGCAAGTGGCCAACAAAGAAGAAATTGTGCGCAGCATGGCCGCCGATGAAATCGATTTGGCAGTCATGGGAAATCCTCCCGAGGACATCAAGGTGATAGCCCAAAGTTTTGCCAATAACCCGACGGCCTTTTTGGCCTCGCCGCATCACCCTTTGATGAAGAACCCCCAAGTCAGCATGGCGATGCTGGCCAATGCGCGGATGTTGGTGCGGGAAAAGGGCTCAGGTGCGCGAGCATCGTTGGAGCATATTTTCAAAGCTGAAGGCTTGAAGCTGCAAATTGGGTCTGAACTCTCAAGCAATGAGTCCATCAAACAAATGTGCATAGCTGGCTTGGCGCCAGCCTACTTGTCTTTGCATTCTTGTGCGCTTGAAATGCGTGCGGGCTTGCTGGCGGTGGTACCCATGCCGAACAACCCCTTGAATCGCCGCTGGTTTGTGGTGCACACACAAAGCAAGGCGCTTTCGCGGGTGGCATCCGTGTTCATGGCGCATTTGATTGAACAAGGCGAAAGAGAAATTGACCAGCAGCTGCAGCAAATCTCTCAGATGCCTTTGGAGAGCTTGTCTGGCTGGCGCATTCCATCACTCGCTTCGGTTTTGTCTTGAGTGACTCATAAAAAAACCCCGCAAGGCGCGAACCTTGCGGGGTTGAGGGGATTGCAGCGGCGCCTTGTGAGCGCCTGGCAACAAGAAGCAATTACATGCCCATGCCGCCCATGCCGCCCATACCACCCATGTCACCGCCGCCCATGCCGCCCATGGGGCCTGCATCATCTTTAGGTGCTTCAGCGATCATGGCTTCGGTGGTCAACATCAAAGAGGCCACAGAGGCTGCGTTTTGCAGCGCGGTGCGGGTCACTTTGGTGGGGTCCAGGATACCCATTTCGATCATGTCGCCATAGGTGTCGTTGGCGGCGTTGAAGCCGTAGTTGCCTTTGCCGGCCAACACCGCGTTGACGACCACAGAGG
>CAMDKR010000173.1 GCA_945901225.1 Bordetella parapertussis | reverse complement strand
ATTCATAAAGGAGCGCGCGGTTGGGCAACGCTTGGGTTTCGATCTGTTCTGCCAAAAAAGGGCAGCCAGCTAAAGACCGAGGAAACACATTTGGGCAGGTAGAGGTCAAACGAAGTGTTTGGTTCCAGCCCCAGCAGAAGCGCTGATGTTGAAGCAACTGGTGGCGTCAACTGGTAGTTATTGTCGCATGAAAGCGGCCGCTGCAATCCTGACCATGCTCGGGTGCAGTGTTCCTAGCTTGGGTGATTGACCATGGGGGGCATGGGGAGGAACGGAAAAGAAAGCGTCGTTGAACGGGAGTTCAAGGATATTTTTGAGATTGAATTTCGTGTCGTAACTCAGCCCAGCGCTACTGTAGGCTGCTGGGTGCTTACTTTGGGTGATTAGAAATTCCCCGCTATAGAGGCGGTCTGTTTTTTGGCTGGTCCCATAGGCCACGCTCACGAAGACCATGCTTTCATCATCTACTTTGGTTGAAACAAGGAGCCCCGGGCGTGGTTTGGGTTTGGGGTGTATGTGGTCAGGAAAGTGGCACCAGACGATATCGCCTGCTGTAGGTTCAGGCCACCAATGCATCAGGCGCTTTCGGGTTCAAACAGGCTACTGCGCAGGACACCGCCCTTGGCCTTAGGCGCTGATTTTTTAAGCTGATTGAGTTGGGCTTGGGTCAAAGCCCCCTCATCAGGCTCGTATTGAGGCAGACATTTGGTGGCCAGTTCATGCAGCGCCAAATGAATCACCTGCGTTTCGTCAACACCCAACACTTCTGCCAGGCGTTTGGTGGTTTCGCGGGTCACGCCTGTGGCGCTGTCTTGCGGGCGGTAACGAAAGGCAATCTGGGCTGCTGAGGCTTTCATCCTTAAGTCCTTTAAGGGGTTAGATATCTTAAAGATATCAGATGAGCGCGGTTCGGTCAACCGTTGCAAAAAATCAGAAACTTCTGAAGGGAGCTGCACGATGACGACATGCAGAGATAATCCCCCTTTCCCGCCGCCACACCGTGTGGCGCAGAGCCCAGAGAGTCCATTCCATGTCCCAATACGTTTTCACCATGAACCGCGTCGGCAAAATCGTGCCGCCCAAGCGCCATATCCTGAAAGATATTTCCCTGAGCTTCTTCCCTGGCGCCAAGATCGGCGTGCTGGGCTTGAACGGTTCGGGTAAATCCACACTGCTGAAAATCATGGCGGGCATCGACAAGGAAATCGAGGGCGAAGCGTTTCCCATGGCCGGTTTGAAGATCGGCTATTTGCCCCAGGAGCCCAAGCTGCGCCCCGAGCAAACCGTGCGTGAAGCGGTGGAGGGTGGCATGGAAGAGGTGCTACAAGCCAAGAACCGTCTTGAAGAGGTGTACGCTGCTTACGCCGAAGAAAACGCCGACTTTGACGCCCTGGCTGCCGAGCAAGGTCAATTGGAAGCCATCATCGCCGCCGCCGGCAGCGACAACAGCGAGCACCAACTTGAAATCGCCGCTGACGCGCTGCGCTTGCCGCCATGGGATGCGGTGATTGAACATTTATCAGGCGGTGAAAAACGCCGCGTGGCCTTGTGCCAGTTGTTGCTGTCTCGCCCCGATATGTTGTTGCTTGACGAGCCCACCAACCACTTGGACGCCGAATCGGTGGATTGGCTAGAGCAATTTTTGGCGCGTTTTTCTGGCACCGTGGTGGCCATCACCCACGATAGATATTTTTTAGACAACGCTGCCGAATGGATTTTGGAACTCGACCGAGGCCACGGCATTCCCTACAAAGGCAACTACACCACTTGGTTGGAACAAAAGCAAGACCGCCTAGAGAAAGAACAAAAAGGCGAAGAAGCCCGTGCCAAGGCCTTGAAAAAGGAACTCGATTGGGTGCGCCAAAACCCCAAAGGCCGACAGGCCAAAAGCAAGGCGCGTATTGCTCGCTTTGAAGAGTTGTCTGACTTTGAATACCAAAAGCGCAACGAAACCCAAGAAATTTTCATTCCCGTGGCCGAGCGCTTGGGCCATGAGGTGATTGAGTTCACCAACGTCAGCAAGTCCTTTGGCGACCGCATGCTGATCGATAACCTCAGCTTCAAAGTGCCTGCGGGTGCCATCGTCGGCATCATCGGTCCCAACGGCGCGGGTAAATCCACGCTGTTTCGCATGATTGCCGGCAAAGAGAAGCCCGACAGTGGCGAAATCAAGCTGGGTCAAACCGTGAAGATGGCTTTTGTCGACCAAAACCGCGACGACCTCGCCAATGAAAAAACCGTTTGGGAAGATGTGTCGGGTGGCTTGGACATTTTGACCGTGGGCAAGTTTGAGATGGCCAGCCGTGCTTATTGCGGACGCTTTAACTTCAATGGCGGCGACCAGCAAAAACGTGTCGGAACCCTCTCAGGTGGTGAACGCGGTCGTTTGCATTTGGCCAAAACCCTGATTGCAGGCGGCAATGTGCTGATGCTGGACGAACCCTCTAACGACTTGGATGTGGAAACCCTGCGTGCTTTAGAAGATGCTTTGTTGGAATTTGCCGGCAGCATCATGGTCATCAGCCATGACCGTTGGTTCTTGGACCGCATCGCCACCCACATCTTGGCATGTGAAGGAGATTCACATTGGACGTTCTTTGATGGTAACTACCAAGAGTATGAAGTTGACAAAAAGAAACGTTTGGGTGAAGAAGGTGCCAAACCTAAGCGTGTGCGCTATAAAGCGCTCAAATAATTCCCAAAAAACAACATTAAAGTATTAAATAGTTAAGGATCCGGCAAATTCTACGGTAAAATGATAAAAAAGTGGTACTTGGTGCCACATCCTTTTACTGTGGAGTTTTTTATGAGCCATAAAGCCATTCCTGATTCAAGCGACGAATACTGCGGCACCAGTTACGCCGCCAAACTGCTCAACCTGTCGGTGGGCACTGTGCAAACCTTGGTGGAAAAAAACGAACTCGAGGCTTGGAAAACCCAAGGCGGGCATCGCCGCATTTCCATTCAATCGATTCGGGACTACCAAAACCGCGCCAGCCTCTCGCCCAACGCCAATTACCAAGACACCAAGCGACTCAAAGTCATGGTGGTCGAGGACGATGAGATGACCCGCACCATGTTTCAAATGCACTTTGACCAATGGGACTTGTCACTCGACACGACCATCACCGCGTCAGCCATTGAAGCTTTGCTCGATATCTCGGTGCTCAAACCCCAGGTGCTGCTGACCGATTTGCGAATGCCTGGCATTGACGGCGTGGAAATGCTGCGCCAGTTGCATACCCATCCCTTGTTTTCGCAAATGGCTGTAATTGTGATCACTGGTTTATCGGATGCAGAAATTGCCACCTACGGCGAACTGCCCCAAGGCACCCATGTGCTGCGCAAACCTATTGATATGGGCTGGCTACGTGGCTATTTCCAAGCCATGTTCAGCTTGCGCCAAGGCGGGCGTCGCCG
>CAMDKR010000172.1 GCA_945901225.1 Bordetella parapertussis | reverse complement strand
GGTTTGGACACCTCCATCATCCTCAAATGGCTGCAAGACGAATACCACTGCGAGGTGGTCACCTTCACCGCTGACATCGGCCAAGGCGAGGAAATTGAACCGGCCCGTGCCAAAGCCATCAAGATGGGCATCAAGCCCAGCAACATCTTCATCGAAGACCTGCGCGAAGAGTTTGTGCGTGACTTTGTCTTCCCCATGTTCCGCGCCAATGCGCTGTATGAAGGCGAATACCTGCTTGGCACCTCGATTGCCCGCCCACTCATTGCCAAGCGATTGGTGGAAATTGCTCGCAAAACCAAGGCCGACGCCATCAGCCATGGCGCGACCGGCAAGGGTAACGACCAAGTCCGCTTCGAGCTCGGCGCTTATGCCCTGATGCCCAATGTAAAGATCATTGCGCCTTGGCGTGAATGGGATTTGCTCTCGCGTGAAAAGCTCATGCGCTACGCCGACCAACACGGCATACCCGTGGATGGTGCCAAGCGCAAAGGCCCAGCGCCCTACTCCATGGACGCCAATTTGCTGCACATCAGTTATGAAGGCGGCATTTTGGAAGACCCCAATTACGCACCCGACGACAGCATGTGGCGCTTGACCGTCAGCCCCGAAAAAGCACCGAATAAACCGCAAGTCATTGAACTGACCTACAAGCACGGCGACGTGGTGGCGATTGACGGCGTTCGCATGAGCCCCGCCAAGGTGCTGACCCACTTGAACAGCTTGGGCGGCAAGCACGGCATTGGCCGCTTGGACAAAGTGGAAAACCGCTATGTGGGCATGAAGAGCCGTGGTTGCTACGAAACACCAGGCGGCACCATCCTGCTGTCGGGCCACCGCGCCATCGAGTCCATCACCTTGGACCGTGAAGTGCTTTCGCTCAAAGAAGACCTCATGCCGCGTTACGCCAGGCTGGTTTACAACGGCTATTGGTTCAGCCCCGAGCGTGAGTTGCTGCAAGGTTTGATTGACGCCTCGCAAGCCACCGCCAACGGCAAGGTGCGCTTAAAGCTCTACAAAGGCACCATCATGTGCGTAGGCCGCGAAAGCAAAACCGACAGCTTGTTTGACACCCGCATCGCCACTTTTGATGACGACGGCGGCGCTTACAACCAAGCCGACGCAGGAGGCTTCATCAAGCTCAATGCTTTGCGTTTGCGCATTGCCGCCAACCTGAAAAACGAGCGCGCTGCCAAGGCCGTTAAAACCCCATCCAAAAAGAAAGCCTGACCATGGTGACCGAACAACTCCAAGGCGCCAGCGTCGCCACCAAAGCGAATGTGTTTTTCGATGGCAAGTGCGTCAGCCATACAGTGACGCTGGCCAATGGCGAGAAAAAATCGGTGGGCGTGGTGCTGGCCGCCACCCTCACCTTCAACACCGCTGCTGCGGAAATCATGGAATGCGTGGCGGGCTCTTGCCAGTACAAAGTGGCTGACAGCAACGAATGGAAAACCTCAGGTCCTGGTACGCAGTTTTCAGTGCCGGCCAATTCGTCCTTTGATATCCAAGTGGCCGAGGCTTATCACTACATCTGCCACTTCGGCTGATTGCTAGGCCAGCAAACGCGCCTTGGCTGTCGCGTATTCCGCCTTGAGTTGGTCAATAAAGGCTGCTGTGGTTTGAATCTTGTTGACCGCACCAATGCCTTGGCCGCAACCCCATATGTCTTTCCATGCTTTGGACTTGTCCCCGCCAAAGTCCATTTTGCTGGGGTCGCTCTCGGGGAGTTGCTCGGGGTCCATGCCCGCGTTACGGATGGAAGGTGCCAAGTAATTGCCGTGCACACCAGTGAACAAATTGCTGTAGACGATGTCGTCTGAGTTGCTGTCCACAATGCTTTGCTTGTACTCTTGGGCAGCACGTGCTTCTTCGGTGGCAATGAAGGCCGAACCGATGTAGGCAAAGTCGGCACCCATGGCCAATGCGCCCAAAATGGCACTGCCACTGGCGATGGAACCACTCAACGCCAAGGGGCCGTCAAACCACTGACGAATTTCTTGTACCAAGGCAAACGGGCTCTTCACACCTGCATGGCCACCTGCACCGGCAGCCACCGCCACCAAACCATCCGCACCTTTTTCAATCGCCTTGTGGGCAAACTTGTTGTTGATGATGTCGTGCAGCACCACACCGCCGTAGCTGTGCGCGGCTTGGTTGATTTCTTCCCGTGCACCCAACGAGGTGATGATGACAGGCACTTTGTACTTCACGCACATGGCCATGTCTTCTTCCAAACGGGTATTGCTTTTGTGCACGATTTGGTTGATGGCATAAGGCGCAGCGGGGTTATCTGGATGCGCCTTGTTGTGCGCGGCCAGCGCCTCGGTGATTTCGGCTAGCCACTCGTCAAGTTGTGAGACAGGACGGGCGTTCAAAGCGGGCATGGAACCCACCACGCCATTGATGCACTGTGCAATCACCAGCTTAGGGGTGCTGATGATGAACAGCGGCGACCCAATGACGGGGAACTTCAGCGAGGCCAGTGCGGCGGGGAGTTTAGACATAAAAGTTCCTAAAAAGAATCCAAAGCCATGTCGGTGACGCTGGCCGCCCCCTCCACAATGCCGTCACGCACACCCGGCACTTTGCTGAGGATGTGATCGGCGTAAAACCTTGCGGTACTCATCTTGGCTTGCAAAAACGCGGCGTCAGGCGCACCCTGGCTCAAAGTCTCTTGGGCGATCAAGAAAGACTTGGCCAATTGCCAACCCGCCACCACATTGCCAGCGAGCATCAGGTAAGGCACGCTGCCCGCATAGGCGGCGTTGGGGTCGTGGGCAGCGGCGTGAACGATGAAATCAATCACATCGTCAAAGGCTTGACAGGCCGCTTCAAGGCGTTTGGCTATCGCCAACGCCGCCGCACTGCCTTGGTCTTGCAAAGCCACCACGGTTTGCTGCACTTGGGCGGTGATGGCCTTGGCGGTTTTACCGCCATCGCGGGAGGTTTTGCGACCCACCAAGTCGTTGGCTTGGATGGCTGTGGTGCCTTCGTAAATAGTCAGGATTTTGGCATCGCGGTAATACTGCGCTGCGCCGGTTTCTTCGATGAAGCCCATGCCGCCGTGCACCTGCACGCCCAGCGAAGTGACCTCCAGGCTCATCTCGGTGCTGTAGCCCTTGACCAGCGGCACCATGAATTCATAGAACGCGGCGTTTTGCTTGCGCACCTCGGCATCAGGGTGGTGGTGGGAGGCGTCGTAGGCCGCAGCGGCCGTGGCGGCCATGGCGCGGCAGCCTTCGGTGTAGGCACGCATGGTCATCAGCATGCGGCGCACATCGGGGTGGTGAATGATGGGGCCAGCAGCGGGCAAGCTGCCGTCCACCGGGCGGCTTTGCACGCGGTCACGGGCGTACTGCACGGCACGCTGGTAAGAACGCTCGGCAATCGCGATGCCTTGCACGCCCACCGCATAACGGGCTGCGTTCATCATGATGAACATGTA
>CAMDKR010000171.1 GCA_945901225.1 Bordetella parapertussis | reverse complement strand
AACAGCCAGATGATGAAGGGCAACAGCAAAAACATGAGTGCGCCACTGACACGGTGCAAGATGGACACCCAACCAGCAGCAGGTAAGCGGTAGGTGGGCAAGTCCGCAAACGCGTTGATGTTGCGGAATTCAGGCCTGTTGTGGACGGGGTCTGTCATTGGTTTAGCTTTCTGGCTTTTGGTAATGCGCTTTTGAACATCTGGGCTAAGGTTTCAAGGACTGGTTGATTTTGATTCTATTGCAATGCACAAAAATGACAGCCAACAGAGTCTGCTAAGGGGATTCAATTCAATTCATTGTCGTAATAGTGGGTGTCGGTTCGGTAAATACCTCGGCGCCACTCCATGGGTGTGTCGTGGTAGGTGAAGGCCAATCGCTCCACGCTCAACAAGGGCATGTGCTTTTCAATCTTCAGTAACTTCGCCTCTTCATCGCTGGGGTTGACGGCTCTTAAGCGCTCTTGCGCTCGCACCATGCGAATGCCAAATTCGGTTTCAAACAAAGCGTACATGGGACCTTGGTCTGCGCTTAAACGTTCAGCGGTCAAACCTTTGAAGGGACCACCTGGCAGCCAGATTTCTTCCAAAATCGTGGGAACGCCACCAAAAGACAGCACCCTTCGAAGTTGCAACACAGCATCGCCGCCGCGCAGACGCAAAGCTTTGGCCACATCGTTGTTGGCTCTGGTGCGTTTGCAGTCGATGATGAACCGCTGTGCCGGTCCTTGGCTGTTGAGGTCGCCTTGGTCGGGTTTGAGCTTTAAAAAACGGTACTGAACTTGTTGTTCGGCGTGGGTGGCCACAAAAGTGCCCTTGCCTTGGCGACGTACCAGCAAATTGTCTTGCGCCAATTCGTCAATGGCTTTGCGCACCGTACCTTGGCTGACTTTGTAGCGGGCCGCCAATTCGAATTCGCTGGGAATGGGTTCGCCTGGCTTCCACTCACCGCTTTGCAGGCTTTGCAAAACCAGCGCCTTGATCTGCTGATAAAGTGGACTGAAGGCAGGCGCAATCCCTGCAAGAGGTGCAGAGGGAGCGAGGCTGGTTTCAGTACTCATGGTGCAGAGAAATGTGGCTTGTCAGAAAAGAAGAGAACATAGACGTTATCATATCTTCTATAAGACACATGTCTTGCTGTTAACACCTTTCAATTTGCATATTTTTGTTTTAATTTGTCTCGGAGATTGTCATGAGTAAACCACCCGTTCGCGTTGCCGTCACAGGCGCTGCAGGCCAAATTGGCTACGCCTTGTTGTTCCGTATCGCCTCTGGCGAAATGCTGGGCAAAGACCAACCTGTGATCTTGCAACTGCTTGAAATCCCTGACGAAAAAGCGCAAAAAGCCCTCAAAGGCGTGATGATGGAGTTGGAGGACTGCGCCTTTCCCTTGTTGGCAGGCATGGAGGCACATGCCGACCCCATGACGGCTTTCAAAGACACGGATTACGCCTTGTTGGTGGGTTCGCGTCCTCGCGGGCCTGGCATGGAGCGCGCAGAACTGTTGGCCATCAATGGCGCGATCTTCACTGCGCAAGGTAAAGCGCTGAATGCCGTGGCCTCACGCAACGTCAAAGTATTGGTGGTGGGCAACCCCGCCAACACCAACGCTTACATCGCCATGAAGTCTGCCCCTGACCTAAAGCCCGGCAACTTCACCGCCATGCTGCGCTTGGACCACAACCGAGCCTTGAGCCAAATAGCCGCCAAAACCGGTAAGCCTGTAGCAAGCATCCACAAGCTGTGCGTGTGGGGCAACCATTCCCCCACCATGTACGCCGATTACCGCTTTGCCACCATCGATGGCGCATCGGTGAAAGACATGATCAACGACCATGTGTGGAATGAAACGGTGTTTTTGCCCACCGTCGGCAAACGTGGAGCGGCCATCATTGAAGCGCGTGGCCTGTCTTCTGCTGCCTCCGCTGCTAATGCGGCGATCGACCATATGCGCGATTGGGCCTTGGGTACCCATGGCCAATGGGTCACCATGGGCATCCCCTCGCAAGGCTGGTATGGCATTCCCAAAGATGTGATGTTTGGTTTTCCAGTCACCTGTGAGGGCGGTCAATACAAAGTGGTGGAAGGTTTGGCCATCGATGCTTTCAGCCAAAGCTGCATTGATAAAACCCTCAAAGAGCTGACCGACGAGCAAGCTGGCGTGGCGCATCTGCTTTAACAAGGACGGGTTTACACACACATGAAACATCCGCGTGAGGTCTTGCTGGGTGCGCAAGCCGCCGCGATGGTGTTACCTGTTTGTGACCATTACAGTGGGGTAGAGGCGCGTATGCGCAAAAGTCTGCAGTTGCAGGCTGAGTTACTCCAAGAGTTTGGCGTGTGCGTCATGGACGTCACCCTCGATTGTGAAGACGGTGCGCGGGTAGGCGGCGAGAGGGACCACGCCGAATTGGTGGTCAGTTTGGCAACAAGTGCCAGCCCTGAGGCCCGTGTCGCTGTGCGGGTTCACCCAGTGGACCACCCTGCTTTTGAGCAAGACCTTGCTATCTTGGTCGGCCAAGCCAGCTCGCACTGGCGTCACATCATGTTGCCCAAGGTGGAAACCGTGGCAGATATCGATCAAGCACAGCGATCGATTGATGCGGCGGGTGGCGCCCATCTGCCTTTGCATGCCCTGATTGAGTCGCCGCTGGCGGTGCATAACGCTTTCGATATTGCTGCACACCCTCGCGTTCAGTCTTTGAGTTTTGGTTTGATGGACTTTGTCTCAGCCCATGGTGGCGCCATACCTGCCTCTGCCATGGGCGTGGCGGGACAGTTCAGCCATCCCTTGGTCATACGCGCAAAGCTAGCGATTGCCAGTGCTTGCCACGCGCATGGCAAAACGCCGTCACATTGCGTGGTGACCGAATTCAACGATGCCCAAGCGATGCAAAACGCTGCGCGCCGCGCCGCTCAAGAGTTTGGATTTACCCGCATGTGGAGCATTCACCCAAGCCAAGTACGCCCCTTGTTGGCGGCGTTTTCACCCTCAGCTGATGAGGTTGAACAAGCTGCGGAGATTGTGCAAGCAGCCATTGAAGCCGACTGGGCTCCCATACAACAGGCTGGCCAGTTGCATGACCGCGCCAGTTACCGCTTTTTTTGGTCCGTGTTAGAAAGAGCACATGCGACGGGGCAAACCTTGCCAGAGCATGCCTTGGTGTATTTCCAATCATGAACAAAGGAAGCGACATGCGACATTTTTTACCAAGCGTTTTTGCATTATTGGGTTTGATGTTCGTCTCCACTGTTCTTCGCGCACAAGAGGCCTCTCCCGATATCCTGGTCATTGCTGCCAAGGTGCATACCGGCAGGTTGGTGTGCGAAAACCGCCAAACCATCATGCTGTGGCCAGACAGCGCCATGCCAGGTCGTTTCACTTTGAAAATCAATAAAACCATTCACCAAATGACGCCTGTCGCAACAACTTCGGGTGCTGTGCGCCTTGAAGACGAGAGAACCGGCGC
>CAMDKR010000170.1 GCA_945901225.1 Bordetella parapertussis | reverse complement strand
GCAGAAGCGGTCATGCGCTGGAAATTGACATTGGGAAGCACCCTGTTGTCCACCAAATTGGCAAGTTTTTGCATGTCACCGGCTTTGACTGCAGGGTCTTTGCGAACCACTTCCATCAACTCATTGGACAACTGCTGCATAAACACGTCAGGGGCTTGTGAGGCGGCCTGCACTGGCAAACACAAAGCAATCATCAGCCCCAATAGAGCCGTGGTGAAGAACTTGAGTAGCCAAGTGGAGAGCGCAGATAGCTTTTGCAGAAACATAGCCATACCTTAAGAATCTTTAAACATGACTGGCATTATTGGTTATTTGGGCTGCTTTTGTTATCAAGATCATTATTTTTTTTCTTCTAACTCGTCGACATCCGAGGGCGGGCCACGGCGCACCTCGGCACGGCGTTTTTGCAGAAAAGCATCGCGCACAAAGCTGTATTTGTCCAAAGCCACCTCATTCAAACGGTCGTCCATGCCCAAAAATTGGGATCTTTTGTCCACCAAACGCAGAGCCACACCTTGGTTGCGAGACGCCACGGGACTGATCTGTGACCAAGGGTCGCCGTGTCGGTCAACCAACAACGCAGCAGTGTCTCGAACGGTGGACGGCCCGAGCAGTGGCAACACAACATAAGGACCCGAGGGCATGCCCCAATAGCCCAAGGTTTGGCCAAAGTCAGCCGAATGCCTTTGCAAGCCTATGGGCGTGCCCACATCAATCAAGCCATACAAACCAATGATGGAGTTGACCACCACCCGCGCACCGGTTTCCGCGGTTTCTTTGGGCTTGAGTTGCAGGCCGTTGTTGACCACCGACCACATATCGCGCAAGTTGCCAAAGAAGTTTTTAACCGTGGTTTGCAATAAATCGGGCGTGTAGTCTTTGTAAGACTTAGCCACGGGCTTAAGCACCGCTTGGTCGACGCTTTCATTGAAAGCATCAACTTTTCGGTTGGTCGCTTCGAACGGGTCCAGCGGATTACCGCCCGAAGTGCTGGCACAACCCACCAAGGCCAGCAACAAAGTTGCTAGGCAAAGGCGTAGGGTAGAAGTCAGGCGGGGCATGCTTATTTGCTTTCAGGGGCAGCGGGTTCGGCTGCCTTGTTGTAAAGGAATTTGCCGATGAGGTTCTCCAACACCACAGCTGACTGGGTGTCTTGCACTTTATCGCCTTCAGCCAACACTTTTTCTTCGGCACCGGCCTCTATGCCGATGTACTGCTCGCCCAGCAAGCCGCTGGTGAGGATTTTCAACGAACTGTCTTTGGGAAATTGGTGTTGAACTTCAATGGCCATGACCACCCGCGCTTGGTAGCTGTTGCCATCAAAGTTGATTTCTTTGACGCGGCCAACCACCACGCCAGCACTTTTGACAGCCGCTTGTTTTTTCAAACCGCCGATGTTGTCGAACATGGCTGAGACGTTATAGGTTTTCTGGAAACTCAAGCTGAGCAAATTGGCCGATTGCAATGCCAGAAACAGCAGCGCTGCAGCGCCTATCAGCACCAGCAAACCTACCCAGATATCGTTGTTCGAGCGTTGCATTCTGTCAGCCCCTTCAAATGGAAAACATCAAAGCCGTGAGGACAAAGTCTAAGGCCAGCACACTCAAGGATGCCATGACCACGGTGCGGGTGGTGGCACGGGCCACGCCCTCGGGGGTAGGCTGGGCTTCAAAGCCTTGGCGCAGCGCAACAAAACTGACGGTGATACCAAACACCAAGCTTTTGATCACGCCATTGCCCACATCTTGCCAAACATCCACACCGCTTTGCATCTGACCCCAAAACGAACCGCTGTCCACGCCAATCATCAAGACGCCGACCACCCAGCCACCCAAAATACCCACGGCGCTGAAGACCGCTGCCAAGATGGGCATGACCAGCACGCCAGCCCAAAAGCGTGGTGCCAAAATGCGCCGCACGGGGTCTATGGCCATCATCTCCATGGCGCTGAGTTGCTCGCCAGCCTTCATCAAGCCAATCTCAGCGGTCAGCGATGTACCCGCACGCCCTGCAAACAAGAGTGCGCTGACCACGGGACCCAGCTCTCGCACCAAGCTGAGCGCCACCAACAAACCCAAAGCAGACGCCGAACCATAACGCTGTAAGGTGTAGTAGCCCTGCAAGCCCAACACAAAACCGACGAACAAGCCCGAGACCGAAATGATGGCCAAGGAGTAATTACCCAAAAAATGCATTTGGTCACGCACCAATCCAAAGCGGCGCACACAGTCGGGCGCAAAGGAAAGCAACCGAACAAACAAGCGTGCAGCGTGGCCGATGTCGGCCAGCCACACGCGGGTGGACCAACCGATATGGGCAAGACCTTTGAAGATCATGAACGCCCCCCTTGCACATCCACGCCAAAGTCTTTGGCAGCCTCAGCGGCGGGGTAATGGAAACGCACCGGCCCATCGGGTGCGGCGCTGACAAACTGATGCACCAAGGGATCGCGGCTTTGACGCACCTCGTCGGGTGTGCCTTGCGCGGCGATGCGGCCATTGGCCAACACAATCACTTGATCGGCAATCGCAAAGGTCTCGTCCAAATCGTGCGAGACCACGATGCTGGTCAAGCCCAAGGCATCGTTCAACTGGCGAATCAAGCGTGCGGCTGTGCCCAAAGAAATCGGGTCCAAGCCCGCGAAGGGTTCGTCGTACATCACCAACTCGGGGTCCAAAGCAATCGCACGGGCCAAAGCCACCCGCCGCGCCATGCCACCCGATATTTCGCTGGGCAGCAAATCTCGAGCGCCACGCAGACCCACTGCTTCGAGCTTCATCAAGACAATGTCGCGCACCATGGATTCGGGTATGTCGGTGTGTTCGCGTAAGGGGAAAGCCACGTTGTCAAACACGCTGATATCGGTGAACAAAGCGCCAAACTGAAACAACATGCCCATGCGCCGCCTAGCGGCATACAGCTGCGTATGACTGAATTGAGAAACCTCTTCACCGTCAAACAACAAACTGCCCGACTGGGCTTTGTACTGACCGCCAATCAAGCGCAACACCGTGGTTTTACCGCCCCCCGAGGCGCCCATGAGCGCGGTGATTTTGCCGCGCGGCACCTCCAAAGTGACGCCTTCCAAAATGGGGCGGTCACCGTATCCGAAGTGCAGGTCGCGCAAAACGACCAAGGATGGGGAGGAGGACATGTACCGCTACTTTAACGCGGCAGCTCGCTCGCACCCATCAGGAACTGATCGATGGTGCGGGCAGCCTGTCGGCCTTCGCGGATGGCCCAGACCACCAGCGACTGGCCACGGCGCATGTCACCAGCCGCAAACACCTTGGCCACATTGGTGATGTAGCCACCCTCTTCGGTGTGGGCTTTGGCATTGCCACGGTTGTCTTTGTCCACACCAAAGGCGTCGAGCACGCTGGCCACGGGGTTGGTGAAGCCCATGGCCAAGAGCACCATATCGGCTTTGTGGATTTCTTCGGTGCCAGGCACTTCGGTGAGCTTGCCGTCTTTCATTTCAACGCGCACGGTTTTCAAACCAGT
>CAMDKR010000169.1 GCA_945901225.1 Bordetella parapertussis | reverse complement strand
GCGCACACTCACCTCGGCGCTGTGCACCGACTGCAGCCCTTGGGCCGTTTGCACCCGCAACGCGCCTTGGGCATCCACCCCCTGCGCGGTGCCAGAGCGACCATAACTGAGAACCACCGTTTGAACGCGCCAGGCATCGCGCTGGGCCAAACGCTCGGCCAAGGGCGCAAAGCCGTGCACCTCAAAGGCCCGCAAGGCCGGTACCAAGGCGGCCATGCAGGCTTGCAAGATGTCGGGGCCATGGGGCGCGGACTCACCGGTGATCTCGTTCCAACCCCCCGGGGCCAAGCCAGAGGTGCTGATCTGGGGCATTTGCAAGTTCAAGCCCACGCCCACCACACACCAGCGCCGCGCCGGTGTTTCAGCGCTGGCGGCTGCCATTTGGGTTTCGATCAAGATGCCACCCAGCTTGCGCACCGCGCCAGCGCTTTGCCAACACAGGTCGTTGGGCCACTTCAGCTGCAAGCCCCATTGCCCATCTGGGTCCAAGGCATCCACCAAGGCCAGGCCCACGGCCAAGGACAAGCCCGACCAATCGGTGGGTGCCAAGTGCATGCCCCAGGAAAAGGTCAACCCTGCACCGGGTTGTGACTGCCAGGCCCGCCCCATGCGCCCCCGACCAGCGGATTGCGACAAGGCCACCAACAAGGTGGACGGGTTGTCGCGCACAGGTCCACGGCGCATCAATTCGCTGTTGGTGGAGTCGATTTGCGCCACCACCTCGACGCAGGCGTCGGGGCAAAGGCGGTGAACGCTGCTCGTGAGGGCTTGCACCGCCTGGTCGTTCCAAGGGGGCAACGCCGACATCGGCTTTAGCCTTGCTCGGTTGATTTGGACTTGCGCCGTTGTTCGCGGCGTTTATCTTTGGACTTCTGGCGCTTTTTATCCTTTTTCTTTTTGTTCTTTTTGGATTTTTTCTCGTCGTCGCTGCTGGCCAGCATGGTGCCGCGGCAACTGGGCGCCCCGCACCAGCAGGCGTATTCGGCCTTGAGCTCAGGCGTCAGTGGGCTGTCGATGACCAAGCCATAGTCGTAATTGAGTTCTTCACCCGGCTGGATGTCGCGCAGCGCTTTGATGAACACCCGCTTGTCTTCCACATCGGCTTCACAGTTGGGCTCGCAGGCGTGGTTGATCCAGCGCGATGAGTTGCCACCGTACAAGGCATCGAGGACATGTTTGTCGTCGAGGTGAAAGTAAAAGGTGTGGTTGGGGTCTTTGGGGTCGTGCGGGTGGCGCCGATCGGCCTCTTTCCAGGTGATGACTTCGCCCACATATTCAATCACCTTCTCGCCTTGGGCGATGGGCTGAACGGCGAACACGCCCTTGCCATGCACGCCCGAACGACGGGTTTGAATGCGACGACCCGATGGGGGCAAAACGGAGGGGTTTTTGGACAAGGTCAAAACTCTGTTAATTTATACACATGCACATGCGTGCGCGCGCGTGCGCGTACGAGAGGCGCATTGTAGGGTCATGCCATGACCCGCAAAGCCCCAGGCACAAGGCAACACAAGGAAGTCATTTTTCATGAGCAAAACACTGGTCATCGCCGAGAAGCCCTCTGTGGCACAAGACATCGTTCGCGCCCTCACACCCAGCGCGGGCAAGTTTGAAAAGCACGACGATCATTTCGAGAACGACACCTTTGTGGTCACCAGCGCGGTGGGGCATTTGGTGGAAATCCAAGCGCCCGAAGAGTTTGACGTCAAGCGCGGCAAGTGGAGCTTTGCGCACCTGCCGGTCATCCCGCCTTACTTTGACTTAAAGCCCGTCGACAAAACCAAATCGCGTTTGGCGGCGGTGGTCAAGCAAGCCAAACGCAAAGATGTGAGCGCCATCATCAACGCCTGTGACGCGGGGCGCGAGGGCGAGCTCATCTTCCGTTTGATCGAGCAGTACGCCGGTGGCAAAAAGCCTTTGGACAAACCGGTCAAACGCCTGTGGCTGCAGTCCATGACGCCGCAAGCCATCCGCGACGGCTTTGGCAGCTTGCGTACCAGCAAACAAATGCAAGGCTTGGCCGACGCCGCTCGCAGCCGCTCCGAAGCCGATTGGCTGGTGGGCATCAACGGCACCCGCGCCTTCACCGCCTTCAATTCGCGCGATGGTGGCTTCTTCCTCACCACCGTCGGTCGGGTGCAAACGCCCACGCTGTCGGTGGTGGTCGAGCGCGAAGAGCTGATCAGGAAGTTCATCAGCCGCGACTACTGGGAAATCCACGCCAGCTTTGCCGCCACGGCCGGCGCTTATGCGGGCAAATGGTTCAACCCCACGCACAAAGCCAACGCCGACGACAAAGAGATCAAAGAAGACCGTGTGTGGTCTGTGAGCGAAGCACAAGCCATTGCCGACGCGGTGCGAAACCAAACCGCCACCGTCACCGAAGAAAGCAAGCCCAGCAGCAAAGGCAGCCCGGGTTTGTTCGACCTGACCACTTTGCAGCGCGAGGCCAATGGCCGCTTTGGCTTCTCGGCCAAAACCACGCTCTCCTTGGCACAAAGCCTGTACGAGCGCCACAAGGCCCTGACCTACCCGCGTACCGACTCGCGCCACCTGCCCGAGGACTACCTGCCCACGGTCAAAGACACCATGCAAATGCTGGCCAACAGCGGCATGGGCCATTTGGCACCGTTTGCCAAAACCGCCATCGCGCAGGGCTACATCAAGCCCAGCAAAAAGGTGTTTGACAACGCCAAGGTCAGCGACCACTTTGCCATCATCCCCACGCTCGAAGCACCCAGCGGTTTGTCGGATGCCGAGCAAAAGCTCTACGACTTCGTGGTGCGCCGCTTCATCGCGGTGTTCTACCCCGCTGCGCAGTTCATGGACACCACCCGCATCAGCCAAGTAGCAGCAGCGGGCAAGAGCCACCACTTTAAAACCACCGGCCGCGTGCTGGTGGAGCCGGGCTGGCAAGCGATTTACGGCACAGAAGTGGACGAGGAAGAAGACAAAGAGTCCGGCAAGATTTTGGTCAAGCTCGCAGCGGGCGAAAAGCCCAAAGTGAGTGAAGCCGACCCCAAGGGCCTGAAAACCCGCCCACCCGCACGCTACACCGAGGCAACCTTGTTGGGTGCGATGGAAGGTGCCGGCAAAACAGTGGAAGACGACGAGCTGCGCGAAGCCATGCAAGAAAAAGGCTTGGGCACACCTGCCACGCGCTCGTCCATCATCGAGGGTTTGCTGAACGAAAAATACATGTTGCGTGAGGGGCGTGAACTCATCCCCACCGCCAAAGCGTTCCAGCTGATGACGCTCTTGCGTGGCTTGGGGGTCGAAGAACTCTCACGCGCCGACCTCACCGGCGACTGGGAGTTCAAGCTCTCGCAAATGGAAAAAGGCCAGTTGTCGCGAGAAGACTTCATGAAAGACATCGCCGAGATGACCGGGCGCATGGTGAAAAAAGCCAAGGAATACGACCGCGACACCATCCCCGGCGACTACGCCACCCTCACCACCCCCTGCCCCACCTGCGCAGGTGTGGTGAAAGAAAACTACCGCCGCTACAC
>CAMDKR010000168.1 GCA_945901225.1 Bordetella parapertussis | reverse complement strand
TACCAACTGCGCCACGAAATTAAAGCGTTTTTGTTTGGTAGCCGCAGCCAAACCAGCGCAGGACAGATGGGTGTCACCGGCTTGCTGCCCACGCGTTTTGGCGATCAATTCCGCCAAGAGCAGGCGGCGCATTTCGACCGCGCCAAGGGCATGTTGATTTACAGCGCCAACACGCCCAGTCAAGCCATCGAAGAAGGCGCACAAGACCGCGTCAGTCTGTTTGTACAGTTGGCGGGGGCCATGGCGGGTACGCCCAGCTTGCGGGCCGACGGTCAGCAGTTTGGCTTTCAGGTGGTGTCGGCCAAGCAAGCCGAGGTGTGGACATTTGCGGTGCTGGGGCCAGAAAAAATCAAACTGCCCTTGGGCGAAATTGACAGCTTGAAAATTCACAGAATCCCGCGCAACGAGTACGACCAAAAACTCGAGCTATGGCTCAGCCCTGCCTATGGCTATGTGCCGGCTCGCCTGCGCATTACCCAAGCCAATGGCGATGTGATTGAAGAAACCCTGAAATCCCTTGGCAAGCCTTGAAAGCTCGTCGCCGTTACAGTAGCGGTTTTCCCGTTGTCTATAGCCCGATGAACGCTGTCACCTCGGCTGAACAAGCCTCCCTCATGTCGCCAGAAGCCTTGCGTGTGCAAGCTGTGGCCGCCCTGCGCGCCGTGCTGCCCGCCCACGCGGTGCTGTCCTCCAGCGAAAACACCACGCCTTATGAGTGCGATGGCCTGACCGCCTACCGCCAACGCCCCATGTGCGTGGTGCTGCCTGAAACCTACGATCAAGTGCAAGCGGTGCTGCGCACCTGCCATCGCCTGGGTGTGCCCGTGGTGGCACGTGGTGCGGGCACCGGTTTGTCGGGCGGCGCCATGCCCCATCCCCAAGGCGTCACCTTGTCCTTGGCCAAGTTCAACAAAATTTTGAAGATGGATGTGCACAGCCGAACCGCGGTGGTGCAAGGTGGTGTGCGCAACCTGGCCATCAGCGAAGCCGCGGCACCTTTGGGGCTGTATTACGCGCCTGATCCATCGAGCCAAATCGCTTGCACCATTGGTGGCAATGTCGCGGAAAACTCCGGCGGCGTGCATTGCCTGAAATACGGCCTGACCCTGCATAACGTGTTGAAGGTCAAGGGCTTCACCATGGACGGTGAGTCCATCGAATTTGGCGGCGACGCCCTGGACGCGCCTGGCTTGGACCTGCTGCCCTTGGTGGTCGGCTCCGAGGGCATGCTGGCCATCACCCTGGAAGTCACGGTCAAACTCACACCCAAGCCCCAGTTGGCGCGCTGCATCATGGCGAGTTTTGACGACTTGCGCAAAGCCGGTGACGCCGTGGCCGCGGTGATTGCGGCGGGCATCATCCCTGCCGGTTTGGAGATGATGGACAAGCCCATGACGGCGGCCGTTGAAGACTTTGTGCATGCAGGCTACGACCTGAATGCCGAGGCGATTTTGCTGTGCGAAAGCGACGGCACGCCCGAGGAAGTGGAAGAGGAAATTGGCCGCATGAGCGCGGTGCTGCAAGGCTGCGGCGCGACGGCCATTGCGGTGAGCAAAGACGAAGCTGAGCGCTTGCGGTTTTGGAGCGGACGCAAAAACGCGTTTCCCGCCAGCGGTCGCATCAGCCCCGACTACATGTGCATGGACTCGACCATCCCGCGCAAACGCTTGGCAGATATTTTGTTGGCGATTGCCGAGATGGAAAAAAAGTATGGCTTGCGCTGCGCCAATGTGTTCCACGCAGGGGATGGCAATTTGCACCCGCTGATTTTGTTTGATGCCAACGACCCCGACCAGCTGCACCGCTGCGAGCTGTTTGGGGCAGACATACTGGAGACCAGCGTCGCCATGGGCGGCACGGTGACCGGCGAGCACGGCGTGGGCGTGGAAAAACTCAACTCCATGTGCGTGCAGTTTTCAGCCGCTGAAAACGAGCAAATGTTTGGCGTCAAACGCGCCTTCGACCCGCAAGGCTTGCTCAACCCTGGCAAGGTGATTCCCACCCTGCAACGCTGCGCCGAGTACGGCAAGATGCTGGTGCGCGGTGGGCAAATCAGCCACCCGGATTTGCCGAGGTTTTAGATGGCTTCCCACCGCATCGCTCTGCTCCTCGCGGCTAAAGGCAGCGCTCGCAATGACTCATATTGTCATTGCTAGGAGCGGTCATTGCGAGGAGCGCAGCGACGAAGCAAACTGACGAAGCAAGCTAAGCACCCCGCACAACGCCATAGGTCTTCATCGCCGCCTCGATTTGCGCTTGCTCCGTGGTGGTGTCTGGATAAAAACGGTAACTCGGGGCAATGATGGGGTGGGCTTGATCCACCGTCACCAAGAACACGCCTTGAATGTTGAATTGGTCCCCTGCCATGGGAAGCAAAGGCTTGGCATAGCCATCAAACAACTCGTCACTTGAATGCACATACTGTGCGCGACCCAACAGCTTCCAACCCTTTTGCACAAAGATGTCAATCAGGCTGACGCACACCTTGGGGTTTTGCTGGATGTTTCTGACGCTGATGGGCGACGCAATGTGCGCAATGACCAGATGCTGTTCATCGACAACAGCAAAGACCTCTTTGGGTGAGACATTGGGCTGCCCCTCTGCATCCGCCGTGGCCAGCCAGCACAGCACACAGCCGCCCAGGGTTTGGTGCCAAGCAGCCACTTCAGCCCCTTACATCCAACCCAACTCACGCATGGCCCAACTGGCGTTCCACACCTTGACCATGTGTGCGACCTGATCGTTGGCATCCATGGTCAAGACATAGACATAGTGGGAGTGGGTGGTTTGGTGGGTGGCTGGCACCGGGCCGCCTTCGCCCACATGGGTGGCATGGTAGGTGGCAAAAAACACCGCTTCGCGCTTGGCCTCGTCAAAGCCCTGGGCGTGCAATTCATATTGTGCGCCAGCGGCGGTGACGGTGCCAAAGCCCTTGATCCACTCGCAGTAAGCCTGCACCGTCTTGACCTCGACCAAAGGCTCGCTTTGGGCCACAAAGCTCGCGCCCTCGGCGACATAGGCTTGACAGCCCTCCCAGCCCAATGGGGTTTCGCAAGCGTGAAAAAAGCGTTGGGCGTTGTCAAAGGCGGACATGTTTTCTCCTTAAAAATGCCATCAATGTATCAACTTAAATGATCAAATAAGCATTAAAGATTTCTTTTTTATGTGCGGAATTGCCACGGCCTTTCAGGCCTCACAATGGCGATCGCTATTCGTATGCGGTTGACGAACCCGCTTTAGAGTACGAAAATAAGCACCTTTAACAGGTCTTTTGAGGTTGGTCATGTCTAACTTGATTTATGCCACGGTCACGGCCAGTGTGTCCGAACTGAAGAAAAACCCCATGGGCACGGTATCAGCGGGGCAGGGCCAGACGGTGGCCATCCTCAACCGCAATGCGCCCGCTTTTTATTGCGTGCCTGCGGGTGCCTATGAGGCGCTGATCGACCGCTTGGAGGACATGGAGCTCAACGCCATTGCCGATGCGCGTGCCGGTGAACCCGTGATCAAGGTCACGCTCGATGAGCTCTGAGCTGGCTTATACCTTGGCCTTTGTGCCACAGGCCCTCAAGGAAT
>CAMDKR010000167.1 GCA_945901225.1 Bordetella parapertussis | reverse complement strand
GCCACCACATCGTCGATGAACACAAAGTCGCGCTCTTGTTCGCCTGCGGCATAACCACCGTAATCGGCAAAAAGCTTGACATGGCCTTGCTCTCGCAACTGGTGAAACTGGTGAAACGCCACGCTGGCCATGCGACCTTTGTGCTGCTCGCGCGGGCCATAGACATTGAAGTAGCGAAACCCCACCACTTGCGCGGTGTTCTTGGCAAAGTCGCTGCCCATTTCACGGCGCATCCGTTGGTCAAACAGCAGTTTGGAGTAGCCGTAAACATTCAGCGGTTTCTCAAACTCGGGCGTTTCCACAAAGCTGCTAGACCCCCCGTAGGTAGCCGCCGAAGAGGCGTAGAGCAAACGCACACCTTGTGCCTGACAGGCGGTCCACAGTTGGCACGACACGCCATAGTTGTTGCTCATCATGAACTGGCCGTCGGTCTCCATGGTGTCGCTACAAGCGCCTTCATGGAACACTGCCTCTACCTTGCCAAACTCGCGTTTGGCAAAGGCCTCGTAAAACACGGTGTGGTCGATGTAGTCTGCGATGTGCAAGTCTGCCAGGTTGCGAAACTTCTCGCCATCGCGCAAGTCATCCACCGCAATGATGTCGGTGAAACCTCGTTGGTTCAAACCTTTGACGATATTGCTGCCAATAAAACCAGCGGCGCCGGTGACAACGATTTTCATGCAGACAACTCCTGGTAAGTCACCCCGGCGGTACCAAACTTGCCCACCACAATGCCGCCAGCCTTGTTGGCCCAAGGGAGGGCGTCGCGTAGCGGCATGCCAGCACCCAACAGCGTGGCCAAGGTGGCGATGACGGTGTCGCCTGCCCCCGTGACATCAAATACCTCGCGGGCTTGTGCCGGCACATGGCTCACGCCTTGGGCGTCAAACAAACTCATGCCCTCTTCGCTGCGGGTCAGCAGCAAGGCGTCTAGCTTTAAGCTTTCGCGCAGGTTTTGCGCCATGCTCAACAAATGGTGTTCGTCGCGCCAGCGCCCAACGACTTGTTGTAACTCAGCGCGGTTGGGTGTGATAACGGTGGCCCCTGCGTAACGCGAATAGTCGCTGCCTTTAGGGTCGATCAGCACCGGCAGCTTGGCAGCCCTTGCCGTGGCAATCATGTCGGAGATGTGTGTCAAGCCGCCCTTGCCATAGTCGGAAAACAGCACCGCTTGGTGTTGTCCCAACAAACTGTGAAATTGACGGGTAAGGTTGGCCAGCACCTCTGACTGCGGCTCGCTTTCGAAATCGGCGCGAAGCAGTTGCTGCTGTCTACCAATAATGCGCAGCTTGACCGTGGTTTGCAGTTGCGCGTCACGATCCAAGTGGGCGTGGATGCCGCTTTTCTCTAGCTGTTTGACCAGTTTGTCGCCGTTCTCGTCTTCACCCACCACGCTGAGTAAAGACGCTTGCGCGCCCAAGCTGATCACGTTGAAAGCCACATTGCCGCAACCGCCCAAGCGCTCTTCTTCACGGGTGACTCGCACCACCGGCACAGGCGCCTCAGGACTGATGCGGTCGACTGCGCCATACCAATAGCGGTCGAGCATGACATCGCCGACGACAAGCACTTGGGTGTTGTGCAGGTGTTCAAGGGTACAAAGCTTCATCACAGTTCTTCAATTCTTCGTGCAGGATAACTGTCCCATGCTTGGCAGCCAGGGCATTGCCAAAAATGGTGCAAAGCCTCAAAGCCACAAGCAGCGCAGCGGTAGCGGCGCAGGGGTTTAACGGCATGGTCCAAGGCGCGTTGAACTTGCGGTTGTTGTTCAGGATCCAGCCCCGCACCGGCCAGCCATTGGCTGGCGGCAATCAGAGAAGGGTGTTTGTGCAAATGCGCGGCGTAATGCGCCCGTCCTTGGCTGTGCCCCATTTGCGTCTCAAGTGCCACCACGGCATCGAGCACATCCAAGCTTTGCAACTGGGCGTAACCCTCTTGCAGCATTTGCAACACCGCTGCCTCACGTCGCACCTGCGGTGCGAGTTGCGCCAAGTCAGCAGCGATCAAGGGCAGTGCGGAAGGGATGTCATGGGCCAGTTGTTGCAACTGCTCACAGGCTTGCAGGGTGTCTTGATGATCACGCAGCCAATGCGCCAAGGCGATGCGCGGTCTGGCGTGTTGTGGGGCGCAGGTCACGGCCTCTTGCAGCAGCGCGTGAACCTCTTGGCTGTCTTTGCTTTGTTCTGCTAGTTCACACAGGTAGTGCGAGCGTCGGGTGTCAAATTGGCCTTGGCCTTCTTGGTCGAGTTGACGCGACACCTCGGCCGCTTGTCGCCAGTCGCGAGCTCGCTCGTAAATGCTCAAGAGCGCCAACAAAGCCTGTGCGGCCAAGGGCGTGTCTTGCAAAGCGCGCAGCGCAGTTTCTGCACGGTCCAAGATGCCCGCTTTGACATAGTCCATGGCGAGGTCGTACTGCGCTCGTTGGCGGTCCGCCTCGCTGATGTCACCCCGCGAGAGCAAATGTTGGTGAACGCGCACAGCACGTTCGTACTCGCCACGGCGGCGAAACAAATTACCCAAGGCGAAATGCAATTCAGAGGTGTCGGGGTCGCGCTGTACCGCTTCAATGAAAGCATCAATCGCTTGGTCTTGCTGCTCGTTGAGTAAGTGGTTTAAGCCTTTGAAATAGGCTTTGGGGTTGCTGCGGTTTTCCATGCGCAGCTGGCGTAAATCAAAGCGCGACGCCACCCAGCCCAGCAAAAATGCGCCAGGCAGCCCCAAAAAAATCCAGCTGATGTCCAAATCCATGGCTGTCAGGGGCCGTAAGGAATATCTGGCGCCGAGGGTGGAGCCTTGGTTGCTGTAGGCGTGGCCGTGTTGGGGGCCACTTGAACGGCTTGTTGCGCCAATCGGCGTTGGCGCCACCAGCGAGGCACCATGCCCAAGACGCCGACCACCACACCGGCGGCGAAAAAGGCCAGCAACACCAACACCATGGGTGAGCGCCATTGCAGGCCAAACAGGAAATGCACCTGTACATCGTCTTGGTTGTTCAAGGCGAAAGCAAACAGCATCAAAAAAATGGCCGCTTTCAGTGTCCACTGCAGCAGCCATAAGAATTGTTTCAAGACGAGCCCCTGTGAATCAAGCCATTCTAGGCTTTAAGGTGTGTTGCCTTTGAGAAGTTGCTGGGTACGCACATCAACCGCTTCGCGCAATGCTTTGCCTGGCTTGAAATGCGGCACCCGTTTTTCGGGGATGGCCACAGCCTCGCCTGAGCGCGGGTTGCGACCCATGCGGGGAGGCCGACGGTTTACAGAAAAACTGCCAAAGCCGCGCAACTCGATGCGGTGCCCTTTGACCATGGCTTCGCTCATCGCGTCCAGCAAAGCTTTGACGGCAAATTCTGCGTCACGCTGGCCCAACTGAGGAAACCGTGCTGCCAATTCTTCTACCAAATCACTTCGGGTCATAGTTACTACTTTGTATGAACCTTGAAATGACCACCTGACAGTTGCAATAACTGGCAGGTGGCGCGGGTATCACACAGGGCTCTGTGGGGAGCCCATGTGTGGGGCTTACTTCTCGCCAGTGTCAAGCTTGGCGCGCAGCAAAGCGCCCAAACTGGTGGTGCCGGCGTTGCCTGAGTTTTGGCTCAGGGATTGCATGGCTTCTTGTT
>CAMDKR010000166.1 GCA_945901225.1 Bordetella parapertussis | reverse complement strand
AGCCTGTCCAACGGCATCACTTTGGACTGCCGCATGGCCGGCGTGCAAGGCCGCCCCCTGATGCTGTTTTTGCATGGCTTTCCTGAAGCTGCGTTTGTGTGGGATGAGATGCTGGATTTTTTCTCTGCGCCTGAGCATGGCGGCTACTTCTGTGTCGCCCCCAATCTACGCGGTTATGCAGGGTCTAGCGCACCCAGCGATGTCGCGGCCTACCGCGCCAAACACTTGGTCCAAGACTTGGTCGCTTTGAAAGACCTTTTGTCGCCACAACAGCCCTTGGCTTGTCTTGTGGCCCATGACTGGGGTGGCGCCGTGGCTTGGAACATGGCCAACCAGTTCCCCGAGACCATGGCCAAGCTCGCCATCATCAACTCACCGCACCCAGGCACTTTTTTGCGTGAGTTGCAGTCCAGCCCCGAGCAACAAGCCGCCAGCGCCTACATGAATTTCCTGATTCGACCGGACGCTGAAAGTTTGCTGGCTGAGGACGACTACCGCCGTTTATGGGCTTTCTTCACCAACATGGGCGCTGTGGATGGCCCGTATGCGTGGCTGACCGACAGCGTCAAAGCGCAGTACCGCGAGGTGTGGTCGCAAGGTTTAACGGGGGCACTCAACTACTACCGCGCTTCTCCACTGCGACCACCTCGTAAGGACGACTCCGCTGCGGCAGCCATCACCTTGCCCAAGTCCATGTTGGATATTTTGGTGCCCACCTTGGTGCTGTGGGGCATGCAAGACATCGCTTTGCCACCCGGTTTGATCGATGGTTTGGAAGACTACATCCCCGATTTAACTTTGCAACGTGTTGCAGACGGCAGCCACTGGTTGGTGCACGAGCAGCCTGCCATGGTGGCTCAAAAGCTATTGGCTTTTTTACAAAAAACCTAATCCGTGCCCGGTGGGTAAAGCGAGGCCTCGTCGTTGGGGCGCGACTTGAATCGCTTATGCACCCAGTAATACTGCTCGGGCATCTCATCAATCCACGCTTGCAAACGGTGGTTCATCAGCGCGGTGTCTGCGTCTGCATCCTCGCCTGGGTATTCAATCCAAGCGGCATGCACCTTTACCTCGTAGCCATTGGCGTTCAAGCGGGTGGTGATAGGCACCACAGGCACCTGTCCCAATCTTGCCAAGCGAGGCAGTGTCGTGACCGTTGCAGCAGCCACACCGTAGAACGGCACAAAAATAGATTCTTCTAAGCGGAAATTCATATCGGGCAAAAGGTAAAGCAAATCACCTTGGCGCAAAGTGCTGACGATGGCTTTGAAGCCATCTTCGCGGCGAAACAAGCGCACCTGCCCGAAACGCTGGCGCCCATGCAGCACCCATTCATCGATGCCTGCAGATCGCTGCGGCGTGTAGATGGTGGTTAAGTTGCGTTGAAGGTGTAAACACAGCGCGGTCCAACCCGCGTCCAGACCTACAAAGTGCGGCGCAAACAAGACCGCGCCCTTGCCCTGCTGCAAAGCCTGTACATCGCCCACCAATTGCAAACGACTGGCAACCAAATCAGGGCTACCATGCCACAACCAGGCGCGGTCTAGCCAAGCTTGGGCAAACAACACCAGATGCGCTCGCCCCATCCGACGTTGCTCTTGTGCGCCCACTGCCGGGAAGCACAAAGACAGATTGGTTAACACCACTTTGCGGCGTTTGTGCGCCAGCAACCACAACAAGTTGCCCAGCACCAAACCCAAAGCACGCAACACCGGCAAAGGCAAGTGTTGCAAAACCCGCATAGACCAAGCCACGAATGCATCCATCGTCAGTCGCCAGCCCGAGGTTGTTTGTCCCGCGCATAGCCCCACAGGTATTGGTCGGGACGAGACAAGACCATGCTTTCAATCGCTTGGTTCATCAGCAAGGCGGCTTGTTCGGGTGAGGTGTCAGCATGGTTCAAGGCCTGCAAACTGGGTGGCAAGACATGAAACACATAGCGACCTGCTGCTAAGCGTTCGCACCAAGCCAGCAAGACCGTGGCGCCGGTTTGCTGCGCCAACTTGGGCAGCAAAGTCATGGTGTAAACCGGTCGTCCAAAAAACGGCGCCCAAACGCCTTGACCCTCGGGCGGCACTTGGTCGGGCAAGATGGCTGTGAAGCCGCCTTTGTGCAAATGCTTGACCAAGGCACGCACCCCACGCAAAGTAGCACTGGCGGTTTGAAAATATTGGCGCTGCCTAGACAGGCCCACCACCTCTTGCAACCACACTTTGCGCGGCGGTCGGTACAAGGCCAACAAGTCGCCGAAGTCAGGGCCCAGTTTTTCGGCCAAGGCTTGACCGCCCATTTCCCAGCAACCCAAATGCGGTGACAACAAAATCACGCCCTTGCCGTTTTGCATGGCCGCTTCAAAATACGCAAGCCCCTCCCATTGCACACGCGGCAACACCGACTGTCCTTGCGCTCTGGCCCACAGCCAAGGCAACTCAGCCACCATCTTGCCGGTAGCAGACACAGCGTCGCGGGTTTGCGCCCATGTCAATCCTGCGAACTGAATTTGACGTTGAAACTGTCGCCGGTAAGCTGGGGACACGAGCCACACCAACCAGCCCAGTCCAGCGCCCAGGCCTTGCATCCATCGCAAAGGTATCAAGGCCAGAAAACGAAACAAACGTGTCATTGAATATGCAAATGCGAATTGGCGCACAAGGCCCCGAAAATCTCTGTTCGATTGGTTAGAATGCCCATTGTCGCTGAGTTAATGAAGCAACTTGCAGGGCGACACACTCGAAAGAGTCGGCTGGTTTCCAGCCATCTGCTAAAGCGTTCGCCGGACTCCTTGTTTTGGCAACGCATCACACCAACACAGGAGCATTTTTGTGGCGAACGACTATCTCTTTACATCCGAATCCGTGTCCGAAGGTCATCCCGACAAAGTCGCTGACCAAGTCTCAGACGCAATTTTGGATGCCATCTTCAAACAAGACCCGCGCAGCCGCGTTGCGGCTGAAACCCTGACCAACACCGGTTTGGTGGTGTTGGCTGGTGAGATCACCACCAACGCACACGTGGACTACATCCAAGTGGCGCGTGACACCATCAAGCGCATCGGCTACGACAACACCGAGTACGGCATCGACTACAAGGGTTGTGCGGTCATGGTGTGTTACGACAAACAATCCAACGATATCGCCCAAGGCGTCGACCACGCCTCCGACGACCACTTGAACACCGGTGCCGGCGACCAAGGCCTGATGTTTGGCTACGCCTGTAGCGAAACCCCCGAACTGATGCCTGCGCCCATTTACTACGCCCACCGCTTGATGGAGCGCCAAGCCCAACTGCGCCGTGACGGCCGCTTGCCTTTTTTGCGCCCCGACGCCAAAAGCCAAGTGACCATGCGCTATGTCGACGGCAAGCCCCACAGCATCGACACCGTGGTGCTGTCTACCCAGCACAGCCCAGACCAATCCGAGTCACAAACCAAGATGAAAGCGTCGTTCAACGAGGCCATCATCGAAGAACTCATCAAACCTGTGTTGCCCAAAGAATGGCTCAAGGACACCAAGTACTTGGTTAACCCCACCGGCCGTTTTGTCATTGGCGGCCCGCAAGGCGATTGCGGTCTCACCGGTCGCAAAATCATCGTTGACACCTATGGTGGCGCTTGCCCCCACGGTGGTGGCGCGTTCTCCGGCAAAGACCCCTC
>CAMDKR010000165.1 GCA_945901225.1 Bordetella parapertussis | reverse complement strand
CGCTTTGGCGACAACCTGCCCAAAACCCGCTCCGGCAAGATCATGCGCCGCTTGCTGCGTTCGCTGGCCAAAGGCGAAGCCATCACGCAAGACACCAGCACCCTTGAGAATCCTGCCATTTTGGAGCAGCTGGCCGATACGCACTGACCACCTCGTCATTGCGTCAACCTCGTCATTGCGAGCGCAGCGAAGCAATCTGTTGAAGGCCGAGCCTGCGACGCGGGGCTTATGACGGGGGATTGCTTCGCTACGCTCGCAATGACGGCTCTTCGTAAGGACGGCAAGCCGCTAGCTGAAGAGTGCGAGCAAATCGTCTTTGCGAATGGGTTTGAGCAAAACCTTGTCAAAGCCCGATGACTCCCACAGCAAGACCTCGTCGGGCATGGCGTGGGCGGTATAAGCGATGATTTGGAGGTGCTTGTAGCGCTGATCAGCACGCAGCTGCTTGCACAGTTGCAAGCCACTGACGCTGGGCATGGAAATATCGAGCAAGATCACATCGCAAGGGTTGTGCGTTAGCCATTCCAGCGCTTCTTCGGCACCCACGCATTCATTTACCGTATGGCCTAGGGGCCGTAAAAACAATCCCGGTAATAGACGGTTGGTGGAGTTGTCATCAATCACCACAATATTCAAGACAGCGCTCATAAAGGCTTGTGACTTTCTGAGCTTATGGGTAAGTTGAAAAAGAACACGCTGCCTTCGCCGGCTTTGGTGGAATAGTTAAGTGTGCCGCCCATGAGTTGGATCAAGTGGTGGCTCAGCACCAGACCCAAGCCTGCACCTTCATTGGGGCGCAGCACAAAAGGGTTGTCCGACTTTTGCTGGCGTTTGAAGATGGTCTCTTGCATTTCAGGCGAAATGCCTTTGCCGGTATCTTGTACCGAAAAAACCACCCACAGCCCATTGGCGCTGGGCGTGACCGACAGGGTCACGCTACCTTGGGGGCGGTTGTAATTTAAAGCGTTGTCGACCAAGTTGTTTAGCACTTGTCGCACCCGGTAGGGGTCTGCGCGTAATTGGGAGGGCAGTTGGGGTGCCAAATGAACGTGCAGGCTGATTTTCAATTCATCTGCCCGTGCTTGGTGCAATGCCTGCACTGACTCCACCATGTCCTTGATGTCAAAGTCCGATTGGGATAAATCGAGAGAGCCTTCTTGGATTTTGCTCAGGTCGAGCAGGCCATTGACCAAGTGCAGCATCTGCAAGCTATTTTCCAAAATGATTTTGGAGGTGAACTGAATCATCGGTTCGCGGGTGCTGCTGTAGATGTATTCGGCGTATCCCATCACACCATTCAAGGGGGTACGCAGATGGTGTGACATGGATGCCAGAAAGTCGTTCACATGGTGCTTGCTCGAGCGTGCCTTGTGAATTTCCATTTGCTGCGATTGGCTGCGCCGCTTTTCTTGCAGATAGAAATAACCCAACACCAGCAAAGCCGCAAACAGAACAAATGAAACAAGCCAAGCAGTGGTCATGGGTAAGCCATGGAGGAGAGATTATTTTTTAGGAAATATCAGGAATTCATTGCTGAGCATACGACTGAATTCATGGGCGTGATCGTCGAGTGTGCTTAGCAGGGCGGGTGTTGGCAAAATTTTCTTGGAGCGTTTGTCACTGCTGTGCGCTTCGAACTCAATCAGGCCGTCATTTTCAAACTCACGGATTTTGTAGCGTAAAGCGCGTTCGCTCAAATCCTTGTTGTAATAAATGCCCTTTAGAAAAGCACTTGGCCCGCTTCGGTTGTCTTGCAACTGCTTGGCGATGTTCAGGTACAGATAGCGTCCCGCTTGGGTGGTGGCCACATCGAGGTGCTTGTTTTCCCACTCATGCAGCTGGCAAATGACCTGCAACAGCTTGGCACTCAAGTTTGGATCAGTATCGTTTCTCATGAGAATCAATTTTTGCAAAAGGACGCGAATGCTAAAAGAAAGCCCACAAGAAAACTGATTTAAACTGATAAATTAAGGGCATAAAGTTAATGTAAGTTCTTAAGTTTGACCCTAAACTATTTGATATAAATTGGGCAATAAAGCCGGTATCCCTTAAGCCGTAAGGACCGAAGTGCCTGATTACCAGCACCGCAATCTGATAATTTTTTTCGTAATCGATACAGTTGAGCCTCTAAAGCAGACTTTTGAAGAGTTTGCTCATCTTTGCCTAAAACGTCGTAGATTTGCCACAACTCCAGCGATTTGCCCTTGGCTCTGGCCAAGGCCATCAAGAGGGTGAATTCGGTGGAGGTCAGTTTTGCATTGCCTTTGCTGCCAGTGATGCTGCTGTTTGCCGTATGCAGCGCTATGGCCTCTGGCTCCTCGTCCACAGATCTGTCGGTATGAACGCCAGCACCCAAGCGCCGAGCCAATGCTTTAACAGCTGCCAGGAGTTCTTCCACCCCCACGGGTTTGGTGAGGTACATATCTGCACCAGATTCGTAGCCGGTCACTTTGTCTGCTGCATCGGTTTGTGCCGACAAGATGATGATGCCCAATGACGCTTGAACCCCGCGAAGGCGTCGGACCAATGAAAATCCATCTTCGCCAGGCAAGTTGACATCGACGATGACCAAATCTATGTTGTGGTCTTGCGCCTCTTCGTCAAAAGCCTCTGCGGAATCTATGCCCGTTGCAAGGTGACCAAACTTGCACAATACATCGACCAAACTGGACTGCAAAGGTAGGTAGTCTTCGACCACCAAAATATTCAAGGTTCGATGCACAGTACAAACCTAACTTCTTGGGTTGTGGGTTGACAAAAACAGTGGCTTGCATCAGGTTCTGGCGAAGTCAAAATACTTGAGTAAGATGATTCCATTGAGAACGGAGATTATCCATGTTGAAGAAATTTTTGTGTGTGTCTTTCGCTGCATTGGCTTTGGTAGGCAGTCTGTCGTCGGCAGCAGACAAAAAGGAGGCCGCTGCTGAGCCCTCCGTCAAGAAGTCCGACTCTGGCATTTGCCATGAAAAAGGTTCGCCCTCGTATGGCAACACCAAGAAGTTCACGCCGTTTGCAACGGTTGACGAGTGTGTTAAAAGTGGTGGCAAATTGCCTGCAGGCCAACCGGCTGCTGCCGCGCCCGCTGCACCCATGGTGAAAAAGTCGGACAGCGGTATTTGCCACGATGCCAAAAGCCCCAGCTACGAGCGCACCAAGAAATTCACCGAGTTCAAAACCGTGGATGAATGCCTGAAAAGCGGTGGCAAGCTCCCCAAATAACGGGGTTTAACGCGCGTCGGGTAACTCGATTTTCACTTCCAGCACTTCAAGGTTGTCTTGGCGTTCCAAGTTGACCTTGATGTCGTTGGGATTGATATTCACATATTTAGACAAAACCGCGATCAAGTCGCGTTGCAGGTCGGGCAAATAATCGGGCTGATGGGCTGTGCGGCCCGATCTCTCATGCGCCAAAATGATTTGCAAACGCTCTTTGGCGACGCTGGCGGTTTTTTTCTTTTCGCCAATCAGGAAAGACAAGAACGACATGGGCTTATCTCCGCCCAAACACGCGTTGCAGCAAGCCGGGTTTGACGGCTTCGGTAAAGCGCATAGGAACGTCTTTGCCTAAAAAGCGTTCGATGACGTCTTTGTAGGCTTCGGCCACATCGCTTTTTTCCAGCAAGACCGCAGGCAAACCTTGGTTAGAGGCTTGCAATACATCCTCAGATTCAGGGATGACGCCAAG
>CAMDKR010000164.1 GCA_945901225.1 Bordetella parapertussis | reverse complement strand
TCATACAACCTCGCTTGCATCCCCAAAGCCTGCCACCCCGCCGTGCCCATCTCTCGCAGCAGGGCGGTGTTGCGCTCGTAAATCAAGGCGGCATCGGGAAAGGCCTGAACGGCGCGGGTCACGCTGTCTTCGCGCAGCAAATGCAGCGTGGGGTAAGGAGACTGGTTGGTGAGGTTTTCCACATCGTCGGGCGCAGTACCGGCAAATTGGTAGCCGGGGTGGAAGTCGGCGATTTGCAGCACGCCCTCCAAGTCCATGCCCAGCAACACAGCGTCACAGTCGAACAAAAACTCGTTGAAGTCCACAAAGTCGGGTAGCAGGTAGGGCGCAATCAACAAGGTGGTGTCCAGCGTGTCAGGGGCTGCATCGACCAAGGTTTGCATCTCGGTTTGCAGCAGCTTCAACACCTGCTCGGGTTCGGTGAGTTCGGTCACCACATAGCGCACCTGCCCTTTGGCCATCACCGCTTTGGCAAAGGGGCACAGGTTCAAGCCCACCACAGCGCGGGTCAGCCATAGCTGCGTGTCTTCGATGGCGATACGTTCGGTGTCAGCGGGTTGGTGCATGGCTAAGTGTTTTCAGTGTGAAGGGGCAGGCAGTTGACCCACCAAGCGGGCGTGTTCTCGGCTGGCAAAGCGGTCGGTCATGCCAGCAATGTAGTCGGCGACAGCGCGGGGCAGGTTGTCACGCTTGGCATGGCCTTCGGGCATTTCTTGGGGCTTGGCAAGGTAAGCAGCAAATAATTCGCCGACCACTTGCTTGGCCCAATCGGTGGTTTGCATCACCTGCGGATGTCTGTACAAATGGTGGAGTAAAAAGCTTTTCAATTGCGTCGAGCGCTGTTGCATGGGGGCAGAGAACTGCACCAAAGCAGGGGAGGCGCGAACAGCCGCCACGCTAACAGGTGCGTATTGCGCAAGCGCTTTTTGCGTGGCATTCAACACATCGTAGACCTGATCGCTCAACATGCGCCGTATCGCTTCGTACAACAAACGCCTGCCCGACAAGGCTGTGAACTCAGCCTGAACATGGCGGCGGTAATCGTCAAACAATGCCACCTCTTCCAATTGCGCCATGTTGATGAGCCCAGAGCGCACACCATCATCAATATCGTGGGCGTTGTAAGCCATCTCATCTGCGATATTGCACAGCTGCGCCTCTAAGCTCGGTTGGCTTTTTGTCAAAAAACGTGCGGCCACACCGCCAGGTTCTTGTGTTTCCAACAACTGCGCATTGCGCAGCGAACAATGTTTCAAAATACCCTCACGGGTTTCAAAGCACAGGTTCAAGCCGTCAAACTGCGCATAGCGCTCTTCCAAGCTGTCCACCACCCGCAAGCTTTGCAGGTTGTGCTCAAAACCACCGTAAGGCGCCATGCATTCGTTCAAGGCGTCTTGTCCCGCATGGCCAAAAGGCGTGTGGCCCAAGTCGTGCGCCAAAGCGATGGCCTCGACCAAGTCTTCATGCAAACCCAGTGTGCGGGCCATGGAACGGGCCAGCTGCGCCACCTCCAACGAGTGCGTTAGGCGGGTGCGAAACAAATCACCTTCATGGTTCAAAAAGACCTGGGTTTTGTAGACCAAGCGGCGAAACGCGGTGGAATGCACGATGCGGTCTCGGTCGCGCTGAAAGGCGTTGCGTGTAGGTGCATCGCTCTCGTAGAAACGCCTACCCTGTGTCAGCGCAGGATCGCAGGCATAGACAGCCAACATCAGCGGCAACAGGCCTGAATCACCTCGGCCACCAAGGCATCAGGCGCGCCACGCACCACCGCGCTGCCCGGTGGGTCAATCAGCACAAAACGGATGTCGCCTGCTTCGGCTTTTTTGTCGACGCGCATGTGGTGCAAATAAGCCTCAACACCCAATTCAGGACCGACTGTCGGCAAGCCTGCACGTTGAATCAACTGTGTCAGTCGTTCGGTGAAAGCGGTATCCACCAAGCCCAAGCGCTGGGACAACTGCGCGGCCATCACCATGCCGCAACCCACTGCCTCACCGTGCAGCCATTCACCAAAACCCAGGCCCGCTTCGATGGCGTGGCCAAAAGTATGACCGAAATTCAAAATCGCTCGCAAGCCTGATTCACGCTCGTCTTGGCCCACCACATGGGCTTTGATCTCGCAGCTGCGCTTGACCGCATAGGCCAAGGCCTTTGGATCACGGGCCAACAAAGCGTCTAGGTTGTTTTCAATCCAATCGAAAAACGCCATGTCGGCAATGGGACCGTATTTGATGACCTCAGCCAAACCCGCGCTGAGTTCACGCGGCGGCAAGCTTTGCAAGGTGTGCAGATCGCAGACCACACGTTCGGGTTGGTAAAACGCACCGATCATGTTTTTGCCAACGGGATGGTTGATGGCGGTTTTGCCACCCACAGAAGAATCGACTTGCGCCAGCAAGGTGGTGGGCACCTGCACAAAGGGCACGCCACGCATATAGCAAGCCGCCGCAAAGCCGGTGATGTCGCCCACCACGCCGCCGCCCAGCGCAAACAAAACGGTTTTGCGGTCGCAAGCGTTTTGCAGCAGCACATCGAAAATGCTTTGCAAGGTTTCCCAGGTCTTGTAGGCCTCGCCATCGGGCAGGCTGAGGGTGAGCACCTTGGGATAATGCGCTGACAAACTGCGCTGCAATTGCTGCGCATACAAAGGCCCCACCGTGTCATTGGTGACGATGAGGGCGGTGGCAGCACGAGGCAAGCCTTGCCAAGCGCTGGCAAGTTCCAGCAAGCCTGATGCGATGTGGATGTCGTAGCTTCGGTCATCCAAATCGATGCTGACTTTCAGCGTTGTGTCAAGGGACATGGGGAGGTGTTTCTGCCACAGGCAAAAGTCCGGCAAGTTCGAGTTGGCTCATCACCATGGTCACCATGGTTTGAATGCGCGGGCGCGGAGATTCAATGACGTAATGGGCGGTTTCTTGGTAAAGCGGGTCGCGTTGGGCAAACAATTTTCGCAACTTGTTCTCAGGATCATCCACTTGCAACAACGGGCGTTGGCGGTCGTGTCGCAAGCGGCGAAAAATTTCTTCTGGCGTAACACGCAAATAGCAAACGGTGGTGCGCTCGTGCAGCAAAGCACGGTTGGCAGGACGCAACACCGCGCCACCGCCGGTGGCCAGCACACCCACCGCTTGGCGGGTGATGTCGTCCAAGGTTTGGCTCTCCACATCCCGAAAAGCGGCTTCGCCTTGGCGCTCAAAATATTCTTTGATGCTGCAACCCAAGCGCTGCTCAATGACCTGATCAGAGTCGACAAAGGCGCAGCCGATTTTGCGAGCGATTTGTCGCCCGACTGTTGACTTGCCGCTGCCGGGCATACCCACCAAGGCCAACACGATAAATACTTCCTCACTGTGCTGATGCACGTTGCGAGAGCATTTTAGGGCTTAGGAATATCAGCAACTCTTGCTTGCTGCGCTTGTTGCTGCGGTTGCCAAACAGCCAACCCACGCCGGGCAAATCGCGCAAGCCCGGCACGCCAGCCAAGTTTTGGTTATCACTGGTCTCGTAAATACCGCCAATCATCACCGTGCCGCCATCGTCGACCCGCACTTGGGTGCTGACATGCTTGGTATCGATGGCAAAGCCAGCAGGTGTGCTTTGACCCACGCTGTCTTTGTGCACATCCAAGTCCATGGTGATGCTGCCCTCAGGGGTGATGCGTGGCGTGACCTCCAAGCGCAAATTGGCTTTGCGAAA
>CAMDKR010000163.1 GCA_945901225.1 Bordetella parapertussis | reverse complement strand
CTGGCCCATACACTGGGAATTCGGGTGACAGAGGATGAAAGAACATGCTGATCTGGATTAACCAACAGACATATGAATTGCCGTTGGACGCCACCCTGCAAGACGCCATCGCTTTGACACATATTGCGCCGCCATTTGCAGCAGCGGTGAACGCTCAATTTATACCTAAAACCCTGTACGCCCAAACATTGCTGAACGAGAACGACAAAATTGAACTCATTGTTCCCATCACTGGAGGCTAAGCCATGCTGACATCAACCGATGAATGGTTGCTCTACGGCGAAACATTCAAAAGCCGATTGCTTTTGGGAACGTCGCGCTACCCTTCGCCTGATATTTTGGCCAAGGCGGTGCAATTGGCTCAGCCTGCCATGCTGACGGCCTCGTTACGACGTGAGAGTGCCCATGCGCAAGACTCGCCGGTGTTTTGGCAACTGCTTCAAAACATGAAGATCCCTGTGCTGCCCAACACCGCCGGCTGCCACTCGGTCGATGAGGTGTACACCACCGCACAAATGGCACGCGAAGTGTTTGAGACCGACTGGATCAAGCTGGAGTTGATCGGTGACGACTACACCTTGCAACCGGACACCTTGAATCTGCCAATGGCTGCCGACAAATTGATCAAACAAGGCTTCAAAGTATTGCCCTATTGCACGGAAGATTTGGTGCTTTGCCAGCGATTGGTGGATGTCGGTTGTCAAGCCGTCATGCCATGGGCCGCACCCATTGGAACGGGCAAGGGTCCATTGAATGCTTATGCCATGCGCACGCTGCGCGAACGCTTGAATGTGCCCATGATTGTGGATGCAGGGCTGGGTTTGCCCTCACACGCCTGTACCGTGATGGAATGGGGCTATGACGCGGTCTTGCTCAACACCGCTGTCGCATTAGCCAATGATCCGGTTCACATGGCCGAGGCTTTTGCGAATGCCGTCAAAGCGGGAAGATCGGCTTTTTTGTCGGGTGCGATGCAAGCGCATGAATCTGCTCAACCCAGCACGCCCACTTTGGGCACTCCTTTTTGGCACCACGCATGAACGACACCCTTCACCACGCAAGATTGATTGCGTCCTTGCACCCACAGCTGCAAATCGATCCGCAACAAGCCTGTGAGTCTTTTCTGACGGCACTTGAACCAGGCCATTCCCCTGTCTACCAGTCTGCTTGGCTGGGGGCTCGCAGTTTGGGTTTCATCGCCCAAGATGCTGCATGCATTGCGAACGCTTGGCAAGCTCAAAGCCTTCGTTTGGGATCGTTTGATGCCTCTTTATGGCCTTGCCATGCACCAGACTTTGGCATATCACTGTCAACCGACACACCCAGCTTTGCACCCTGCCCACACACATTAGGCCTCTATGCGGTTGTACCAGACGCTCAATGGGTAGACAAAGTTGTGCAACTGGGCGTTCCAACGGTGCAGCTGCGCTTCAAATCAGATGACCCACACGCCATCAGCCAACAAATCGCCCAATCCGTTAAAGCCGTGACAGGCACCCCAAGTTTGCTGTTCATCAACGACCATTGGCAACAGGCCATGGACGCGGGTGCTTATGGCGTTCATCTGGGACAAGAAGACATGCAAGATGCGCCTCTTCAAGCCCTGCGCTCAGCCGGCTTACGCCTTGGTTTGAGCTCCCATGGCTACAGTGAAATGTTGGCGGCTTTTGCTTGGCGACCAAGCTATATGGCTTTAGGTGCAGTGTTTCCCACAACGCTTAAGAAGATGCAAACCGCGCCGCAAGGCTTAGGCCGTTTGACGCAGTATGTGCGACTCATGCAACACACGCCCTTGGTGGCGATTGGCGGCATCGATTTGCATTCACTTCCTGCGGTCATGCAAAGCGGGGTTGGCTCTGCGGCTGTGGTCAGAGCCATCACGGGCGCAGAAGATAGCGCTCAAGCAGTCCGCGATTTAATGCGTTGCATGGCTTGAAACCTCTGGCGCTTACTTTCCAGCTTCACCATTTTTTCTCATCTCACAGTCAATCAAACAGATCAGGTTGATCCTTGGAAATGCGAGCCAACAACGGCTGAAACTGGAACCAGCCCGCATAAGACGAGCCCACAATGGGAGAGGCTTGCTCAGCTGCAGCCTTGCTGACCATCTTCAGGGGTTTACCGTGCGAAGCAGCTTCTGCCATCAACTGAACTTGGCAGCAACGCTCCATGGCGATGTACCACCAAGCCGCTGCTTCGACAGAGTCGCCCACCGTCAACAGACCATGGTTTTGCAAAATCACGCCCTTGTTTTTACCCAGGGCATTGGCAATGCGAACCCCCTCTTCAAGCTCAAGAACGACGCCATCAAAATCGTCATAGACCACATGGTCGTTGTAGAAAGCACAGGAGTCGAGGGAAATAATATCCAGCGGCTTGCCAAGCGTTGACCATGCGCGGCCATGCGGCGCATGGGTATGCGCTGCGGCCACCACATCGGGGCGGGCATGGTGAATCCGTGAGTGAATCGCAAAAGCCGCCTCATTCACAGGCAACACCCCTTCCACCACATTGCCGCGGTGGTCTACACGGATCAAATTGGAGACTTTGATTTGACTGAAATGCACCCCAAAAGGGTTGACCCAAAAAGTGTCGGTGAACTCAGGATCACGTGCGGTGATGTGGCCAGCCACACCCTCATCAAAACCAAAACGTGAAAACAATCGAAAAGCTGCTGCCAGCATTTGTTTGCGATGAACACGTTCCTCTTGAACATTGCTGAAGGTTTTGGGCTGGGGCAAGGGTGGTGACATACCGTCGCCGAGATTTTGGTGACGGTCATGCATCATGGAAACTTCTGCAGGTGCATTCATGGTGTTTTTTCTCCTAGGGTGAGGGTCGCTTCATTTGACAAGATGTGGGCTGTGAACTGATGTAGGCGTCCCACACCGCCTCGGTGCGAAAACCATAGCCCGTATTTTCAGAGTCATGCTTGACGCCTTTGCTGCCTTGCTTGGCCCACATACCCAAATACAAGGGCGCTTCAAGTTGATGGTCGGTTTTACGCATTTTGACTTCGCCGAGGGGGCTTTTGTAAGACATGCCTTCCAAAGTGAAGGCCACTTTTTTCGGGTCTGTGGACTTAGCTTGCTTGATGGCTTGGAAAAGCATATTCATGGTGTTCCAATGCGCTGCAAAAATAAAGTCCTCGTTGTATTTCTTTTTGTAGGCAATGTGAATTTTTTCAAGTTCAGGTGTGTTGGCATTGCTGATCCAGTTCCAAACCACACCCACTTTGTTTTCTCCCCAAGAACCCAGCTGTGTGGGGGTGCCAGGGTTGTTGGCGTTGAGTGTGAAGTAGTTCACATTCAGGCCAAAGTCTTTGGAAGCTTTCAGCAAAAGCGTCAGATCACTTCCCCAGTTTGAAGTGATGACGGTATCGGCACCAGTGGCCGCAATTTTGGCGACATAGGGAGCGAAATCTCTGACTTGCGCCATGGGGATGAACTCATTGGCAACGATTTGAATATCCGGTCTTTTGCGTGTGAGGTATTCCTTGGCAGCTTTGGAAACCTGTTGTCCGTGGGTGTAATCTTGGTTCATAAGATAGACTTTTTTAATGTCTTTACGGTTCACCAAATAAGTGGTTAAGGCTTCCATTTGCATTTCGCTAGAGGGGTAAAAACGAAAATGCCAAAAACTGCAGCGTTCATTGGTCAGCAAAGGGTCCATGGCTGAGTAGTTCAAAAACACCATGGCTCGCTCGGGTTCACGCTCGGCCAATTTATTGAGAGCGTCTACCAGTGTCAGAGCAACCCCCGAACC
>CAMDKR010000162.1 GCA_945901225.1 Bordetella parapertussis | reverse complement strand
ATGTCTTACTGCGGTGCGCAGTTGTTTGAAGCGATTGGCTTGAACACACCCACGGTGGCCAAGTACTTCACGGGCACCCCCAGCCGTGTCGAAGGCATCGGTATTTTTGAGATCGCCGAAGAAGCCATCCGCATGCACACCAGTGCCTTTAGCAACGACCCGGTGCTGGCCACCATGCTCGACGCTGGCGGCGAATACGCGTGGCGCACCCGTGGCGAAGACCACATGTGGTCGCCTGATGCGATTGCCAAGTTACAGCACAGCACCCGTGCCAACAACTTCAGCACCTACAAAGAGTACGCCCAACTCATCAACGACCAAAGCCGCCGCCACATGACGCTGCGCGGTTTGTTCGAGTTCAAGATCGACCCCGCAAAAGCCATTCCTTTGGACCAAGTCGAATCTGCGGCAGAGATCGTCAAACGCTTTGCCACCGGCGCGATGTCACTGGGCTCCATCTCCACCGAAGCTCATGCCACCTTGGCGGTTGCCATGAACCGCATCGGCGGCAAAAGCAACACCGGCGAGGGCGGCGAAGACCCGGCCCGCTACCGCAACGAACTCAAAGGCATCCCCATCAAAGCGGGTGAGTCTTTGAAGAGCGTGATTGGCGACAAGCAAGTCGAAGTCGATATGCCCTTGCTGGCGGGCGACTCGCTGCGCTCCAAAATCAAACAAGTGGCTTCGGGCCGTTTTGGCGTGACCGCTGAATACCTCAGCAGCGCGGATCAAATTCAAATCAAGATGGCGCAAGGTGCCAAGCCGGGTGAGGGCGGTCAACTCCCCGGCACAAAGGTCTCCGAGTACATCGGTTTCTTGCGTTACTCGGTGCCCGGGGTGGGCCTCATCTCACCGCCACCGCACCACGACATTTATTCCATCGAAGACTTGGCGCAACTGATTCACGACCTGAAAAACGTCGCACCCCATGCCGATGTCAGCGTGAAGCTGGTGTCCGAGGTGGGCGTGGGCACCATCGCTGCCGGTGTGGCCAAGTGCAAGGCCGACCATGTGGTGATCGCCGGTCACGACGGCGGCACTGGTGCCTCGCCTTGGTCGTCCATCAAGCATGCGGGCAGTCCTTGGGAAATCGGCTTGGCCGAAACCCAGCAGACCTTGGTGATGAACGGTTTGCGTAGCCGCATTCGGGTGCAAACCGATGGCCAAATGAAAACTGGCCGCGATGTCGCCATTGGTGCCTTGTTGGGTGCCGATGAATTCGGTTTCGCCACCGCGCCGCTGGTGGTCGAGGGCTGCATCATGATGCGCAAATGCCACTTGAACACCTGCCCCGTGGGCGTGGCCACCCAAGACCCTGCGCTGCGCCAAAAGTTCTCTGGCAAGCCCGAGCATGTGGTGAACTATTTCTTCTTTGTCGCCGAAGAAGTGCGCCACATCATGGCGCAACTGGGCATCGCCAAGTTTGACGACCTGATTGGCCGCGCCGATTTGATCGACATGAAAAAAGGCGTCGAGCATTGGAAAGCCCGTGGCTTGGACTTCACCCGCTTGCTGGCGCAACCGCAGGTGCCCACCGGCACCGCCTTGTTCCATGTGGACACCCAAGACCACGGTTTGGACAAAGCGCTGGACAAGGTGCTGATCGAGAAAAGCCGCGCCGCCATCGACAAGGGCGAGAAGGTGCAGTTCATGGAAGTGGCTCGCAACGTCAACCGCTCGGTCGGTGCGATGTTGTCGGGTGCGCTCACCCAAGCGCGCCCCGAGGGTTTGCCTGACGATACCTTGCGCATCCAACTCGAGGGCACAGGGGGTCAATCGTTTGGCGCTTTCTTGGCCAAAGGAATCACCTTGTATTTGATTGGCGACGCCAACGACTACACCGGCAAAGGTTTGTCGGGTGGCCGCGTGGTGGTGCGTCCCAGCATCGACTTCCGTGGCGAGTCCACGAACAACATCATCGTGGGCAACACCGTGCTGTATGGCGCGACCAGCGGCGAGGCATTTTTCAGCGGCGTGGCCGGTGAGCGTTTTGCAGTGCGCTTGTCGGGCGCCACAGCGGTCGTGGAAGGCACAGGCGACCACGGTTGCGAGTACATGACGGGTGGCACCGTGGTGGTGTTGGGCGGCACGGGACGCAACTTTGCCGCCGGCATGAGCGGCGGTGTGGCCTATGTGTTTGACGAAGACGGACAGTTCAGCACCCGCTGCAACACCGCCATGGTCAGCTTGGACAAGGTGTTGGACGAAAAGACCCAAGCCGCTGATGTGCCGCAAGCCTTGTGGCACCGCGGCCAAAGCGACGAGGCGCAGTTGAAGAAGCTGCTGGAAGACCACCACCGTTGGACTGGCTCCAAACGCGCCCGTGCCTTGCTCGACGACTGGGCCCAAGCCCGTACCAAGTTCGTCAAGGTCTTCCCCAACGAATACAAACGCGCTTTGGGTGAACTGGCTGCTGCGTCCGCCGAGAAACCCGCCAAGGCCAAAAAAGCCACGGTCAAGTCTTAAGCGCTCAACAAGGAATACACATCATGGGAAAAATCACCGGCTTCATGGAGTTTGAGCGCATCGACGAGGGCTACAAGCCCGTGCCCGAGCGTTTGAAGCATTACAAAGAGTTCGTCATTGGTTTGTCGCCCGAGCAAGCCAAGACGCAAGCGGCGCGATGCATGGACTGCGGCACGCCGTTTTGCAACAGCGGCTGCCCCGTCAACAACATCATCCCCGACTTCAACGATTTGGTGTTTTCCAACCAATGGCACAACGCCTTGACGGTTTTGCACAGCACCAACAACTTCCCCGAGTTCACCGGCCGCATTTGCCCCGCACCTTGCGAGGCGGCGTGCACCTTGAATGTGAACGACGACGCGGTGGGCATCAAGTCGATTGAACACGCCATCATCGACCGAGGTTGGGCCGAGGGCTGGGTCAAGCCCCAGCCACCCGCTGTCAAGACGGGGAAAAAAGTGGCCGTGGTCGGCGCCGGACCTGCCGGTTTGGCGGCAGCCCAACAGCTGGCCCGTGTCGGTCATGCGGTGACGGTGTTCGAAAAGAATGACCGCGTGGGCGGCTTGTTGCGCTATGGCATCCCCGACTTCAAAATGGAGAAAAGCCACATCGACCGCCGCGTGGAACAAATGCAGGCCGAGGGCGTGGTCTTCAAAACCGGCGTGGTGGTGGGTAACTGGCCCAAAGACAGCAAGGTCACCAACTGGGCCCAAGAAAGCATCAGCGCCGATCAGTTGAAAAAAGACTTTGACGCGGTGCTGCTCACTGGCGGCTCCGAAGTTTCGCGTGACTTGCCTGTGCCTGGGCGCGAACTGAGTGGTGTGCATTTCGCCATGGAGTTTTTGCCCCAGCAAAACAAGGTGAATGCGGGTGACAAATTCAAAGACCAACTCCGTGCGGACGGCAAACACGTCATCGTGATTGGCGGAGGCGACACCGGTAGCGACTGTGTGGGCACCAGCACCCGCCATGGTGCGGTCAGTGTGGAGCAATTTGAAGTCATGCCCATGCCTCCCGAGCAAGAAAACAAGCCTTTGGTCTGGCCGTATTGGCCGCTGAAAATGCGCACCAGTTCCAGCCATGACGAAAGCGCAGAGACAGGCGTGCTCAAACGCGAGTTCGCCATTTCCACCAAAGAATTCATCGGCGAAAAAGGCCAACTCACTGGTTTGAAAACCGTGCGCGTTGAAATGAAAGACGGCAAGCTCACCGAAGTGCCTGGCACCGAAGAAATCCACAAAGCCGATATGGTGCTCTTGGCCATGGGCTTCACCAACCCCGTGGCCAGCGTGCTCGACGCCTTTGGTGTGGA
>CAMDKR010000161.1 GCA_945901225.1 Bordetella parapertussis | reverse complement strand
TGTGGGACCGCATCGATATGCAGGTCTCGGTCAATGCCTTGTCACCCGATGTGTTGATCAACGCGCCGCCAGGCGAGCGCACAAGCGTGGTGAAAGCGCGTTGTGTTGCCGCCCACGAACGTGCGTGGGCGCGGCAAGGGTGTCGAAATAAAGATTTGGCGCAAGCGCAGCTGCAAGCTTTGGTGCTTAGCCCTGAAGCGTCAAGCTTATTGGCGAATACCGCTGAGCAACGTGCTTGGTCAGCCAGGGCCACACACCGGGTGTTGCGCTTGGCGCAAACGATTGCCGATTTGGCGCAAGCTGATGAGATCGGCCACATGCACATGGCCGAAGCCTTGCAGTACCGATCCTTTTTGGCCTAGCTGTCTTAGAACGGAATGTCGTCGTCCATGTCGTCAAAGCCCGACTTGGCAGGTGCAGCGGTTCTGGGTGCGCTGGGCGCAGCAGGTGCCGCGCTTCGAGCAGGTGCGCGAGCGCCACCATCGTCCGACGGGCCGCCCATGCCTTCGCGCCCACCCAGCAGTTGCAGCTCTGTCGCGATGATGTCGACGGTGTTTTTTTCCACGCCGGTGGTTTTGTCGGTGTAGGTGCCGTATTTCAAGCGGCCTTCCACGTAAATGGGGCGGCCTTTTTTCACGTATTCGCCGGCAATTTCAGCCAGTCGGTCGTAAAAAGTAATACGGTGCCATTGGGTGTCTTCAATGGTTTCGCCGCTGTTTTTGTCTTTGCGTTTGGTGCTGGTGGCAATAGACACATTGGCCACGGCTTGGCCGCTGGGCAGGTAGCGCACCTCGGGGTCGCGTCCGCAGTTGCCCATCAAAATCACTTTGTTAACGCTTGCCATGGGGGGTCCTCTTAAGTGCTGTGAAATGGAATGAAGTGATTATGCGACCATGGGTATAGCTGGTCAGTGCGCTGTGCCCACACCCGCAGGTGATGTGTTGACATAGCGACCGCCCCAAGCCACCAGCAGCCACAGCAGCATCAGCGCGGCGCTGGTCAGGAAAACGCCGCTTGCACCTACGTTTTTGATCAATAAGCCGCCAACGGCGCCGCCGGCAAAAATGCCCAGCGATTGCAAGGTGTTGTACACACCCAAAGCCGCACCTCGTGAGCCTGTGGGCGCCAAGCGCGATGCCAAGCTGGGTTGGCTGGCTTCGAGCACATTGAAGCCGCAGAAAAACAAAAACAACAGAACGGCCAGCATCCACAAAGGTGGAGGCGCCATGGCCAACCAAGCCCAAACCGCTTGCACCACCATCACCAACACGATACAGGTCAAAAACAAAGGCCTGAGCAAACCACGTCGCTCCAAGGGAAACAGGGTCACGCCCATCACCACAAATGACAGCAGGACCGCAGGCAAATACACCCAACCGTGGTCGGCGCTGGCCACGCCGGCTTGGATCAGCAAGGCCGGAATAGCTACCCAAGACGCCAGCTGCACGGCATACAAGGCAAACACGCCGAAGTTCAAACGAATCAAGTCAGGGTGCACCAACAAACCCCACAGGCCGTGCTTGGCGGCGCTTGCTGTGGGCAAGCCTGGCTCGGGCGGTGTCCACCAACGCACAATCGCCACCCCGCACACGGCCAGCAGCAAGGTGACGCCAAAAATCGCACTCAATCCACCCCATGCAGACAGCAAGGGGCCCAGCACCAAGGACAGCGCAAACATCAAACCGATGCTGGCGCCCACCAAGGCCGTGCCTTTGGTGCGCACCGCGTCGCGGGTTTGGTCGGCAAGCAGTGCCGTGACTGCGGCGGAAATTGCCCCGCCGCCTTGCAGTGCGCGGCCCAAGGCCAAACCGGCGACGCTGGTGGCCATGGCGCCGACGATGCTGCCCAGCGCCAGCAAGGCCAGCCCAAAGTAAATCACCCGTTTGCGGCCGAAGCGGTCAGCAGCCATGCCAAACGGAATTTGCAAACAGGCTTGCACCAAACCATAAACGCCCATGGCCATGCCAATGGCGGAGAGATCGTCGCCGCCTTCGTAATGCCGCGCTTCCAACATGAACACCGGCATCACCATGAACAGGCCCAACATGCGCATGGCGTAAATGCTGGCCAAGGAAAACGCCGAGCGCCGCTCGTCGGGCGTCATGCGGGATTCGTCAGTGGGAGTCAGGGTCAGGGTGGGCATATTCAAAGCTGTAACCGTCGATTGTCTATCATGCACCATGGCCAAAGACAAAACCCATTACAGCTGCACCGAGTGCGGCGGCACCAGCCCCAAGTGGCTGGGCAAATGCCCGCATTGCGAGGCTTGGAACACCTTGGTCGAGGCGGTGTCAGCGCCTGACGGCGCGGCCAAAAACCGTTTTGCCCCGCGTGCCGGTTTGGCACCGGCCTCGGCGGTCACGGCCCTCTCCTACATCGAAGCGCACGACGTGGACCGCACACCCACCGGCCAAGACGAACTGGACCGCGTCTTGGGCGGCGGCATGGTGGAAGGCGGCGTGGTGCTGATCGGCGGCGACCCGGGCATTGGCAAATCCACCTTGTTACTGCAAGCTTTAGACGGTTTGCAGCGCAGCGGTCAAAACACCTTGTACGTCACTGGCGAAGAGTCGGGGGCGCAGGTCGCACTGCGGGCGCGGCGCTTGGGGCTGGACAACAGCCGCGTGCAGGTGCTGGCCGAAACCCAGCTCGAAAAAATCATCTCGACCTTGCAAGCGCAGTCGCCGCACATCGCGGTCATCGACTCCATCCAAACCGTCTACTCCGACCAGCTCACCAGTGCGCCGGGGTCTGTCGCGCAGGTGCGTGAATGCGCCGCCCACCTCACGCGCTTGGCCAAGGCCAGTGGTATCGCCATCGTCTTGGTCGGCCATGTCACCAAAGAGGGTGCGCTGGCAGGACCTCGAGTGCTGGAACACATGGTCGACACGGTACTCTACTTTGAAGGCGACACGCACAGCAGTTTTCGGCTGGTGCGGGCCATCAAAAACCGCTTTGGCGCGGTGAACGAAATCGGCGTTTTCGCCATGACCGAAAAAGGCTTGAAGGGGGTGAGCAACCCCAGCGCGATTTTTCTCAGCCAACACGCCGAGCCAGTTCCCGGCAGTTGCGTCATGGTCACCTTGGAAGGCACGCGCCCTTTGTTGGTGGAAATCCAAGCGCTGGTCGACAGCGGTGGCCCCAGCCCACGTCGTTTGAGCGTCGGCTTGGACCGCGACCGACTGGCCATGCTGCTGGCGGTGTTACACCGCCACGCCGGTGTGGCCTGCATGGACCAAGACGTGTTTGTCAACGCCGTGGGCGGTGTGCGCATCAGCGAACCTGCTGCTGACTTGGCGGTGCTGCTGGCCATCACTTCATCGTTGCGCGGCAAGCCCCTGCCCAAGGGTTTCATCGCTTTTGGCGAAGTGGGTTTGGCGGGCGAGGTGCGGCCCGCGCCGCGCGGTCAAGAGCGATTGAAAGAAGCCGCCAAGCTGGGCTTTAGCGTGGCCGTCATCCCCAAGGCCAATGCACCCAAAAAGCCCATCGAGGGCATGACGGTGCATGCGGTCGAGCGGGTGGAAGAAGCCATGGCAGTGGTGCGCGGCTTGGCTTGAACACGGCTCAAAACCACTTTTCTTGCGCTAACGCAAGCCCTGTGGGGGCGGCTCCAACTACAACTCTCCTGTCCTCAAGGAGAAGTTGCGATGCAAACAATGTTGAAGCTCATGATGGTGTCATAAAGAACCCGATCGAAACTAACGACTTCAAGGTCTGGAACTTAGGTCAAAATGCCAGCCATGAATTGGCGAAATCTGGCAGTGGTCACCGGCTTGGCAGTCTTGCTGTATGGCTCGTTTCGCGCCTT
>CAMDKR010000160.1 GCA_945901225.1 Bordetella parapertussis | reverse complement strand
CGCCACACCACCGTCTCGAAATGCACGCTGCCCAAATGGCTGCTCAGCGTCATACCGCCCTCTTGGATGGTGGCTTGCAATTGCATGCTGCGCTCGGCCATGGCGGCCATGGCTTGCGAGGCCTCAGAAGGAATGCGCATCACTTTCAGCTTCTCTTGGCGATGCAATTTGTTCTCGATGCCACGCCACCAAATATCGGCTGAATGGGCAAAGGCGTACACCAGCACGCGATCAGACTTGCTGCAAGCCCGCAGCATGGGCTTTTCTTCGGGTTGCCCCACCTCTATCCACACCCGTTTGCGTCCCGTGTAATCAGTGATCGATACATCGGGGTCGTCGGGGTCGGACAAACCCGCGCCAAACGCCAGCACCGCGTCACCTTGACACAGGTCTTGCACCTCATGGGCGTTCATGGCGAGGGCGACAAGCCGCACCATCATGCGCTCATCGGTCTCGCTGGGGTGCCGCGCCAAAGTCAGCGCATGGTCGGCGTAATAGCCGTGGTCGATGTCGGCGATCTGCAGCTGCGCCTTGTAAATGGTAGATTTGATGGCCATGGGCGATGATAGTCTGCGCCCTCCCCCTCACAAGCACCCACCATGACACCCGACACACTTTTGCAGCACCTCGACCAAGGCACCCTGTGGCCCCCCGACAGCGTGGCGAGCATCCCCAGCGATGTTTCACTGGCCTACCAAACCGCTTTGCAAGTACGGCAGTTGCGTGTGCAGCGCGGCGAACAACCGCGCGGCTTCAAAATCGGTTTCACCAACCGCAGCATTTGGGAACGCTACCAAGTGTTCGAGCCCATTTGGGGCACGGTGTGGAACACCACCCTCACCCACGCCGATGCGCAGGGCGAGGGCTGGGTCGACATCAGCCACATGAGTCAACCACGCTTAGAACCTGAGCTGGTGTTTGGCATGCGCAGCACCCCCGCTAACGACTTGAACCCGCAAAGCTTGTTTGAATCCATCGAGTGGATGGCCTGTGGCTTTGAAATCGTGCAATCGCACGCCGCCGATTGGCGCTTCAAAGTAGCCGATACCGTGACCGACAGCGGACTGCATGCGCATTTGCTGGTGGGCAAGCCCTTGGCCGTACGGGATGTCGCCGCAGATGGCGCAGCTTTGCACACCCTGCTGTCGGGCATGTCGCTGCAACTGATGCACGAAGGCAAAACGGTGGAGACGGGACACGCCAGCAATGTGCTGGACAGCCCTTTGATGGCCTTGCTGTATTTTTTGAAAGCCTTGCGGCAGTGCCCTGGGGCGCCTGATGTTCAGGCGGGCGATGTGATTACAACGGGGACTTGGACAGACGCGTGGCCCTTAAAGGTTGGCCAGCAGTGGGAAAGCCGCTATGACCTTCCCTTGACGGGGTTAAAAATAAACTTAACTTAAGCTCTGAGGGCACGTAGGCCTGGGTACAAACGAGAGACGGGGCGGCTTTTTTGCTCTGCCTCTTGCGCCAATTGGCTACGGATGCGCTCGAAGGTGTTGCGGATAGGGGTGTTTTGCGAAGGAACGTAAGCGCCGCCGCCGGAAGCCTCGGTAGGCTTTGGGGTATGGTCTGGATGTGACTTGTTCATGGTGGCCATGGGTTAACAATCTTGCTGCTCTTAACGCCCCACCATGGAACACGGATGACAAATCAGAGCAAAATATTTTGCAAAGCTCATATTTGGGGATGTGCCGGCTCACTATGAAACCTTTAGAGCTAATAACTGATACATAGCCACCCATTTGGCGCATCGGGGTAGCACCTTGAAAGTGCGAAGGCGGGCTAAAAAAACCACCCGCCCAAAAGAGGCCTAGAACATCCCCTAAGACCTTCACGCAAAACCTTACACCAAAAAAAAATTCCCTGCAAATACCAAGCATAGAGTTAACACCTATGCAAAGGGGATTGCAAGAGTTCTATCATGCATTCGCCTGACAAAAGGGTGCAATCCCAAGGACAGGGCTGACAGGTTTACTTGGCAGCAGCAAGTCGGGGTTGTTACGTTCAATTCACAAAGATGAGGAGTTCTCTAATGCGTGCACTTAAACTGGTTGCGGCGATTGCTGCGACTACATTGATGGCCTTTGGCTCGGCAGCAAATGCCGGTCCTAGCGTCAAGCTGGAAAAAGTAGTCAGCGGTATCAACACGCCGCTGTCCATGGTGCAACCTGCCGGTGACAGCCGCATGTTCATCACTGAACAAAACGGTCGTATCAAGATCCTTGAAAACGGCAAAATCACCGGTACTTTCCTCGACATCCGCAGCAAAATCGTTCCGCTGATGGCTGACTTCGACGAGCGCGGTTTGTTGGGCTTGGCTTTCCACCCCGATTTCAAATCGAACGGCAAGTTCTATGTGGCTTACTCAGCTCACTTGGACTACCAATCAGATTTGGGCCAAATGCTTTGGTACAACCACAGCAACGTGGTTGAAGAGTACACCGTCTCCAAAGGCGACAAAAACATGGCCGACATGTCTTCTGCACGTCGTATCCATTCCATCAGCTGGCCCCAGTTCAACCACAATGGTCACTGGATCGGTTTTGGTCCTGACAAGAAGTTGTACATCTCCACCGGTGACGGCGGTTATGCCAACGACTGGGGTATTGGCCACAATCCTTTGATCGGTAACGGTCAAGACTTGACCACCGCCATGGGCAAAATCCTGCGCATCGACGTTGATGCCCGTACAGGCGACAAGCCTTACGGCGTTCCTTCTGACAATCCATTTGTCGGCAAGAAAGACGTTTTGCCAGAAATCTGGGCTTACGGTCTGCGTAACCCCTGGAGATGTTCATTCGACATGGCCGGTGGATCTAGCCTGTATTGCGGCGACGTGCAGCAAAACAGCTGGGAAGCCATCAAAGCTATCGACAAAGGCCAAAACGCTGGCTGGCGTCGTGTGGAAGGTGTGATGCGCTGCTTTAACTGGGCAGAGCCTGACAACCATCCCGCTAGCTGCGACAAGTCTGGTATCACTCCTTCCATCATGGAATACGCCAACTGCACAGCCGTTCCTAACGGTTGCAAAGGCATTTCCGTCACAGGTGGCTATGTTTCACGCGGCGATGGCACTGGCTCTAAAGGCAAGTACATCTTCGGCGACTGGAGCAAAGGCTTTGCTGAAAACGACGGCCAAATTTTCATCGGTACCAAAGGTTCTGATGGCAAATGGTCCATGGAAGTTGCTTCTGTTGAAGTCCAAGGTGGAACACCCAACGGCAAGATCCCTTACATCCTGGCTTTCGCCCAAGATAACAAAGGTGACGTCTATGCTTTGACTTCCGTTACCACTGGCCCCAATGGTTCGCAAGATACCATCTACAAAGTTGTTGCTAAATAATTTTGTAATCTAAGGTCGAAAACTGCCACCTGTGCGACATGGGTGGCAGTTTTTTTTTGCATATACTGATGCCATGAAAACTTCACGCACTCCACTCATTTCAATGCGCTGCGCACCGCTGATGCTGTGTGTTTCAACCCTGCTGTCCTTTGGCCTAGCAAGCACCACTGTTTGGTCTCAAGAAGCAGCTCCCGCCGCCAACGATGAACCGCCTCCCGTCATCACGGCAGCCATGATCAAAGACCCTGCCTATGTTGAAGCTGGCAAGCAGGTGTGGGATGGTCAATGCCGTCACTGCCATGGCAACAGCGCCTACCCTGGCAAAGCGCCTAAGCTCAAACCCTCTTCCTACCAAGCCGAATTTGTATATGACCGCGTTACCAACGGTTTTCGTAAGATGCCCGGTTGGAAAGCTGTGTTTAACCAGCAGCAACGCATTGGTGTCACCGCCTTTATCATGGG
>CAMDKR010000159.1 GCA_945901225.1 Bordetella parapertussis | reverse complement strand
GATCCAGCGGTGCCGCCCATCATCACTGCACCTGCAGCGTCAGGGCTGCGGCTGGCGGCCAGCACACCCAAAATCATGCCGGCGATCAAAAACGGTGTGGTGCGCCCTTGCTGGTCTTGCATACGGGCGATGTGTCGTTGGGTGACGTGACTGAGTTCATGCGCCATCACCGAGGCCAACTCGTCGCGGCTAGAGACCACCGCGATCAAGCCCAGATGCACGCCCATGAAACCACCTGGCAAAGCAAACGCGTTAACGGACCTGTCACGCACCAAAAATACATCCCATGCAAAGGCTTCTTCTTGCTCGGCTTGCAAATTGCCCAGCTGCACAGAGGCGTCGCGCAGCGGCTGCCAAATGGTTTGCAGGTAGTCCAGCAAAACGGGGTCGTCCATGTAGTCTGCGTCGGTCACCAACTGGCGCATGATGGACTCGCCCAAGCGCCGCTCTTGCTGCACGCTCATGCCGTTGCCGTCGCCAATATTGGGCAGCCGCCCGGCGCTGTTTTGCGCTTGTAAATCCAGCGGCGCCACGCCCACAGCCAGCGCCAAGGCCAGCAGCAGGGGTCGTAAACGGGGGAGGGATTTCATGGGGTCAGGGTGTGACGAGAACGTATGATGCAAAGATGTTACCCCTACTGAAATAACATGTCCCTCACACACTTTGATGCCCAAGGCCAAGCCCATATTGTGGATGTTGGCCCTAAGACCAGCACACACCGCATCGCAGTCGCTACCGGTGACATAACCATGTTGCCCGCCACCTTGGCTTTGATAGAAAGCGGTAACGCCAAAAAAGGCGATGTGATTGGCATAGCGCGTATTGCTGGCATTCAAGCCGCCAAGAAAACCAGCGACCTCATTCCCCTGTGCCACCCGCTGGCCCTTACCCGTGTGGCCTTGGACTTTGAGCTGTGGCAAGACCCGCCTCGCGTGAGCTGCACCGCCACGGTGGAGACCCACGGTCAAACCGGCGTGGAAATGGAAGCCCTAGCCGCCGTGAACGTGGCCCTGCTAACCGTCTATGACATGTGCAAAGCGGTGGACCGAGGCATGACCATCACCAACGTAAAGTTGCTGGAAAAGCACGGTGGAAATAGTGGGAGTTTTGTGGCGGATTAGTTTTTCTATCGACACTCCGCAGGTGCATATTTTGCCTCTAAGCTAGCCGCGCTTGCAGTAGACAAACCACTGGGCACGGTTGCGCCCTTGGCCAAGCAACGCCAAGCGACTGCGCCTTGCTCGTGAGCGGTGTAGTCTGCGGTCGCATCAGGCAAAGCGGTGGCGGCGGCGGCAGAGCCGGTGAACGGCACCAACAGCAAACTGCCATTTCCCGCCGCTTTGCTGGTGGTGATGGTGATGACGCCTGTTTGGGGAGCGATGCTGATGCTGGAGAGGTTGGCTGTGGCCGCGGGAGATGTGTAGCCCGCTGCATAACCTTGCTCGGAGGAGGCGCCAGAACTCAGCACATCCAACACTTGGTTTTTGGCAACACCCGCCAATGACAGCCCTTCGCTGACACGGGCACGTACGCTGTAGTCTTGGTAGGCTGGCACCGCAAAAGACGCCAAGATGCCGATGATGGCAATCACCACCATCAACTCAATGAGGGTGAAACCTGTTTGTGACGATTTGGGGTTGGGTTGCATCAAAGCTCCTTGGGGTGGTGTGGTGCGCCCATTGTGCAACCCGCTTTCATGCGGGCAAGAAGTGGCACATTCAAAAAAAACAAGTGCAACATTCACCTGTCTTAGCTTGAATGCTCAGGGTGGCAGTTCGCGCTTCATCTCTGGGACAGATTTCATGCGCAGCAACAACTTACCCGCCACGACCACGCCCACCGCACACACACTGCCCGCGAGGTAATACAACCAAGCAAGCACTTTGCCGTTTTCGCCCAGCATGGCTGGCAAGAGTTCAAGCACGCCAGGGTCGGTGACAGCCATGGTGCCGGCAATCCAACCCATGACCATGCCGCCCACCGTAATGACCCATGGAAACCGGTCCATCAAGCGAATCACAAAAGTACTGCCCCACACCACTATAGGGATGCTGACCAAGAGGCCAAAAACCACCAAGGCCATTTTGTGGTCGCCGCCACCGGCCTCGGCGGCGGCGGTGACGCCAATGACGTTGTCCACGCTCATGACCAAATCTGCCAGCACAATGGTTTTGATAGCGCCCCAGAGTTTTTCGCTGGCGTCCACCTCGTGGTCTTCATCTTCTTGGGTCAGGAGTTTCACACCAATCCAAAGCAGCAGGGCTGCGCCCACGAGCTTTAAAAAGGGGATGCCCAACAGGGTGAGTGCCACGCCGATCAAGCCGACGCGAATCACAATCGCGCCCATGGTGCCCCAAAAAATACCTTGGCGGCGTTGGTGCTCGGGCAGGCCGCGGCAAGCCAAAGCAATCACGATGGCGTTGTCGCCACCCAGCAAAATGTCGATCAAGATGATTTGACCAACAGCCAACCAAAACGCGGGGTCTTGAAATAATTCCATTTAGAGCATGGCCTTGAGCAGCTTGGCCATTTCAGATGGGTTGCGGGTGATTTTGAAACCGCACTCTTCCATCACAGCCAGCTTGGCTTCAGCCGTGTCCGCGCCGCCGCTGATCAAGGCACCGGCGTGGCCCATGCGTTTGCCTGCGGGTGCAGTGACACCAGCGATGAAGCCAACGATGGGTTTTTTCATATTGGCTTTGCACCAGCGTGCAGCTTCGGCTTCATCGGGGCCGCCGATTTCGCCAATCATGATGACCGCGTCGGTGTCGGGGTCGTCGTTGAAGGCACGCATGACGTCGATGTGTTTCAAGCCGTTGATCGGGTCGCCGCCAATGCCCACCGCGCTGGACTGGCCCAAACCGATTTCGGTGAGCTGCGCCACCGCTTCATAGGTCAGCGTGCCTGAGCGTGAGACCACGCCAATGCGGCCCTTGCGGTGGATGTGGCCGGGCATGATGCCGATTTTGATTTCATCCGGGGTGATGAGGCCTGGGCAGTTGGGGCCCAGCAACAAAGTGCGTTTGCCACCTGCCGCTTCTTTGGCCTTCATTTTGTTGCGCACCATCAGCATGTCGCGCACAGGGATGCCCTCGGTGATGCAAATCGCCAAATCCAGGTCCGCTTCCACGGCTTCCCAAATCGCTTCGGCGGCACCGGCGGGCGGCACATAAATCACGGAAACCGTTGCGCCGGTTTGCTTGGCCGCTTCTTTGACGGATGCGTAAATCGGGATGTTGAAGATGGACTCGCCGGCCTTCTTGGGGTTCACACCCGCGACGAAACAGTTTTTGCCGTTGGCGTATTCCTGGCACTTTTCAGTGTGGAACTGACCGGTTTTGCCTGTGATGCCTTGGGTGATGACCTTGGTGTCTTTATTGATGTAGATGGACATGATTCAAGCTTTCAATGCGGCAACGACTTTTTGCGCGGCCTCGGCCATGGTGTCGGCGCTGATGATGGGCAGGCCCGACTCGGCCAGCATCTTCTTGCCCAGGTCTTCGTTGGTGCCCTTCATGCGAACCACCAGTGGCACGGACAGGTTGACCGCTTTGCACGCGGTGATCACGCCGTGGGCAATGGTGTCGCACTTCATGATGCCGCCAAAAATATTCACCAAAATCGCTTTGACCTTGGGGTTTTTGAGCATGATCTTGAAAGCTTCGGTGACCTTCTCGGGGGTGGCGCCGCCACCCACATCCAAGAAGTTAGCGGGTTCTGCGCCAAACAGCTTGATGGTGTCCATGGTCGCCATGGCCAAACCGGCACCGTTGACCAAGCAACCGATGTTGCCGTCCAAGGAGATGTAGGCCAGGTCGAACTTGGAGGCTTCGACTTCGGCAGGGTCTTCTTCGTCCAAGTCGCGGTAAGCCACGATTTCGGGGTGGCGGAACAAGGCGTTGGCGTCAAAGTTGAACTTGGCGTCCAAAGCGATGATGCCGCCCTTGCTGTCGCGGTTCAGTGGGTTGATTTCCACCAAGGAGGCGTCGGTGTCCATGTAGCACTGGTAGAGCTTTTGGAACACATCCACGGCTTGGGCGGTGGAGTCGGCGGGCAGGCCAATCGCG
>CAMDKR010000158.1 GCA_945901225.1 Bordetella parapertussis | reverse complement strand
ATTGCAGTCGGTTCAACCCGACACTAGGACAGGCGACTTATCGATACATTTAAAATCAATCATGGTCAGAAAAATCCGAACGATCTTTTCCTTGCTTTTGTGTTTGAATATATTTGCCGTCAGTCTGTATGGCAACCTGATCAATTTCGCTGACAACTTGCATGTGATGACAACCCACCAGGTTGCGATTGACCATCACCACCATGACGCATACTCGCTTCATTTAGATCATGACGACGTAAATATGGTTCATCATCATACTGGTGATAACACTCAAAACATAGCCGTACTATCTGATAACCATCTATACCCAACTCTTTTGAAAGTTATACGAGTTCTCGAGGCGTTATTTGATCAGCCACCGTCTGTATTTATAGAGGCTCCATTCAGACCTCCGCAATTACCCGCTTGATCTTGAGTCCAGATGAGCGATATGCCATCTGTTTATTGATTTCAAAAGGGTCGTTATGAAATTGAACTTTTCATTCATGAAGGGCGGTTTACTGCTCTTGTTAATGCCGCTGCTTGCGTTTGCACATGGTATCAGCGAAGCGGACAAGCAACGCATGTTGGATGGCGGCTATACGCAGTATGTGGGACTGGGGGCCAGTCACATGCTCACTGGCTACGACCATTTGCTGTTTTTGCTGGGCGTGGTGTTTTTCTTAAGCACCTTCAAGGACATTGTGAAGTTTGTGACCGCCTTTACCGTGGGTCACTGCATCACATTGGTATTCGCAACCTATTTCCAAATCACATGGAATTTCTGGTTGGTCGACGCCGTCATTGCAGTCAGTGTGATCTACAAAGGCTTTGACAACAACGGTGGTTTTCAGAAGCATTTTGATATGCCCTCCCCGAACCTCCTTGGAATGGTATTTGCCTTTGGCTTGTTACACGGCTTTGGCTTGTCCACCCGTTTGCAGCAACTTCCCTTGGGTGAGGACTCTTGGCAGATGTTGCTTCGCATCTTGAGTTTCAATGTAGGTGTTGAGCTTGGACAAATTGCAGCCCTGATTGTCATGGTGGGTGTGCTGGCAATATTCAGAAAATCAAAGTCTTTTTTGCGATTCAGCTATTTTGCAAATTTGGGTTTGATGGCAGCCGGCATCTACTTGCTGTTTGTTCAATTGCATGGCTATCAGCACGACACAAATGCAGAGCTTTTCCGATTCCCTGTCGAAGAGCATCTCCACATCCACGAGGATATGGAAATTCAAAATGCAACCACTTCGCCACGAAATTCACTTTAATTCAAAGGAACATCCATGAAACAACTCATTAAATTTTCAGGCATTGCATTGGCAATCACTATTTCTCAATCAGTATTTGCAGGTGCTGGAGAAGACTGCCACTTCCACGGCAGCAAGCCAGCTGCCAAAGAAACGGTTCTGAAGTGTGCAGATCAACGGGTAGGAAAATTGATCGCACGTGGCAAACTAGACGCTGGTTGGAAAGCCATCACGCCTGAGTCCATCACGACCATTGATGGAGAAAAAGGGAAGGAATGGAAAATTGTTATCAAAAACCCAGCTGCAAGTGACAAGGCAAAGGCAAGCTTGTATTTGTTTTTTTCTGAAAATGGCAACTTCATCGCTGCCAACCATACAGGCAAGTAAGCAGCGTTGACGCCAGAACAAACTAGGGTGATTAATGCCCTGATTTGTTCGTTTTAACTTTATTTGGAGAATTGAATGAACATGACGCATTACATGGAGTTGTTGGCGACCAATCAACCCTGGAACTTATTGATATTCATGGCAATACCAATTGTTCTGGCGGAAACGCTGGCCATCACCGAGTTGTATTTGCTTTCCACTCGCAACTACACAGGCTGGGTCAATAGCTTGAACCGCATGGCGGGTATCACGGTGGGCTTGTATTTCATCGGGGTGATTGTTTACCTGCTGAAAACCGCCGTGTTGCCCATCACCCAAGCAGGTGAGTGGCGAACCATCATTGACGTGGTGGCGGTGGGCAGTTACCTGATTGGTGGTCTGCCACTCATCTACATCGCTTTTCAGGAATTAGGTTGGGTCAACACAAAGGCGACTGATGAGGCCAAGAGACACGCCCATGCCATCTGCGTGGCCTTGTTCTTGATATTTGGTCACATTGCCATGATTGCAGGCATGCTTGACCCCTCTTTGCTGGGGTATGTGCCCAATGGGATGTCAGAGGTTCACAACCATTGAGAGCGTGAAGTCTGGATATGGTGTTCTTCAACAGACACCATTCATTCTTTCTTTTTCAAGAAATAGGTATGGATCAACTTACCCACTGCATACAGGGCAATCAGTGGCAACGTCAACAACAAAACAATTTCTTGATTGCTCCAGTGCTCTGGAAGCATGGTGATGTGATCGTATGTTGACAGCAATGTATTGACCACTGGGTGTTCTTGTCTGTATTTCTCGTAGGCACCGTTGTCCATCTCTATCTCCTATTTACATCCTTCATAGTAATGGATTACTTAATGTAAATTTAGTTTAAGTAAAAAATTCTTTAAGAGGTTTTGGTGGGACTGCGGCTGCACGATTCATCAAGGCATCACATAGTCATTCCGTCGTCATTGAGGATTGTTCGCACCGCCGTGAGCTTGACCACCCCTTCTCCAAAACTACCACCCACTGGGTTGAATACGTCCAGATAAAAGGTCTCATTCGGTTCCGCAGCGTTGTCTCCCACGATCTCTACCGGTATGACGGCCTGATTCTCGCCAGGGTACAGATTGAGCTTGCCGCTGACGGCAATGTAGTCGCTACCCGACATGGCCGTTCCGTTTCGCGTGGTGTAGTCCATGCTGATGATTTGATTCGCGTCACTTCTAACGCCGGTGAATTGAAGCAGAAAGTAAGCATGGATGGTGCTGCTATTGCCCTCAGTGACTTCCTTTATGACCTCCTCGGGCTTGGTGGGTGTATTCGGATAGTTGGCCCGCAGACTCTGATCAATCCACTGCTGGTAGGTACTCAACCGCTGCCAGGCGGCTATCTCACCAAAACTGCTGTTGGTGCTGGCGTCGATATCAGGATTGATAATGCCTCGGCTTAGGCTGGCGGTATAACTTGCTACGCCAGCCAAAAACCCTGAGATAAAAGCTGGACCGCCGCTGTCTCCTTGGGCGATCAGCCCTTCGTCGAGGCCATGCCCGGTATCTGTGCGATAGATCAGCCGTCCAAGGGCGTCGCGGGTGGATGTCCCATCATCAAAATCGGCGACAAGTTGCGAGCCAGTCAGTGGCGTCCAAGCCATCCCAGATCCGAGATTGCTTTTGAGCGTTGAGGCGTCGGCATCGAACTTGTTATCCGCCTTGAGCCGAATTGGACTGGCGGTGTTGCTGCTGGTCGCTCCGGCACTTCCTGTGCCAGTTTTGCCATACCCGGCCAAAGTAAAGGACTGTCCAATTTCATCTTTATCGCGATAAATATCGTAGCGATTGGCCGACATTGGCGCCGTACCCGTCAGCCAGACAAGCGCCAGGTCATTATTGTTTTGCGTCTTTTCATAGGCCGGATGGACAAGGGTCTTGCTTGCGTTGAGCGTCTGGGTGCCACTGCGTGTTTCGAATGTCACCGAAGTGTTGCCGGTCAGGCCCTCAAAAAGGTGTGCAGCAGTTAATACCGCTTTGCCATCAAACAATAGCGATCCCGTTCCGAAGTATCCGCCGAAACTTATGCGTACAACGCCGTCATAACCATCCCCGGGGTTGGTTCGATAGCGGGAATCGGTGGTGTAGCTGGTCGTGGTTACCATGCGTGCCAGTTTATCGTCAGAGAAATACTTATTTTTCAGTCGGTATGTCTAATTAAATATGTAAGTGGATTCGTTGTGCCCCTGCCTTGTTGCTGCAGTATTTCGAGACTCACCGCGCTAAGGCGATGATGCTAGGACTGTTGGGTCTGAAAAGTTCATATATGAGGGTGCTATAATTTCCTATATGAATTTTTTATTGCGAGTCCCTCTGAACGCAAATGCTGAGCAATTGGTCCGTCTACAGGCCTTGCAAGCCGCCTTTGCGCGTGTCTGTAATGCGCTGGCTCCCACAGTGCAGCAAACGGGGGTATGGAACCGAGTGGCACTTCACCATTTAAC
>CAMDKR010000157.1 GCA_945901225.1 Bordetella parapertussis | reverse complement strand
TATGCGCCTGACACGGGGGACTGTGTGGGAGGTCCCTGCCGTGGCGGTTTGGTGAAAATTACCCTTTCAGAAGCCGATGGCGTGGTGCACTGGCATACTGAGCACAACTTAAAGCCTTTGGAATTTTGAACATGACTTCCGAGAACACGTCCCCCACGCCTGCCACGGATATTCCTGAAAAGCAGACCACTGATCCATCTTGGGAACGCCAAACTTTGGAGCGACTGGTGATGGCGCAACTTGCCGAGCAACGTGTTGCAAGGCGTTGGCGCATTGGGTTTCGCTTTCTTTGGCTGGCCTTGGCTGGCGGGCTGTTTTGGTTTAGCACGCACCACAACAAAGTGGCCACCTCTGCCAATCCGTCCTCTCACACCGCTTTGATTGAAATCAAAGGTGAGATCGACAGTGAGGCCAATGCCAATGCCGACGCCATCATGACCTCATTGCGCAGCGCTTTTGAGGATGAGGGCGCTCAAGCGATTGTGTTGCTGATCAATTCACCCGGCGGCAGCCCCGTGCAAGCGGGCATGATCAATGATGAAATCCGTCGCCTCAAAGCCTTGCACCAAAAGCCGGTGTATGCCGTGGTTGAGGAAACCTGTGCCTCTGCGGCTTACTACATCGCGGTGAGCGCTGACAAAATCTTTGTCGATAAGGCCAGTATCGTGGGCAGCATTGGCGTGTTGATGGACGGCTTTGGCTTCACTGGCCTCATGGACAAAGTCGGTGTTGAGCGTCGTTTATTGACTGCTGGCGAGAACAAAGGCTTTTTGGATCCGTTCACGCCGCAGTCCAAGCAACACCGCGCCTATGCGCAAAACATGTTGGATGAAATTCACCAGCAGTTCATCAAGGTGGTGCGTCAAGGACGGGGAGACCGCTTGAAAGAAACCAACGAAACCTTCAGCGGCCTGTTTTGGAGCGGGCAAAAATCTATCGAGCTGGGCTTGGCCGATGACTATGGCACATTGGACAGCGTCGCGCGTGACGTGGTGAAAGCCGAAGACATTGTGGATTACACCCGCCAAGACAATGTGGCCGAACGCTTGGCTAAACGCTTTGGCGCGGCATTTGGCGAAGCGGTGGTCAAGGCGTCCTTGAACATCGTGCCGCATTTGCGCTGAGCACTTCTTATATCTCAAGGGCCAAAGGCAAACACCACGGGTGTGTGTTTATCCAGTGTTGTTTGAAGGCGCTTCCAATCGGCCACACGCAAGCTTTGAATCTGCATTTGCGGCAAGGTGAGTCCACTGCACACCGCCAATCGGGTGCTGTCCTTTAAAGACCCGAGCATCGCAGTCATCACGGCGGCATTGCGGTAGGGCGTTTCGATCAAGATTTGGGTTTGGCCGCTTTGTAAAGCCAGCTTTTCAAGAGCGGCAAGCTGCAGGCTGCGTTGGGCGCTGTCCTGCGGCACATAGCCCACAAACGCAAACGATTGCCCGTTGAGGCCGCTCGCAGCCAAAGCCAAAACCAAAGAGCAAGGACCTACCAACGGCACCACAGCCAAGCCCAGGTCGTGGGCGGCACGGACCAAGGAGGAACCGGGGTCGGCCACAGCCGGCATACCTGCTTCGCTGATCAAACCAATGTCCAAGCCTTGCAGCGCGGCTTGAAGCAAAGCTTTGGCGTCCCAAGGGGTACCGTGGTCCCCTTTTTTGTGCACTTCTCGGGGCAATTCAACAATGCTTTGCGCTTGCAAAGCGGTCGCAAGCGGTTTGTGCACGTCAATGCGTTTAAGCAAAGCCCGTGCAGATTTGGCGTTTTCACACACCCAATATGACAAGCCCGCCGCGATTTCCATGGTGTGCAGGGGCAGCACCCAGTCCAACGCCACTTGGTTGTCGCAGTGAAAGTCCAAAGGGGCGGGTACCAGGTACAGCGTGCCCAAACGTGCACCATCAGTCATACAAAGGCATTCCGGCAGCACGCAACAAACGGCAGGTGAGTATCAGCGGCAGACCCACCAAGGCGGTGGGGTCTTGGTTATCGATGCGTTCCAGCAAAGCAATGCCCAGACCTTCGCTTTTGGCGCTGCCTGCGCAGTCGTATGGTTGTTCGGCTTGCAAATACGCCTCAATGGCTGCGTCGCTGACATGGCGAAATTGCACGTTGACTTGAGCGATCTCGCTTTGCGCAAACCCCGTGGCAAGGCAAACCACCGACAGTGCGGTTTGGAAAACAACGGTTTGCCCGCGCATTTGCTGCAATTGCTTGACTGCATTGGCATGGTTGCCTGGTTTTCCTAAAGGCTCGCCGTTTAAGTCAGCCACTTGGTCGGCGCCAATCACGATCGCTTGTGGGAAACGCAGGGCTACTGCTTGGGCCTTGGTCAGAGCCAACCTCTGAGCCAAGGCAACAGGGGTTTCATGAGGCAATGGGGTTTCATCCACCTCAGGACGCTGCACCTCGAAAGGGATGCGCAAGCGCTGCAGCAGTTCGCGCCGGTAGGGCGAGGTTGAACCCAAGATGAGGGTGCGGGGAAGGGCTGAATCAGGCATGAGGAGGATTCTCTTACACTGACCCGCATGAAAACCTCGGACACGCTGTTGTCACTGGAATTGCAGCCTTGGGCCATGGCGGGTGGTGCGGTTACGCAAACCACGCCGTTGGCACACTTGCCACGGGTGGCGCAAGCCTGTTTGCCCCTGAATGCGGGTGAAGTCGCGCTGTGCGAATGGCAGCTGGAGTCGCAACTGCGCCACCCCGACACCTTGAAACAGCTGTGGCTGCATCTACAGGCAAGGCTGGATGTGGTGCAAACCTGTCAGCGCTGCTTGCTACCCATGAAGATAGAACTGATCGTGGACCGCCATTTCCGCTTTGTCGCCGACGAGGCCAGCGCCTTGGCTGAGGATGACGATTGCGAAGAGGATTTGCTGTCGCCAGCGCCCGACTTGACCCTGCAATGTTTGCTGGAAGACGAATTGTTGCTGGCCATGCCCTTGGTGCCCCGCCATGCCACTTGCGACAAGCCTTTGCCGCAGTCGCTGGGCCAAGATTTGCCCCATCCGTTTGCGGCTTTGGCTGGCTTAAAGCTGGGCAAGCCGTGAAAAACCCAGTTTCCGTTATAATCTTGAATTCTTTGCAGCGGGCCCATGGCCTGATCGCACAACCTTTTAGATATTCAGGAGCCTGCCATGGCTGTCCAGCAAAACAAAAAATCGCCGTCCAAACGCGGCATGCACCGTTCACACAACGCACTCAATGTGCCCGGTTTGGCCTTAGAGCCCACCACCGGCGAGGTGCATTTGCGCCACCACATCAGCCCCACCGGCTTTTACCGCGGTCGCAAAGTACTCAAAACCAAGTCCGAAGCCTGATCGAGGTTTCGCTGAAAAGCCCGTCGCACATCGCATGGCGCGGGCTTTTTGCATTGCACGCTAGATTGTTCAAACAGGTGAATCAACGGTGGTGACCTTGGCCGTCGACTGCATGGGAGGGGACCATGGCCCGTCCGTAACCCTGCTGGCTTGCAAGCAATTCTTGCAAGCCCACCCCGAAGCCAAGCTGCTGCTGGTCGGCTTGCCCCAAGCCTTGCAACATTTCCAGCACCCCCGCGCCACCTTGGTCGCAGCCTCCGAGGTGGTGACCATGGAAGACCCCCTTGAAGTTGCCTTGCGGCGCAAAAAAGATTCGTCTATGCGTGTGGCCATCGAACAGGTGCGCGACGGCAAGGCGGATGCGGCAGTATCTGCCGGCAATACCGGTGCCTTGATGGCGATCGCCCGTTATGTGCTCAAAACCATGGACGGCATTGACCGCCCCGCCATCGCAGGGCAGTTCCCCAATGCCAAGGGAGGCGCCACCACCATGCTCGACATGGGTGCCAATGTCGACTGCAGTCCCCAGCACTTATTGCAATTTGCTTTGATGGGCACTGCCTTGGTGTCTGTTCTCAATGGCGACGAAAATCCCACAGTCGGATTGCTCAATATTGGGGAAGAAGACATTAAGGGCGGCGAAAATATCAAAAAAACAGCTGAACTGCTTCGATCTGCTGCTAAAAGTGGCGATTTGAATTTTTACGGTAATGTTGAGGGCGATGATATTTTCCATGGCACGGTCGATATCGTGGTCTGCGATGGTTTTGTCGGCAATGTCGC
>CAMDKR010000156.1 GCA_945901225.1 Bordetella parapertussis | reverse complement strand
ATACGCGCTGTTTGGTCCACGCTCCACTCAGTGGGGTCTAAGCCCTGACGCAGGGTTTGCGCGGCTTGCAACTCCACCTGCGAAGGCTGTAAATCGGCCTTGCCAAGCTTGCGTGGCGCCATCCCCAAGGCCTTGAACCAACGGGCTTGTTCAGGCTGGGTTTGCAAGCCTCGCAACTCGTTGTCAAACCAAGCAAAGGCATCGGTGGGTAAACGGGTCCTCAACCACGCACTTAGCAATTCGATAGCTTGAGGAATGGCGGCGGGTAAAAGATGGCGATGTGGAGAGGACATATGCGATCAAGTGCCTGGAATGAATTTTTGAAACAAGCGGCAAGCCACATAGGCCAGCACACAAGCAGCCACCCAAGGCCAACTGCCTCCCGCAAAAGCGACAACGGCTGCGTCTAGCAAAGCACACGCCGCAATCAGTTGTGCCACAGCCCTTGGCACATCCCCGCCTTGGCGACGCAAGGCCAACAAACGCACGGCCAAGATGTCGGCCACCGCCAACAACAAAAGCGTGAGCAAGGCCAAGGGAGTGACAGCGAAATTCGCCACAAAAATAGCAAACGGTAAAACCAAAATCAGCAGCGGCCAAAGTCGGTCTATGCGGTCCAAATTTTCTTGCTTGGCGGCATAGGTCAGGCCAGCAATGTGGGCGAACACCGCCAACATGCCCCACAGCAAGACGTCAGTCGTATGCGGCACAAAAACCCAAGCCGCCAAGGCATACACCAAAGCACGACAGCTGCCCATGATGACAGGCGACAAGACATTGCCTTTGTGCCACGCGTTGTACAAAAGAATGGCCAAGCTCAAAGCTGCACCCGCTTGAACCGCCAGCACACCATAGGGAGCAACGATGAGGATGCCGCCCATCAACATGGCACAACCGATGGCCGACACCGCCTTGGCTGAAATTTGACCCGATGGAATGGGACGGTTGGGACGCTCTCCTGCATCGATATCAGCGTCAAAGGCGTCATTGAGGTACATGCCACCTGTGTAAAACAAGGTGATGGCCAACATCACCCACAGCAAGGTGGGTACATCAGCCGCATGGCCTGCGAGAAAAGCGCCAGCCAGCACATTGGTCCAGACGGTGGGTAAATTGGAGACTCGTCCAATCTTTAAATAAGTGGCAAATCCAGTACGTGGGGCATTCATGCCATCAACACCTTTTTAACAAACAGCAGTTCACGGGCGATGGCTTGTGCCTTGGAATCGGTCTTGAGCGCATCGGGCAGAACATCCCAAGTATAGGTTTCCACCTCGAGGTGCGAGGAAAAGCCTTCGCGCTTGCAAGCCTCCAAGGTTTGCAGCAACTGTGCTTGGGTGGTGGAGATAGCCCCTGCGTCTTGCAAAAAAACCGGCACATGGCAATGCATACGCCACTCGCCCTGTGCTTGACCGTCATGAAATGCCGCCACCGCTTCGGGCAAATCAACGAATCGCGTGAGTTGCCCCGCATTTTCAACCACCACTTGGTGCAGATACACCGCATCGTCAAATGCTTGCACCGTGGGGAGTTGTGCCGCAGTCATTTGGGAGATACGCACTGCACTGCTGAGTTGGATTTTGGGAATGGCAATGCCGGCTTGGCGCAATTCGTTCAAAGCGAGTGCGGGGTCTTCAAACTCGACCGCGCTGTGACAGACATCGAAACACACACCCAGATGCGAGCGTAAAGCTTGCAGCGCTTGTTCAGCAGAGCCGCCGAGCATCTGCGCCAGCTGCGCTACGGCTGAGGTGCTTCGCACATGGCTGAGAATGAACTGCGCCGCCTCTTGCGTGGTCTCCAGATAACAAGCTGGCTCGGGTTCCAAGGCCAGTGCAATGTGTTTGCCAGTTTGCGCTTGGGTATGCACCAAGTGCGCCACGCACTGCAGCAGATGAGAAACGACGGCGTCCATGGCCTCGGTTGTATCGGCCGCATGGCGAAAGCCCACAGGCACGGTGGAGATGCTGCCGTCCACCCCTTCAGGCAACAAAGCAGCCAAGATGTCGATGCAAGCCAAGGTGTAGCGCACACGCTCTGCATGGGTCCAATCAGGCGCATACACATCTTGCTTGACTGGTACGCCATGGAAAGTACCGTAGGGAAATGCGTTCAACGTGAACACATAGGCCTTGAGTGACTTCAGCTGCGCTTGAAAGGCTTGCAAAACACTGGGTTCGTGCAAACTGAAGGCGGCCTGACCCGACAAACGCAAACCTATGCCCATGGGAGCACCATCGGCAACGGCGTCTCGAATAGGCGGAACAAAAATGTTGAGGCTTTGGCTCACCTCATCCCAGCTTTCCCCTGCATGGATATTGGTGCAGTAGGTCAGATGAGGCTGGGCGATGAGCCGTTTCAGCTGCATGGCATCAGATGTGCTTCTTCAGCCAAGCGATAGATTGGGTCACCCAGTCGTCTTGAATTTCATGCACCTCTATGCCTTTGCCGATACCTGCCAGCAAGGTGATGGTGAGTTCGCCGCCCAAATGCTCGCGGAAATCGGCCAAACCCTGCAACACAGCCAAACGGCCTTGGTCGTTGCGGGTTTCGAGTTGATCATTCCACAACTTAAAGCCCAGCGTCGACAACAGTCGATGCACCCGCAAGTCTTCACCTGCAGGCAAGAGGCCCGCTAACACAGAGTAATGCGCGTCCATGGCCACACCAATGGCCACGGCTTCACCATGGCTGAGTTCATGTTGCGAGGTCATGCGTTCCAATTTGTGCGCCACCCAGTGGCCGTAGTCCAAAGGCCTGGCAGAACCCGACTCGAAGGGGTCGCCACCCAAAGCGATTTGGTTCATGTGGATTTGGGCAGAACGCTTGATGAGGTAGGACAAAGCCACCGTTTCAAAACGGGCCAAGGCTTGCACATTGTTTTCAAGCCAAGTAAAGAAAGCGCCATCACGAATGAGTGAGACTTTGACCGCCTCGGACATGCCACAGCGCTTTTCACGCTCGGGAAGTGAGTCGATGAATACGCCGTCATTGATGACAGCCCAAGGAGGCGCAAAGGTGCCCACCAGGTTTTTCAAGCCCAACCAGTTGACAGCATTTTTCACGCCTACGCCGCTGTCGTCTTGACCCAAGACGGTGGTGGGGAAACGGATGTGACGCACACCACGGTGGAAGATGGCTGAGGCATAACCGACCGCGTCCATGATGGCACCGCCACCAATCGCCAGCGAGTAAGAGTGACGGTCAATGGCTTTGTCCGACAAAATTTTCAGTAAGTTGGTAATCAGCTCAGGGTCGTTTTTACAGGCTTCGCCGCCTTGCAAAACCACCGCCTCACCCACGAGTTCGATGTGCTCGGCATGGGCTTGGAAATACGCTTGAATTTGACCTAGCAACTGGGGCAAAGCTTGTGCAACGCCGCCATCAATGAACACGGCAACGCGGTGGCGCTTGTGAGCTTCACGACGTTGCAAAACGTCTAGCAGGTGCGTATTCGATGGATCAAAGGCATTCCGAGTGAACACCACAGGATAGGCGTATTCAACCGCAAAACTTTGCACTTGTACGCTGTCGCTGACCGTATTGGGCTCTAGCGTTTCATGAGATGGTGCTCGCGCATTCATATCAACTTCCTCTTTTTGAATTCGGGGATAGGGGGCTGGTTCATGGCTTCTGAGGGGCGAGGTTGACAATCCATTCACCCCTGCGCTGCGGCAGCAGAGGAACCAAAAATGTGCTTCAAAGCGATGGCTTTGATGTCGGTAGCAGCCACCGTGTCTGGCAGCAAACTGGGCACATCGCTCATCACCAAGGGGCCGTCCAGCGGGTCATCGGTAGGCCTGCCATGCGAGCCTTTGACCAAATTGGCGTCCAAGGGAATGACATCGAGCAACATGCGAAAGCCTAAAAGTTTTTTCACAAGTTTCCAGACGATATAGAGTTTGGGAAAAGCCAACTTAGGGTCCAAAAACAACTCGACGGGGTCATACCCTGCTTTGCGGTGAATCTCCACGGTGCGGGCAAAGTCAGGGGCCAGCGCATCGTCAAGCCAGAAATAGTAGGTGAACCAAGAACGAGCGTCCGACATGACAACCAATTCGCCGCTTCGCTCGTGCGCGATATGGTGCGCCGCTTGTTCGGTTTTATCCCACACAGACTCCACCCC
>CAMDKR010000155.1 GCA_945901225.1 Bordetella parapertussis | reverse complement strand
CAAGCCTACCTCGCCTTGTCGTGGAAAGTGCCTAACTTCTCTGGCTTTGAAGCCACTGACGACAACCGCGATGCACTGGCGCTGACGCTTTTGGCTGCTGTTTTGGATGGCTACAACGGTGCACGCCTGGACCGCGCTTTGGCGCAAGGCGAGGGCCGCTTGGCCGACCGCGCAGGCGCCTCTAACACCATGAGTGGCCGTGGTCCTCAGGTGTTCATGCTCGACGCGGTGCCTGCCAAAGGCAAAACCCCCGAGCAACTCGAAGCGGCTTTGCGAGCCCAAATTGCCAAAATTGCCAAAGAAGGTGTGAGCGAAGCCGAGATGCGCCGCGTCAAAGCGCAGTGGATGGCTTCCAATGTCTACCAGCGTGATTCCATCTTCAACCAAGCCCGTGAGTTGGGCGGCAGCTGGATTGAGGGCATGCCTTTGGACAGTGCAGAGCGCTTGCTGGAGAGCTTGAACACCATCACGCCTGCCCATGTGCAAGCGGTGGCTGCCAAATATTTTGGCGATGACACCTTAACAGTAGCGACCTTGCTGCCCCAAGCAGGCGCTAGGGCATTTCCGCGAAAACCAAGCGTTGGTGCTCGCCACGGGGAGGGTGCACGATGAAACGCTTTGCATGGCTGGCTTTATGGCTTTTACCCATGGCTGCATGGGCAGGTATTCCTATTCAACACTGGACCATGCCCACTGGCGCGAAGGTGTATCTGGTGGAAGCGCCCGGTATTCCGATGGTGGATGTGGAAATCGAATTTGACGCGGGTGCCCGTCGCGATCCGGCCGGTCAGACAGGTTTGGCCGTTGCGACGGCCCGCATGATGGGCAAGGGCATCAAGGCTTCTCAAGGCCAGTCTGCCATGGATGAAAACCAGTTAGGCGAAGCATGGGCCGATTTGGGCGCCATGGTCAACGCCAATGCCGGCATTGACCGCATGAGTTTTTCTTTGCGCAGCCTCACCCGCCCCGAGTTGCTTGATGCCGCTGTGGCTTTGGCGGCAAGACAGTTGGCCGCGCCCAGTTTCCCTGGCGATGTCTGGCAAAGCGAGCGTGAGCGTTGGGTGGCCTCCATCCGCGAATCCAACACCAAACCGGCTACACAAGCGACCAAGGCATTCAATCAAGCGGTTTTTGGCGACCATCCCTATGGCGCAGAGATTGACGAGGCCAGTTTGCGCCGCATCGACACCGCGGCCATGGCGCAGTTTGTGTCGCGCCACCTGTTGCTGTGCCAAGCCAAGATCAGCATAGTGGGCGCCGTCAACCGTGCGCAAACCGAGCGCTTGTTGAACCAGTTGCTCAGCGGCTTGCCGCGCCACACTGCCTGTCCTGTGTTGCCCAAGGTGGCCGAGGTGTCTCCTTTGAAAGCAGCGGCCAATTTGAATATCCCCTTTGAATCTGCCCAAGCCCATGTCTTCATCGGCCAGCCAGGCATTGCCCGCCAAAATCCTGATTTCTTTGCCTTGACCCTTGGCAACTATGTTTTGGGTGGCGGTGGTTTTGTGTCTCGCCTGACAGACCAAGTGCGTGAAAAACGGGGCTTGAGTTACAGCGTTTACAGCTATTTTTCGCCCGGTCAACATGCTGGCGCTTTTGCTGTGGGACTGCAAACCCGACCCGACCAAGCCGCCCAAGCGGTGCAAGTCGCCTCTGAGGTATTGAGTGACTTTGTGCGTAACGGCCCCACAGACCAAGAGGTACAGTCTGCCAAGGATTTCATGATTGGCGGCTTTGCCCTGCGCTTGGACAGCAACCGCAAACTGTTGGACAACCTGAGCAATATCGCATGGTTTGATTTGCCGCTGGACTACTTGGACACTTGGTCGGCTGAAATTGACAAAATCACGGCGACCCAAATACAGCAAGCGTTTGCCCGTAATTTGCAACCCGAGCGCATGGTGACCGTGATTTTGGGTGCCAAGCCTTGAAGCCTGGCGAGGTACGCATCATCGGTGGCGAGTGGAAGCGCAGCAAGCTGCCCTTGCCACGCGGGGTAGAACTGCGCCCCACGCCCGACAGGGTGCGCGAAACCTTGTTCAATTGGTTGGGCCAAGATTTAACCGGCTGGCGTTGCGTGGACGCATTTGCAGGCACCGGTGCGCTGGGGTTTGAAGCTGCGTCCCGAGGTGCTGCCAGCGTGCTGCTGTGCGACAGCCAAGCCTCGTGCATAGAGGCCATGGCCAAAAGTCAGGACAAGCTGGGTGCTAAGCAACTTCGCTTCGTACGCGGGGATGGCTTATCGACCTTGAGGCAACAAGCGCCGCAAAGTTTGGATTTGGTGTTTTTAGATCCTCCCTACGACTTCCCTCAGTACCCGATGGCCTTGGCTGCTGCGGCCGCTTGCATCAAACCTTCTGGGCAGATTTACCTTGAAGCCGCCAAGGCATGGGGCGCAGACGATGTCAGCGCTTGGGGCTTGCGCGTGGTTAAGCATTTGAAGGCTGGCGCTGTGCACGCCCACTTGTTGCAGCCAGCGGCATAATGCTCCGACCTGTTTCTCGCTAGGAGCGCGTATGTCCGCCCAAGTCATTGCCCTGTACCCCGGAACCTTTGACCCCATCACCTTGGGTCACGAGGACATTGTTCGGCGTGCCGCTCGCATGTTCGACCAAGTGGTGGTGGCGGTGGCCAGTGCACACCATAAAAAAACCATGTTCACCTTGGAGGAGCGCTTAAGCCTCACCCGTGAAGCTTTGAAAGATTGCACCAATGTGCAGGTGAAGACCTTTGACGGCTTGGTGATTGACTTTGCTGCCAGTTTGGGCGCTACCACCATGGTGCGCGGTATTCGCTCCATGACCGATTTCGATTACGAGTTTCAGTTGGCAGGCATGAACCGCCGCCTGGCACCCAAGATAGACACCGTGTTTTTGAATACGCTGGATGTGTACCAGTGCATCTCCAGCACCTTGGTGCGTGAGGTCAACAGCTTAGGGGGCGATGTCACCCAGTTTGTCTCGCCCAGCGTGCTGCGCTTCATGCTGCTCAAAAAAGGCGCTTGAACCCACCATGGCTTTGATGATCACCGACGAGTGCATCAATTGCGATGTGTGTGAACCCGAGTGCCCCAACAATGCCATCTTCATGGGCGTGCAGATTTACCAAATCGACCCCGCCAAATGCACCGAATGCGTAGGTCATTACGACGAACCGCAGTGTGTCCAAGTATGCCCCGTGGCATGTATTCCGGTCGATCCACAGCATGTCGAGAGCCAAGACACGCTGTGGGCCAAATACCGACGCTTGGTGGGTCAAGCAGCGCCCAGCGCCTAAGCCTTATTCCGCCGCTGCTGGTTTGCGCGGCTTCTTCACCTTGGCTTTTTTCTTTTTGGTCTTGGCTTTGGCTGTCACCCCATCGCTGGCTTGCGCCTTGAACGCACGTGGTTTGGCTTTGTCAGCCACCTTGTCCGATTGCGAGTCCTCGCAAGGCTTCATCTGCCCTTCGTGCTCACACAGCAGTGCAGGTTTTTCTTTGGGTTTGGCGTGTAGGGCAGGAGAGCTAGCCAGTAAGAGGCTAAACAGTGTCAGACCCAGAAGCGGGGTCAACAGGGGGAGTTTGTTTTTCATGCGAATCGCCTTCCTTTAAAGGAGAGGCCGCCGCCGGACGTGGCGGTTTGGGCCTGGGCGGTTTGCTGGTGTGCACCACTTGCATGGCTTTTTCCATCTCGCCGCTTACCAGACAGGCTAAGGCTTTCAGGCTGCGGTCGATGGAAGTGTCAATCACTATTCGCTGCTCAGGTGCAGGCTTCTTCAAAACCCAGTGAACCACTTCCGACTTGACACCAGGGTGACCAATGCCTATGCGCAAGCGCCAGTAGGCATCTGTGCCCATTTGGGCGTGGATATCGCGCAGACCGTTGTGGCCGGCATGGCCGCCACCAAGTTTGAGCTTGGCATCCCCTGGTACCAGGTCGAGCTCGTCGTGAGCGATCAGCATTTGCTCTGGCGCAATTTTGTAAAACTTGGCCAAAGCCGCCACCGATTTGCCCGATAAGTTCATGAAGGTGGCAGGCTTCAAGAGCCAAATGGTTTCGCCTTGCAGCGTGGTTCGCGCCACCCAGCCGTGGTAATTTTTCTCTGGCTGCAGCTGCACCTTCAGTTGCAGCGCCAGTTGGTCTATCCACCAAAACCC
>CAMDKR010000154.1 GCA_945901225.1 Bordetella parapertussis | reverse complement strand
GCACTGGCTCGGAGCCCAGCGGTAGCAAGGTAGCAGCCAAGACAGCACAAACAAACAAAACAACCAAACCTATTTCGGGTGTGGCCACATTTGTCAATAGGTTTTGAAAAAAATATTCCATCTTTTCTCAGTGTAAACGTGAGCTTCATTCTGAGAAGCGCCGCTAGAATCGTGCCTCGTTTTTAAGCACTCAGATTCACACCCAAGCTCATGCACATCGGCCCCTACGAATTACCCCACTCTGTTTTTGCAGCCCCCATGGCTGGCGTGACAGACAGGCCATACCGTACCTTGGTCAAGCAACTGGGCGCAGCCTATGCCGTCTCAGAGATGGTCACGTCCCGATCTGACCTGCGTGACAGTTTGAAAACCTCACGTCGACTGGACCACACAGGTGAAAGTGGGCCCATCGCTGTACAAATTGCAGGCACAGACGCTGAGATGATGGCTGAGGCAGCCATTTACAACTTGCAACGCGGCGCACAAATCATTGATATCAATATGGGTTGCCCTGCAAAAAAGGTCTGCCAAAAATGGGCAGGATCGGCTTTGATGCAAGACGAACCCTTGGCCATGTCCATCATTGAAGCAGTTGTCAAAGCTGCTTTGCCATATGGTGCGCCCGTTACTTTGAAAATGCGAACCGGTTGGCGATGCGATCAACGCAATGCAGTTTCATTGGCCAAGCAAGCCGAATCAGCGGGTGTACAAATGATTACTGTCCATGGCCGTTCGCGTGATCAAGGCTATAAGGGTCAAGCAGAGTACGACACCATTGCGCAAGTCAAAAGAGCGGTGTCTGTTCCCGTTGTCGCCAATGGGGACATCGACTCACCTCAAAAGGCCCAACAGGTTCTGCAGCACACGGGTGCAGACGCAGTGATGATCGGTCGTGCCGCACAAGGCAGGCCTTGGTTGTTTCGTGAGATTCACCATTACTTGGCCCATGGCACGCAGTTGGCGCCCCCCTTGGTGGCAGAGGTGAAGCGTTTGCTGATGCACCACTTAGAAGATCATTACAGTTTGTACGGAAGTTTTACAGGTGTTCGTTCCGCGCGAAAACATATTGCTTGGTATGTTCACGGTTTACCCGGTGCCACAGAATTTCGACAACATTTAAACGCAATAGAGGATTGTCAAAAACAGTCCTTGGCAGTTGCTGACTTTTTAGATGCAATAGGGCAAAAGGCTGATCGCTTGACCTATTTGGCATCTATGACTGAGATGGAGACTACAGAATGAGCAAGAAACAAATAGAAGAAGCGGTTCGTCACAGCCTAGAGGTTTATTTCAAAGATTTGCGGGGCGAAGACCCTGATCAACTACACACTATGATGATTCATGTGATGGAAAAGCCTTTGCTTGATGTCGTGATGAAGCACGCCGAGGGGAATCAATCACGCGCAGCTGTGTGGCTAGGTTTGAATCGAAACACTTTGCGCAAGAAGCTGACTGAACACAAATTATTGTGAAGACTGTCTTGCACTCAAGCAAGCAGAAAAAGGATTGCCATGAAAGCCCTTATTTCCGTCTCTGACAAGACTGGAATTGTTGAGTTCGCCCAAGCTTTGCATCAGTTAGGTGTTCAGTTAATTTCCACAGGTGGCACCGCTCAACTGCTGAGTGCACAAGGTCTGCCGGTTCAAGAGGTGGCAGAACTCACTGGCTTTCCCGAGATGCTAGATGGGCGAGTAAAAACCTTGCACCCTATGGTTCACGGCGCTTTGTTGGCGCGGCGTGACATGCCTTCGCATATGCAAGCTTTGCAAGCGCATGGCATTGAAACCATTGATCTTTTGGTCGTTAATCTCTATCCCTTTGAGGCCACGGTGGCCGCTGCTGACTGCTCGCTTGAAGAGGCCATTGAAAACATCGACATTGGCGGCCCCGCCATGGTGAGAAGCGCCGCTAAAAATTGGAAACATGTGGCGGTCGTCACCGATGCAAGCCAATATGCAATGGTGCTCAACGAGTTACAGCAACAAAATGGTGTCACTGAATTGACGCGTTTCCAATTAGCGGTGAGTGCCTTTAATCGAATCAGCCAGTACGACGGCGCTATCAGCGACTACCTGTCGTCCTTGGATTTGTCCACAGAGCAAAGAAGCATTTTCCCTGGCCAAGCCAATGGTCGGTTCATTAAGTTGCAAGATCTGCGCTATGGGGAGAATCCCCACCAACTCGCCGCTTTTTACAGAGATACGCACCCAGCACCCGGTTCTTTGGTGACAGCGCATCAGTTGCAAGGCAAAGAACTGTCCTACAACAATATTGCAGACGCCGATGCAGCTTGGGAGTGTGTCAAGAGTTTCGATTCGCCTGCCTGTGTCATTGTCAAACACGCCAACCCCTGCGGTGTTGGCTTGGCAGAAGATGCATTGGGCGCCTACCGCAAGGCCTATCTCACCGACCCCACCTCTGCATTTGGAGGCATCATTGCATTCAACTGTCCTGTAGATACCGCAACAGCGCAAGCCTTAGGCCAACAGTTTGTGGAGGTGTTGATGGCACCCTCATTCACGGGTGAAGCGCTGCAGTTGTTGCAAACCAAAGCCAACGTTCGGGTATTGCAAATCGCGCTCCCCCCAGGCGGTGATGACGCTTGGTCTCAAGGTTTGAACGCAATCGATGTGAAGCGCATAGGTTCAGGGTTGTTGATGCAAACAGCTGATAACCATTTGCTTCGCATAGAAGACATGCAAGTTGTGACAAAGCTTCAACCCAGTCCAGCTCAAATGCAAGATTTATTGTTTGCTTGGAAGGTGGCCAAGTTTGTCAAGAGCAATGCCATCGTATTTGCTGGAAACGGTATGACATTAGGTGTTGGTGCTGGACAAATGAGTCGACTGGATTCTGCTCGCATGGCTGGCATCAAAGCAGGCCATGCCAATTTGTCCCTCAAAGACTCGGTGGTGGCAAGCGATGCCTTTTTCCCTTTCAGAGACGGTTTGGACGTTGTCGTTGATGAAGGTGCTTCTTGTGTGATTCAACCTGGAGGCTCCATGCGGGACGCTGAAGTCATTGCGGCCGCTGATGAGCGCGGTGTTTCCATGGTTTTCACCGGTGTCCGTCATTTCCGTCATTGATGTAGATCAAATTGTCACGCTATTGACATAAAAGATTGGTAGGAATTGCTGTAAGATTTCCCGACATTAAAGGGGTTATTCATGCGTGCCATCAAGCAAGCTAAAAAATTGATCGAAAACAATCCAAATTCTTCTACCGGAAAAACGTTTTCCAAGCTTATTCTTTCTCTAGAGTCAGATATAGAGTTTTCAGTCAAGGATCTTTATGCCTTGGATACCGCTGAATTTGAATTGGCCATTGAAGTCTTGAAAGATTGGCGAATCGATCGTTTCTACATAGGCAAAGCCAAGGCGTTTGACATGGCCACTCACGCACAGACTATTTCAGTCAAAAAATAAAAGTTCTCTGCAAGCAGAGAACACCTGTTTTTTAGGTATCAGGGCGTGATTTTGTATTTCAGCTGAAAGCTGATGCCACCGTGTAGCTTGTCATCGATGCTTGGGATGATCGCTGTGTTCAGTCCCCATCGCTGACCCTCGATAGACACCATGGGAACCAAGGCTGGGAACCAGCCGCCTTGGTTGGCGCGTGGGTAGCCATCAAAAGTGCCCACCACAGCACCCAGTTTCAATGACTCCCATCGCCACGGCATCACATACAAACCAAGGTAATTGGAGTGTTGGTGATCGCTGTTTTTAAAGCCACCAACGGTCAAGGCATAGTTGTCATTCAAGGCCCATTCAAGTCCTAGGCCTGGGTTGGCGTTGCGCAAACCTTTGTCTTGATCGAAGTGCAGGGTATAAAAGCCTGCATTGATCCAAACCGATTGCGGACGACTTAGTTTTGAAAAAGTCTCTGAAAATTGGCTCTCAGCTTTAGCTGTGTGGGTGTAAGCCATCAGGCATAACGCCAAACCCACCAGCTTTGGTAGCAGTCGTTTCATAAAGCGGCAAACACCTCGGCCGCGGCTTGCACCGTGGCGGCAATGTCGTCTGCGGTGTGGGCGCCGCTGACAAAACCAGCCTCGTACAAAGCCGGTGCGATGTACACGCCGCGGTCCAGCAAGCCGTGGAACAGTTTGTTGAACTTGGGGCTGTCGCTGGTCATGACCTTGGCATAGTTTTGCGGCAACTC
>CAMDKR010000153.1 GCA_945901225.1 Bordetella parapertussis | reverse complement strand
ACCGCGCCGCGCTCGGCCAAATTGCCACGCAGCACCGCAATGCCAGCCTTGTCTTTGAAGGGCTCGCTAAACGGCTTGATCACACGCGCGTCGTAGTTGACCGCCTCTGCCATGTTGTCTGCCACGCTGTGGCCGCTGGAGGTAACGATGCTGGTGTGCAGCAGGTGGGCGATTTCTTTCATCACCACTTGCAAGCCGCCGGCGTAGCAAAAATCTTCCATCAAATGGTCGCCCGAGGGCTGCAAATTCAGCAAGCAAGGCAATTCCGAGGCCAAATGGTCGAAGTCGTCAATGCTCAAAGGCACGCCCAGTCGCCCAGCGATGGCGATCAGATGGATCACCGCGTTGGTGGAGCCGCCAATGGCTGCCAAGGTTTTGATGGCATTTTCAAACGCTTCACGCGTCAGGATGGAGGAAAGTTTTTGGTCGGTATGTACCATCTCGACGATGCGACGACCTGCATTGCGGGCCAACACATTGCGACGTCCGTCGACGGCAGGGTAGGCGGCGTTGCCAGGCAAACCCACGCCCAAGGCCTCAACCATACAGGCCATGGTGGAGGCTGTGCCCATGGTCATGCAGTGGCCATGGCTGCGGTGCATGCAGCTCTCGGCTTCAAAGAAGTCGGCTAACTTCAAGGTGCCGGCTCGCACCTGCTCGCTCATGCTCCACATGCCGGTACCGGAGCCCAGCTCTTGGCCACGCCATTTGCCGTTGAGCATGGGGCCGCCGCTCACACCAATGGTGGGCAGGTCAACGCTGGCCGCACCCATGATGAGCGAGGGGGTGGTTTTGTCGCAGCCCATGAGCAGCACCACGCCATCCAGAGGGTTGCCTCGAATGCATTCTTCCACGTCCATGCTGGCCAGGTTCCGATAGAGCATGGCGGTGGGGCGCAGCAAGGTTTCGCCCAAGGACATGACGGGGAATTCGAGCGGGAAACCGCCCGCCTCGTAAACCCCGATCTTGACCTGCTCCGCGAGTGTGCGGAAATGCGAGTTACAGGGGGTAAGTTCGCTGAAGGTGTTGCAAATACCGATGACAGGGCGGCCATCGAACTGATCGTGCGGCACGCCCTTGCCCTTAACCCAACTGCGGTAGGCAAAGCCGTCGCGGTCTTGGCGACCAAACCATTGTTGCGAACGAAGTTCTGAGGGTTTTTTTCTAGGTGGGGATTGGGTCATGGTGAGGTAAGGCCTGCGCCTTATGAAAAAGTGTGCCTATACTACCCCGCCAAAGCCCCACTCTCAGCAGTGTTTATACGGGGATAGGTCCCAAGGAGCGCAACATGACAGATATTTTGCGGGTTACCAACCTGCCCACCTACTTGATGTCGGATTTGCAGCAAATCTATACCGTGCATGACCGTGACCACATCACCGACCCGAGTGCTTTGAACCGAATTCGCGCCATGGTGGGTGGTGGCGACGCCATCATCGACAAGAAACTGATGTCTTTGTTTCCGGCCTTGGAGTTCATTTCTATTTGCGGCGTGGGCTATGACGGCGTGGACATCATCGGTGCCATGGAACGTGGCATCAAGGTCAGCCACACGCCTGGGGTGCTCAACGACGACGTGGCCGATTTGGCTCTGGGCTTGATGCTCTCGATTGCTAGGCGTATTCCGCAAGCAGACAAATTTGTCCGCAACAGCGATTGGGTCGACGGAGCGTTCCCCTTGCAAACCAAAATGAGTGGCGCTCGGCTGGGCTTGGTGGGCATTGGTCGCATTGGCCAAGCCATCGCCAAACGTGCAGCGGCTTTTGACATGTCCATCGCCTACACCGCCCGTCATGCGGTGCCGACCTTGCCCTACACCTACTACCCTTCGGCCAAAGAATTGGCAGCGAATGTAGATTTTTTGGTGGCTATCACCCCAGGCGGCCCAACGACTCGCAACCTCATCAACGCCGAGGTGTTGCAAGCTTTGGGGAACAAGGGCTTTTTGATCAATGTGGCGCGTGGCTCGGTGGTCGATCAAGCCGCCTTGATTGACGCTTTGCAAAAGAAAGTGATTGCCGGTGCGGCCTTGGATGTGTATGCCGACGAACCGCGTGTGCCGGCAGAGCTGCGTAATTTGCAAAACGTGGTGCTCACACCGCATGTGGCCAGCGCCACGGTGCAAACCCGCCAAGCCATGGCCGCCTTGGCCTTGGCGAATTTGAACGCGCATTTTGAAGGACAGGCGATTCCCGCCTTGGTTCCTGAATGGGCGAACAGGGTTTAAAACCCTGAAAGCGGTTTAGCGACCGAAACCGCCGCCGCTTTTTTTGCCAGCGTAACCACCGCCACTACCACCGGGTCGGCCGCCGCCACCGCCACCGGTGCGACGTTTCGCGCCACCACCACCGCCACGGTTGTTGCGGCTGAGCAAGTCCACCGAGGTCATGGTGGGGTCAGGTTGACGGCCTGCACCTCCGCCGGATTTGTGGCCAAACGCATTCACACCACTTTGGGTGCCCAAATGCGCATTGGCGCGGGGTTGGAAATCGTCTTCTTGGTGGTGCGAAGGGGGTTGATGCTCGAAATCATCACGCGGCAAACCTGCAGATGCTGGGTTGCGCGGGCCGCGCTCAGGGCGGTCACGACGTGGGCCTTGCGAGCGGGGTGCGCCGTTGTGCGCTGGACCTGCGCCATGCGAGGGCTGTCCGGGGTTGGGGCTGCGGGGAGGGCGCTCAGCGCGTTGGCCTTGACCTTGACCTTGACCTTGTGCCTGTGCGCGGCCATCGCCACCGCGTCCACCACCAGCAGGTTTTTTCTCGCGGATGCGTTCCATCATTTCTTGGCGAGCTGCACGTGCAGCCGCAGCCATCACGTCGCGGCTAGGCGGTTTGCCCACACCGCCCCACAAGGTTTGGCGACCCATGGCAATGGGCTCGGCCCGTTCGTCGGGTGCAGGGCCAAAGCCCTCAACTTTTTCAACCTCAATGTTCTGACGTGTGAATTTTTCAATTTCTTGCATAAAGCCTTCCTCGTCCAAGGACACCAAACTGACCGCTTCTCCGCTGGCACCGGCACGTCCTGTACGGCCAATGCGGTGCACATAGTCTTCGCTGATATTGGGGATTTCGTAATTCACCACATGCGGCAAATCGTCGATGTCGATACCACGCGCAGCGATGTCGGTCGCTACCAACACGCGGATTTCGCCGCTTTTAAAGCCTGCCAGCGCTTGGGTACGGGCGGTTTGGCTTTTGTTGCCATGCAGCGCCATGGCGGTGATGCCTAGCTTGTTTAAAAAGTCGGCCACATGGTTGGCACCAAATTTGGTGCGGCAAAACACCAGCACTTGGCTCCACTGCTTGGTCTCGATGATGTGGGCCAGCAAGGCTTTCTTTTGCTGCCTGCCCACGGGATGCACCACTTGTTTGATGAGTTGCACCGTGGTGTTTTCGGGCGTGACCTGAATGCTTTGTGGGTTGTGCAGCAACTGTGACGCCAAATCGCGGATCTCTTGGCTGAAGGTGGCCGAGAACAACAGGCTTTGCTTTTCTTTGGGCACCAAGGCCAGCACTTTTTTCACGTCATGGATGAAGCCCATGTCGAGCATGCGGTCGGCTTCGTCCAACACCAGCATTTGCACGGTGGAGAGGTCCAGAAAACCTTGTTGCTGTAAATCCAGCAGTCGCCCAGGGGTGGCCACCAAAATGTCCACGCCTTTTTTCAAGCCCTTGATTTGCGCTGCCATGCCCACACCGCCAAAAATGACAGCGGATTGGAGTTGCAGGTGCTTGCCATAGGTGCGCACCGACTCTTCCACTTGCGCGGCGAGTTCTCGGGTGGGCGTGAGCACCAAGGCGCGAATGCCAAACACGCCAAAGCGGTTGGTGGCGCTGCGGCTCATGCTGAGTTTGTGCAGCATGGGTAGGGTGAATGCCGCTGTTTTGCCAGTGCCTGTTTGAGCACCTGCCAGCAAGTCATGTCCCGCTAAAACCGCAGGAATGGCCTGGGCTTGAATGGGGGTGGGGGTGTCGTAGCCTTGCTCGCGCACAGCTTTCAGAATGGCCGGAGCCAAGTTCAATTCATCAAAATTCATAAAGGAGCGCGCGGTTGGGCAACGCTTGGGTTTCGATCTGTTCTGCCAAAAAAGGGCAGCCAGCTAAAGACCGAGGAAACACATTTGGGCAGGTAGAGGTCAAACGAAGTGTTTGGTTCCAGCCCCAGCAGAAGCGCTGATGT
>CAMDKR010000152.1 GCA_945901225.1 Bordetella parapertussis | reverse complement strand
GAGATACGCAGCGCCAAATTGCCCAACCCCGCAGTCATTGGCAATGCAGGCAGCTTTTTCAAAAACCCCACAGTGACCGCAGAACAATGCCAAGACATCATTGCCCGCGAACCTCGCTTGGTGCATTACCAATTGGCCGATGGCCGCTTCAAATTGGCTGCCGCTTGGTTGATAGATGCTTGCGGCTGGCGCGGCAAATCGGTGGGCAATGCAGCGGTCTATGAAAAACAAGCTTTGGTGATTGTCAACAAGGGAGGCTTGAACCAACCCTGCACCGGCGGCGAGGTGGTCACCTTGGCGCAGGCCATTCAAACCAGTGTCTACGAGCGCTTTGGCATTCGCCTTGAACATGAGCCTGTGGTGGTATGAAAAAAACCTGTCTTCTCTTGATGTTGCTGTGTGGCTTGTTCAGCTCACAGACTTGGGCGCAAAACTACCCGAGCAAACCCATTCGCTTGGTCGTGCCTTTTGCAGCAGGTGGTACCACCGACCTGATGGCACGCATCGTTGCCGAACCCTTGGGCAAATTGCTCGGGCAAACCGTGGTGGTGGACAACAAAGCGGGTGGGGGTGGCGTCAATGGTGCGGCAGAGGTCGCCCGAGCCGCGCCAGACGGCTACACCTTGGGTCTGGCCACCGCGTCCAGTAACGCGACCAATCCTGCCATCAACCCCAAAGTCCCCTACGACCCTTTGAGGGACTTTTCACCCATCACCAACATGGCGACAACCCCCAATGTGCTGGCCATCAACCCCTCATTTCCCGCTAAGGATTTTGCTGGCCTGTTAGCCGAATTGCTACGCAAGCCCGGGCAGTACGACTATGCCTCGTCAGGCACGGGTGGCATAGGCCATTTGCAAATGGAGTTGTTCAAAAACCTGACTAAAACCTTTATCGTGCACATCCCTTACAGCGGTGGCGGCCCGGCTTTGCGCGACACCCTGGGCGGTCAGATCATGATTATTTTTGACAACCTGCCTTCTGCCTTGCCGCATATCAAGGACAAGCGCCTCATCGCCATGGCGGTTGCCACACCTGAGCGACTGCCTGAGCTGCCTGGAGTGCCTACCTTCAAAGAGCTGGGCTTGGAGCCCGTTAACCGGCCCGCTTTTTACGGCATTTACGGCCCCAAGGGCATGCCCAAAGAGTTGGTGCAAAAGCTCAACGCAGCACTGCTGAAAGTGCTGCAAGACCCTGCCGTGATCAAACGCATTGAAGCCACGGGGTCCAAGGTGATTGGCAACACCCCAGAGCAATTTGCCCAACAGCTCAAAGCCGAGTTTGAGGTGTACAAAAAGGTGGTCGATGCCCAAAAACTCAAGCTCGACTGAGCCGGGCCCTTTGGTGGGGGCTTTCATTGAGGCCTTGTGGCTTGAAGATGGCTTGTCGCCCAACACCTTGGCCGCCTACCGGCGCGATATGCAAGGTTTTTCGCAGTGGCTAGAGGCCCAAGACTTGCATCTGGACAATGCGGGTGAAAACGATGTGCAAGCGTATTTTGCAGACCGCTTTGACCAAACCCGCGCCAGTACCGCCAACCGGCGCTTGACGGTGCTGCGGCGTTTTTACCAATGGGCTTTGCGCGAAAAGCACGTCAGCACCGACCCCACTTTGAAACTGCTGACCGCCAAGCAAGCCCCTCGACTGCCTCAAACTCTGAGCGAAGCGCAGGTCGAAGCCTTGCTTGCGGCTCCCAACACCGAAACCCCTTTGGGCTTACGCGACCGCGCCATGCTGGAGTTGCTTTACGCCAGCGGTTTGCGGGTCAGCGAGTTGGTCGGCTTGCCCATGCTGTCGCTGAATTTGCGTGAAGGCGTGTTGCGCATCACTGGCAAAGGCAACAAAGAGCGCTTGGTGCCGTTTGGTGAAGAGGCGGCGGACAGTTTGCAAAACTATTTAAGCCAATCGCGACCCGTGTTGTTGGGTAAACAAAATTCGCCTGCTGTGTTTGTGACCCAGCAAGGTACTGCGATGTCGCGGGTGATGTTTTGGAAGCTGATCAAAAAATACGCGCTTTTGGCAGATGTCCATGTGCCCTTGTCGCCCCACACCTTGCGCCACGCTTTTGCCACGCATTTGCTCAACCATGGCGCTGATTTGCGTGCGGTACAAATGCTGTTGGGGCATTCGGATATCTCTACCACCACCATCTACACCCATGTGGCCAGAGAACGCCTCAAAGCGCTTCACGCACAGCACCACCCGCGTGGTTAGGTGAGCGTGGTTTCTGTCAGGCGTTGCGCCATCAACCAGTCGATTTCTTCTTGGGTAAACCCCGCAGCCAAGCGGGCAGGGGTATTGAAGGGGGGCTTTAAGCGGGGCGCTGCATGGCGCTGTACCAGCATGGGGTAGTGCGTCAGTGGGTCCAAGCCTTGCTTTGCACAAAGGTACCTGAACCAATAGTTGCCAATCGCCACATGACCTACCTCGTCACGCAAGATGGTATCTAGCACCGGCCGAAACGCTTGCGCATGCGGGGAGGAGGAGAGCAACAATTTGGCTTGTATGAGGGGCGTGGCGTCCAAGCCTCTGGCTTCCAAGGTGCGTGGCACCAAGGCCATGCGGGCCAGCACATCATCTGCGGTTTTCTCGCACATAGACCACAAGCCATCGTGGGCAGCAAAATCACCATAGGTGTGGCCCATTTGAGCAAGCAAGTCTTGTAGCAACTCGAAATGGGTAGATTCTTCATAGGCTACGAGCAGCCAGTCTTGGTAATACTTGGGCGGCAAGCCGGCGAAACGCCAGATGGCGTCAAGCGCTAGGTTGATGGCATTGAACTCAATATGGCATACCGAATGCACCAAGGCTGCCAAACCTTTGTCGGTGTGCACAGAGCGCTGAGGGACATGCTGGGGGTTTTGCAGCAGGGGTTTGTCAGGTCGACCGGGGGCTTTATGGCTGCTGTCTTGCAGCGGGGCTTGAACATCCAAAGCAAGACGCTGCCGCTCCAACCAAAGCTGTTGCACCGCCTGTACTTTGTCAGTGGCTTGGGTTTCACACAATGCCCGATAGGCGGCTTCTCGCAATTCCATCTCTACAATTGTAGAAACCTCAATGAACGGCAAACCCATGGCTATTTACCAGCTCGACGACCACACCCCCCAGATTGACCCCAGCGCTTGGGTGGCGGACTCTGCCCAAGTGATGGGTGCCATCACTTTGGAGGCCAACACCAGTGTGTGGTTTGGCGCAGTTTTGCGTGGTGACACCGAAACCATCCATATTGGCGAAGGCAGCAATGTGCAAGATTTGGCCGTCATCCATGCCGACAACGGCTTGCCTGTGGTGGTGGGCAAGAACGTGACTGTCGGTCACCAAGTGATGCTGCATGGCTGCACCATAGGCGACGAAAGCCTGATCGGCATCGCTGCGGTGGTGTTGAACGGCGCTCGCATCGGTCGCCATTGCGTGGTGGGTGCAGGCTCGGTGGTCACCGAGGGTAAAGAGTTTCCCGATGGCAGCTTGATCATGGGCACCCCCGCTAAAGTGGTGCGTGAACTCACGCCAGAGCAAATCGAGGGCTTGCGCATGAGTGCCAAGCACTACACCCAGAATGCGTTGCGTTTCAAAAACGGTTTGAAAAAAATTGCATGAGTGAGTTGCACAAGTTTTTATTCGAAGGCTTGCCTGTGCGCGGCGTATTGGTGCGCTTGACCGACAGTTGGCAAACGGTGCTGGCCAAACGGGCCGCCAATGCCGAGACGGGCGCTTACCCGCCTGCTGTGAGGGCCTTGTTGGGCGAGATGACTGCAGCAGCTGTGTTGATGCAAGCCAACATCAAATTCAACGGTGCTTTGGTTTTGCAAATGATGGGCGAAGGTCCTTTGAAACTGGCGGTGGTGGAAGTGCAATCCGATATGCGCTTTCGCTCCACCGCCAAAACCATTGGTGAGGTGCCAGAAGGCATGGGGCTGGCTGACATGGCCAACCAACGCAACCTTGGCCGCTGTGCCATCACCCTTGACCCCTTAGGACGTCGCCCAGGGCAGCAACCTTACCAAGGCGTAGTGCCTTTGTATGACGACCAGCGCGAACCATTGAATCGTTTCAGCGATGTGTTGGCACATTACATGTTGCAAAGTGAGCAGCTTGACACCACCTTGGTGCTGGCGGCCAATGACGATATCGCTGCAGGTTTGTTGATACAACGCTTACCCATGCATGGCGCGGCCAACTT
>CAMDKR010000151.1 GCA_945901225.1 Bordetella parapertussis | reverse complement strand
ACACGAAGTCACCACCTAAGTTAAGCATATCGGCAGGATATTCCGAAAATAAAGTCTTTGACTTTAGAAATAAGACGTATATGCCGGCGGTTTTTGCCTCTGATCAGCCCCAAGCCAAAGGCATGACAGGCCAGATGTGTACTTTATTCAGCATCTGTCCCCGGGGTGCCTTGGATATGTTCTTTGAGCTTATGGCTGGCGTGAAAGGTCACGACGCGACGGGCCTCAATGGGTATGGATTCACCTGTGCGTGGATTGCGACCAGGACGAGCGGCTTTGGTACGAATCTGGAAGTTGCCAAAACCCGAGATTTTGACGTCTTCACCATCCACCAGCTTTTGGGAGATCAAATCAAAAAAAGCGTCAATCATGTCTTTGGACTCACGCTTGTTTAAACCAATTTGGTCAAACAAGAGTTCAGCCAATTGCGCTTTGGTCAACGCAGGGGTTTCCAAACTTTCAAAAGAAATTTCCATTTTGCTTTCTCCTTCAGGAACGCAAACGGGCGTTCAGTTGCTGAGACAGTTGCTGCACTACCGCTTGAACTGCCTGCTCGATTTGGGCTTCAGTCAACGTGGCATCAGTGCTTTGCATGGTCAGGCGAACTGCCAAGCTTTTTTCACCAACGGCCACACTGCCGCCTTCTTTAGCGGGACGGTAAACGTCAAACAACACGGCATCTTGCAGCAAGCCTTGCGTGGGTGACGAATGAATGCAGTTCATCAAGACTTGGTGACTGATATCTTCTTTCACAACCACTGCAATATCTCTTTCCACCGCTTGCAACTTTGGCACCGCCGTTGCGACAGGCACTGTCCGCTCTAACAAGGCGTTTAGCTGTAATTCAAAGACCACAGGCGCATGAGACAAGTCCCATTGCTGACGCCACTTGGGATGAAGTTCACCTAACCAACCTAAGGGCTGACCTTCTGAAGAAATGCGAGCGCTGCGGCCTGGGTGCAGCGCTGGATGTTCAGCCGCCTCAAATTGGACTTGGCGAGGTGCGAACATGGCCTCAACATCCGCTTTGACGTCGAAGAAATCTGCATTTTTTTTCTCGACGTTCCAAGCTAATTCATTCACAGGTCCCCAAGCCATGCCAGCGATCATCATGGGTTGATCCAAGCCCTTGACCGATTGCAAAGAGTCTTCGATGTCAGGATTTTTATGGAACACACGGCCGACTTCAAACACCCGCACACGCGAAGCTTTGCGATCCGCATTGAATTTGACCACCTGCAGCAATGAACCCATAAGGCTAGATCGCATCACACTCATATGGCTGGCAATGGAGTTGAGCAGTTGAACAGGATCTGTATTGCCAGCTAAATCTTTTTCCCACTGGGAATCGACAAAGCTGAAGTTAATGGTTTCTTGGTAACCCAATGCAGCAAGACTGCGACGCAGGGCAAATGGGTGTCTTTGGTTCTCGGGAATCAGGTGCGGCGTGATGGGGGCAAGCGGGGCTGTAGACGGCAGTTGATCAAAACCCACCATACGGGCGACTTCTTCAATCAGATCTTCTTCCATCGTGATATCGAACCTGAAGCTAGGTGGCGTCACTGTGATGACACCTGGGGTTTCGCTTACCGAAAGACCTAAACCGCGCAAAGCATCGGCCATGCGCTGTTGGGACAGGTCGACACCCAAGACTTTATTGGCTCTGGCCACACGCATGGCAACAGGCTTGCGAACAGGCATATTCAGTTGATGATCGTCCATTTGTCCGACTTGGCTTTGCGGTGTGCCACAAATATCCAGTACCAAACGGCTAATGCGTTCAATATGCTCAACGGTATGTTCTGGGTCGACGCCACGCTCAAAACGGTGTCCGGCATCGGTCGAAAAATTGAACCGCCTCGATCGTCCAGCGACCGCTTGCGGCCACCAAAAGGCAGCTTCGATGTAAATATGTTGCGTGTCATCAGAGACCGCAGTGGCATCACCACCCATGATGCCTGCAAGCGACTCCACTTGTGAAGCATCTGCAATCACGCCGACCTTGTCATCGAGTTCTACCGTGTTGCCATTTAAAAGCTTGAGTGTTTCTCCTGCTTTGCCCCAACGCACGACCAAGCCATCATTTATTTTGTCGAGATCAAAGATGTGCGAAGGGCGTCCCAACTCGAACATCACATAGTTGGAAATATCCACCAAGGCACTGACACTGCGCTGGCCACAACGCGACAAGCGCTCGACCATCCAATCAGGCGTCGCCGCTTTGGGGTTGACGTGTTTCAGAACACGGCCAGTGAAGCGGCCGCATAAATCAGTTGCTTCAACCCTCACAGGCAAGACATCTTGAATATCGACATGAACGGCCGGGAATTCGGGCTGTAACAAAGGCGCCCCAGTCAACGCCGACAGTTCACGCGCAATGCCGTACACACTCAAGCAGTGCGCCAAATTGGGCGTGAGCTTGAGGGTGAACAAGGTGTCATCCAACTGCAAATGGTCACGGATGTTTTGACCCACTGGGGCTTCAGGCGAGAGCTCCAACAAGCCCTCGTGTTCTTGCGAAAGATGAAGTTCGCGGGAAGAACACAACATGCCTTGGCTTTCCACGCCGCGCAATTTACCCAGTTTGATGAGAAACGGCTTACCATCTTCGCCGGGTGGTAACTCTGCACCCACAAGCGCACAAGGTACTTTGATACCGACACGGGCATTCGGCGCACCACAAACAATGGAGAGTGGCTCAGCTTGTCCCACATCCACTTGGCAAATACGCAAACGATCGGCATTGGGATGCTGTTCAGCAGCAACGATGTGGCCTACCACTACCTTAGAGAAGGCAGGCGCAACGCTGCGCATCTCTTCCACCTCAAGACCTGCCATGGTCAAGGTGTCAGCGAGTTGCTGTGTGCTTAAGGGTGGGTTACAAAATTCTCGCAACCAAGATTCAGGAAATTGCATGTGTCTACCTTGGTCTGCTTAACGGAATTGGCTGAGGAAGCGAATATCGCCATCGAAAAACAGGCGCAAATCGTTCACACCGTAACGCAACATGGTCAAGCGATCAGGTCCCATACCGAAAGCAAAACCGATGTAATGCTCGGGGTCTAAACCCATGTTGCGAACCACATTGGGGTGTACCTGCCCAGAACCGGCCACCTCCAGCCAGCGTCCCGCCAAGGGGCCACTGGGGAATTGGATGTCGATCTCTGCGCTGGGCTCTGTGAAGGGGAAAAAACTGGGTCTGAAACGAAGCACCAAATCTTCGTTTTCGAAAAAGGTTTTACAAAAATCTGTAAAGACAACCTTCAAGTCTTTGAAGCTGATGTTTTCACCGATCCACAAACCTTCACACTGGTGAAACATAGGTGAATGGGTGGCGTCACTGTCAACACGGTAAGTACGCCCAGGTGCAATCACACGAATTTCAGGCATACCCTTTCCTGCATCAATACTTTTTTGATGCGCTTGTACATGCGCCATGGCATGGCGAATTTGCATGGGGCTGGTGTGTGTTCGTAAAAGATGACCACCTTCAACATAAAAGGTGTCGTGCATGGACCGCGCAGGATGGTCTTGCGGGGTATTGAGCGCAGTAAAGTTGAACCAATCGGTTTCAATTTCAGGCCCTTGGGCCGCTGAAAAACCCATGGAAGAAAAAATATTTTCAATACGTTCTAAACTCAAACTGACTGGATGCAAGCCACCTTGGCTGCGCAAGCCACTGGGCAAACTGACATCGAGTTTTTCAGCTTGAAGTTGTTGATTCAACTCTTCATCCGCCAAAGCATGGCGGCGGGCATTCAAGGCATGTTCAATCGCCTGCTTGGCAGCATTGATCACCGCACCTTGGGATTTTTTGGCCTCTAAATCGAGTTGGGACAAGCCCTTCATCAATTCAGAAATGCGCCCAGATTTACCCAAAAATTGGGCCTTGGCATTTTCCAATTCTGCGGCAGTGCCAGACTGCGCAAAAAGGGCCTGGGCTTGTTGCACCAACGTATCGAGCTCGTTCATAGCGTCTCAGGTTTGAAATGAAAAAGGGATTGAAGCTGGTATGAGCTTCAATCCCTTGGGCCATCATGTCACCCACCGTCAAACGGTGGGCAAAGCCACCCGTTCAAGCAGCTAAACGTGCTTTGACTTGATCGACGATGTGTCCAAAGGCTGCTTTGTCATGAACTGCCAAATCGGCCAGCATTTTGCGGTCGATTTCAATGGCAGCCTTGCGCAA
>CAMDKR010000150.1 GCA_945901225.1 Bordetella parapertussis | reverse complement strand
AAAGATTGGTTGATGGCGTCAGCCGAGCCTTTTTGCACCACACAGGTGATGTTTGCAACTTCCGTCAAGTTGGTGACTTTACGTTTGGTAGCCATGAAATTTCCCTTCAAATTCTGTCAATGAATGTTTACTGATGTGTCAGCGCAGCTCAATCAAGCGGCCGCTGCGTTTCGCATTTCGCGTTTGGTTTTCCATTCCACGTACACGCCCAAGGCAAGCACAGAACAAATGGGGGCAATTGAGGCCGCAGCCAAGATGCCAAAGCCTTCCAAAGCGCCAACTGCCTTGCCAAAGCCCAGGCCCATGGCCAGAACCAAAGGCACGGTGACAGGACCGGTGGTCACACCCGCGCTGTCCCAACCCACGTTCACGAAAGCTTCTGATGAGAACAAGGTCAGCACCAAAGCGATGACGTAGCCGGGGATCAAGATGTACAACAGGTTGTAGTCAAAGATGAGCTTGGTCACACCCAACATGATGCCGGTAGCCACGCCAATCGCAACCGCATACATCAGCATGGATTTCTTGAAGGAGCCGTTGGTCAGGTTTTGCACCGTCACGCCCAAGGCGTTCAAAGCAGGCTCAGCCATGGTGGCGGCATAACCCAAGCACCAAGCAAAGGCCGCAGCCAAGAACATGCCGATGGCAGCAGGGTACAGGGCTGGGGCGCCATCCAAGCTAATGAAAGCGATGGGAATCAAAGAACCCGTTTGTGAGCCCAAAGCGGCCAAACCGTAAGTCAAGCCCACGTTGAAGGTACACATGCCCAACACACACATGAACAAACCCATGGTGATGATGAAGGCGTTGGGCAGTTTTTCGCGCAACACGGCAAACAAGACCACCAACAAGAACAGCACCAAAGGCACAATGGCTTGAATGCCCATTTTGATGTCCAAGCCAGGCGAGACTTCATACCAAGCGGGGTTGGTCACTGCAGCTGCAGCGGCTTTGGATGCTTCAGCGGCAGCCAAAATATCAGCAACAGGCAGGGTGAACTTCAGATAAATACCCAATGCCAAGACCGCCACAACGGGGAAAATTGAGGCCAAGGTCACGATGCCAAAGCCGGACAACTGACCGCTGCTTTTGCCACCGGAGTTGGCTACGCCAATGCCCAGCGCCAGAACCAAAGGCACAGTCACTGGACCGGTGGTCACTGCGCCGCAGTCCCATGCCAAGCCGACGATGGTGGCGAGTTCGGGGTCCATGGCGCAATAGGCGGTCAGCAACACGCCAGGTGCCAAGGCGATGAAGATCAAAGGCTTGAGCGACCAGTCATACAAGAAGCGGACAGTACCCAAAACCGCAGCCACGCCCACACCCAAACCCACCAACAGCACTGTCAGCGGTGCATGGGCATTAAGCATGGTGTAGAGGTAGGGTGCTTTGGTGGGGTCCACAATAGAGCCAGCCACTTGCAAGGTGCCAATGGCGGGTTCTGCATAGGTACAACCAATACCTAATAGAAAGGCGATGGTTAGCACGCCAGGCAAGGGGAGTTTCTGCGGCAATTTGCTGCCGATGATGTCACCAAATGGCATCAAGCCCAGCTTCAGGCCTTCCATAAAGATCATCAAACCAATCATCACAGCGATCAAACCGCCGGTGATCAGGGTGGCATCGGCAATCGATCTTTGCAGCACAATGTATTGGAACAAACCCAGAAACAGCGCCAAAGGAACCACTGCACGGGCCTGCTCCATGAACCGGGTGTTGAAGTAGGGCTTCAACAGGTTCACAACGTCAGCACCTGCCAGCTTGAGCTTTTCGGGCTTGCTGGTGATTTCCTTGCCGTTTTTGTCAAATTTCGGTTTGGGCATCAGCTTGTCATAGCTGATGGTATTGGAGTCGACAGTGACAGCCTGTACATACTCCCCGTAACGTATATTCTTTGCCATGGGCTTGTTCCCCTATTAATTGATAAAATCGAATATATGATAGAACAATTAAAGTTGACAATTCGTCAGTTTTGTTAAAATTAAATTTTAATTACCAATTATTTTTTTATTTAATTCAAAAAGAATTTTTTTGTATTCACTTTCATTGACTGCAATGCAACTCCCTCGTTTCATTTGTTCAAGTTTTGGTTTGTCAAGCATGAAAACCCACCCAATAAATGACATGATTTCAGCTCTGACCCAAGGCCTGATCTACCATCCATCATCTTTTTAAAAGAAATATCCGTCCCTATGACGTCTTCAATCAGTTCACATTCATCTTGGCAATACCGCGTCTATGACCTGTTGTTCAATGAACAAAATCCACACGGAATGCACGCTGGCGTGAGCCGTTGGTCAACTTTATTGATTTTGTCAAATGTGTTGGCCATGGTGCTTGAAACAGCCGATGCTTTCGCGGCCGCTTATGCCGCCGAGCTTGCTGCCTTTGAGGCCCTATCGGTCTTGTTGTTCACGCTGGAATACCTGCTGCGCTGGTGGACCGCCCCCGCTGACCCTGAATTTGCCAAGTCGAGGTTCGCGCGGCTGCGCTTCATGGGCAGCCGCTACGCCATCATCGACCTGTTGGCGATTGCGCCTTTTTATCTGGCCAGCTTTGTCAGCCTCGACTTGCGCTTGCTCAGGCTGCTGCGACTGCTGCGGGTATTCAAAGTCAGTACCACCTTGTTGCCAGCGCTGGCGCAGTTCAAGCAACAAACCGCGGGCATGACGCGACGCCAAAAAGTACATGTTTTGATGTTTGCTTCGGATAACAAGCAAGAGGGCTTGCCCTTGATGGTGGACTTGTTCCTGATTTTTTGGATCGCTGTTTCAACTTTGTCGATTGTGTTGGAGTCGGTTGAGAGTATTCGGTCGAATTTTGAAATGCATTTTTTCATCCTCGACGCCATCGCTTTTGGCCTGTTTACGGTGGAATACCTGTTGCGAATCTACGCATCTGCAGACAATGATGCGGCCAACCCCATGCGTTCAAGATGGAAATTTGCCAGCTCTTTCAGCGGCTTGGTCGATTTGGTGTCCATCTTGCCGTTCATTTTGGAAGTGCTGTTTGCCAACCTGTTTGATTTGCGCTTCTTGCGCATTGTTCGGCTGGTGCGCTTACTCAAGCTCAGTCGCTACAACAAATCCACCTCGACCATGTTCTTGGTGATCAAACGTGAATTGCCGGTGTTGGCAGCCTCTTCCTTCATCATGATGATGCTGGTCTTCATCACGGCAGCCATGGGCTACTTGCTCGAGCGTGGTGCGCAGCCCGATAAATTTGAAGACATCCCCACAGCCATGTATTGGGCGGTCGTCACCTTGGCCAGTGTGGGTTATGGCGACATCACCCCCATTACCCCTGCAGGGCGTTTCTTGACGGTGTTGTTGGCCTTGGTTGGCATTGGTGTGTTTGCCATTCCGGCCGCCATCATGTCGTCGGCCTTCACGGACCAGTTGCGGGTAGAACGAGAAGCATCTTTGAAAGAACAGCAGACCACAGACCACCCTGAGCTTCATCCTGCTTTGTTGCAAAGCAATGCCGACTATGCGTTAGCGCGTTACCGAACCTTGTTCAGTCAAATGCGCGAATTGGCGGCTTTGAGCGACCACGCCCAAATCAGCCAACGTCTGGCCGATGAGGGCTTGTCCGATGAGCGTCAGGTCTGGCAAAGCCTGAAAAAGCGCTGATTCAGCGCGGCTTCACGGCCGAAGTGCCCTTCAGAGTTGTCCCTCGGTGAGGGTATCGAGCTGAAAGCGCCCACTGCGGTGCCACAGCCATGTTTCGGTGAAACTGACTTGCCTGAGGTACTTGGGCGCTGGAAACGGGGCGGACTGTCGAATGGCTTGCTCAATATCGAGTTTTACCTCTGGCGTATGTTTGGGCACACGGACCCAATCGATGCGTCCTACCTGTCCGGAGGGCTCAATATGGATATCCACCACCACCACCGCTTTGAGCATGGGTGGCAACTTGCCTTTGTAGATTTTGTCGGGTAAGCGACGGTAAATATGGCGAGCGGCATCTTTACGGTAGTCGGCATTGTTTCGCGCAGACGACAGCGTGTTGTTGGTGGGTTCAGTGTCTTTAGGGTGGGCAGCTGCCTCAGGCTCAAGGACGCCGGGCTTGTCGGTCCCAATGCTGCTGGGATCGACAGCAAGCTCAGCGGGCTTGGCGTCGGGCGCTTGGGTGGGCAAGGTCGGCGCAGGTGCAGGCATGGGTTTGGTAGAGCAAGCCGCAACCACCATCGCCAAGGTGATGAGCAAAGATTGACCGATCAACCCAAACCGCATGGCTTATCCC
>CAMDKR010000149.1 GCA_945901225.1 Bordetella parapertussis | reverse complement strand
AGCTGCGCTGACACATCAGTAAACATTCATTGACAGAATTTGAAGGGAAATTTCATGGCTACCAAACGTAAAGTCACCAACTTGACGGAAGTTGCAAACATCACCTGTGTGGTGCAAAAAGGCTCGGCTGACGCCATCAACCAATCTTTGTTGGATGTGGGCGTTCAGGGCACCACCGTGCATTACGGAGTGGGCACAGGCGTTCGTGAACGCATGGGCATCTTGGGCATTGCAGTTGACGTGGAGCGCGAAGTATTGAGCGTTCTGGTCCCCTCAGACCAAGTGGACCGCATTTTTGAGCGCATGTACTTGGCCGGTCGCCTCGACACGCCTGGCATGGGCTACATCTATGTCACGCCTCTGTTGCAAGCGGCCACATACATTCCTCCGCATTTGATCGATGCTTGAGTGACCAACCTATCAGGTGATACACATGAGCAATGAACATAACAACCCAAACACTGCCATTCCGCACATCGACTACACACGCTTGATCACTTGCGTGTTGTACGAAGGTGGTGCTGAGAAGCTTTTAGAGATGCTTCACCACAAAGGCGTCAACGAGGCTTACTTCTACGGCGTTCGCGGCAACCCTGTCGGACGTGCTTCTGAAGCTTCCGGCTTGCCCGAGATTTCCAAAACTGAAGTGTTGCACGCGGTGGTGTCAGCCGACCAGGCCGATTACATCTACCGGACCATCTACCACGACTTCAACCTGGACAAACCCAGTCAAGGCGTGATCACGGTCAACCGCTTGGTTCGTTCTTCGCAAAATGTGCTGCCAGCAGGCCTTGCACATGAAGCTGAACATTGAACCCCACACACAGCCCTATTAATTAAAAAAGATTCAAGGAGTTAACCATGAGTGATGAAGCAAAAAACCGTGTCCAACGCAACAAACGCCTGATTTTTGATGCAGAGGCTTACGTTCAGTTCAACACCGCCCAAATCCAAGCCACCCGCAGCCGTGTTGAAGAAAACATCACCGATGCCATGCAGGCCTACACCATCGCAGCTGCTGGCAACCGTGAGCTGATCATGCGTTCTGCGGAAGATGTCTACCGCAACCGTGTGTTCATGCTTGAAAACCTCAAGCCCACCTCGGAATTGGAAGAAATTTTCCAGCGCTCCATGATCAACCGTACGCGTATCGAGATGCTGGACAACCGCAGCAAAATGAACCGCGAAATGCTCAAAGCCTCTGAAGACCTGTTGGAAGCCATCAAAGCGCTGAAACAAGTGGGCAAAACCTTCTTGGACATCTGCGAAAAGATGACCGAGCATGTGGATGAAGTGGCCGACGACAACGCCAAACTGTTTGACGGCGAATTGGTGGCCAAAATGCATGCAGCCACTGCCATCAACAATGAGTCACGTGTTTTGGAAAATTACGACATGGTCAACCTGATCCGTGACAACGCTGTCGGCAACCGCAAAACCATCACCGCCTTGGCTGATGCCAGCGGCGAGCTCTCCGATGCGCTGGGTGAGTTGCAAGAAGAAGCCAACAACCAACGCGACACCATGATTTCTTTGCGTGAAAAAATCGATGCCAATCAGCGTCGAGTGGCCGACGAGTTGTTCAAACTCTAAAGTCTCCCCTTGAGCTAGCCCCAGAAGCAATCATTCGTGGTTGCTTCTTTTTTTGTTTTTAGACATATTGATTGAACATGCGCCCCCCTATTCGTCAAGTTGTGATGGACATCCTGGATGGATCCCCCAACTACAAAGCCAGCCGGTATGTGGAATGGGTCATCACTGTGGTGGTTTTGACCAATTGTGCTGCAGTGATTTTGGATTCAGTGCCAGAGCTTCACAACCAGTACAAAGATTACTTCCACGAATTTGAATTCTGGAGTGTGATGTTTTTCACCACTGAATACATACTGCGTGTATGGTCATTGGGTGCCAAGTTTGCTGACAATGATTGGCGCGGCAGAAGGCAATACATTTTCAGCCCCTTTGGACTGGTGGATTTCTTTGCCACCATGCCCTACTACCTGCACCTGTTTTTCCCCACGCTGGATTTGCGAATTTTGCGGGTATTGCGCTTGCTGCGCGTACTCAAGCTCTCCAAGTACAACACCGCGCTGCAAGATTTATTCAACGCGGTGTATTCGGAGCGCAAAGCCTTTGGTTCGGCCGTCTTTCTGCTGACGATTGCCGCCATCGTTTCAGCCTCATTGATGCATTTTGCCGAGGGCCATGCGCAACCTGAATTTTTTGGCACCATCCCCCACTCAATTTACTGGGCGGTTGTGACCATCACCTCTGGTTATGGCAACGTGGAACCCGTTACCAAGTTTGGCGAAATCATCGCCTTGGTCAGTGGCTTTTTAGGTGTGTGCATGGCTGCGATCATGACCGGTATCGTGGCCTCGGCTTTCTCGAACCAAGTGGCGCGTAAGAAGGCTGCATTTGAATCGCAACTGCGCGAAGTGTTCAAGGACGGGCAAATGTCGGATGAGGAACAAGCGGCGCTCAAACGCTTGCAAGCGCAATACCGCTTCTCTGATTTGCAGGTTGAGGCCATGTTGCAAAGGGTGAAAAGTAAATCCGCTGGGGTTCGCTCATGACCACGCCCTATAAAAAACTTCAGCGCCGCACCTTGGAAATTCTGGATGGTGAGGTGGTCGACCGAGCCAGTAAGTGGACTGAGTATTTCATTGCCACCTTGGTGGTGCTGAACGTGATTGTGATCATTTTGGAGTCCGTGCCAGAAATCCACACCGCTTATGCCACGCCACTGCATGCTTTCGACTTTTTCAGTGTGGTTGTGTTCTCGGTTGAATATGTGCTGCGGGTTTGGTCTGCAGGGGCCAAATACCCGCCCAACACAGCAGGCAAAAGCGGTCGACGCGAATACATCTTTAGTTTTTATGGACTGGTCGATTTTTTCAGCACCATCCCTTTTTACCTGCAACTTCTCTTTCCTGGCGCGGATTTGCGTGTCTTGCGCATGTTTCGCTTGTTGCGTATTTTCAAACTCTCACGCTACAACTCGGCTTTCGACGACATGATTGCGGCCGTGAAGTCGGAGCGTGATTCTTTTTCATCGGCCATCTTTTTGATGTTCATTGCCAGCTTGCTTTTTTCTTCCATGATTTACATCATTGAAGGTCATGCGCAACCTGAGGTATTCCCCTCCATACCCGCAGCCATGCATTGGTTTTTTATCACCATCATTGCTGGCTGGGGAAATATTGAACCCATCACTTTTGTTGGCTCTGTGTTGGTCATACTTACCCAAGTTCTCTCCATTGCGTTGGCTGCGATTTTGACTGGCGTGGTGGCCACGGCCTACACAGCGCAGGTCGAACGGCGAGAAGCGCTTTATGAAATGGAATTGCGCGAGATATTGGCCGATGGTGTGGTGACCGAAGAAGAGCAAGAGCGTCTCAAGTCCATGCAAGCCAAATTTGGCATGACCGATGCCCAGGTTGAATCATTGATTGAACAAATGGAGGAAGAAAAGAGACTGTCAGGAACTCAGGCAAGCTCATAATCAACCATGCCTAAATTCTTACGCCGCAGTACTGACTATTTCCTGATTATTTTGGGCCCCCTGTGGGTGGCTGTTGCCATGTATGCGCTGGCCAAAGGTGAGGCTTGGGCGCTGTCGTGGAACCAAGTGCTATTCAATCACAACCCTTATTGGTTGTTGCTGGTCATGCCATTGGGATTCGCCTTGATCCGCTACTTCACCATGACATGGGCGCCTCAGGCTGGTGGCAGCGGCATTCCACAAGTGATGGCCGTGATTCACATGGGGCGTGTGCGTTCCATGCTCAAAACTTTTGTGTCGCCATTTCAAGCGCTTATCAAAACTTTGATGGTGATTTTGGGCATGTTGTGTGGCGCCTCGATTGGACGTGAAGGTCCGGCTGTGCAAATTGGGGCGGCCATCATGACGGGTTGGAGCATGAACGCTGTGCGTCGTGTTCGCATTGACCCCCGAACCTTGGCCATCATCGGTGGTGCTGCGGGTTTGGCAGCTGCTTTCACCACCCCCTTGGCGGGTGCCATGTACGCTTTTGAGGAACTGGGTTCACGTCGCTACCTGAGACACCGAGGGTTTGCCGTGCTGTGCATCGTGTTGTCGGCGTGGGCAAGTTACCGGTTTTTTGAAGGTTATTCACCCTTGACCTTGAATGTGCCTGTGCCCAGTCTGCCCACCTTTGGCCTGTTGATCGCCGAGTGTATTTTTTGCGGTTTGTTGGCAGGTGCCATGACCTGGATCATGGCCATTGGCTTACCCAAATGGCTGCCGGCAACCAAAACACCTCTGCACGCCGCCCTATTGGCTGGCAC
>CAMDKR010000148.1 GCA_945901225.1 Bordetella parapertussis | reverse complement strand
AAAGCCCTGAAGAGCTGCTTGCAGAAGAGATCCGCAAGTTGGCTGAAACCAAAGCCCAATCAAAAGCTTAAGACAAAGAGAAACGCCATGGAATTCATTATTAACAACTTAGCGCCCATCATGTTCTTGGGCCTGATCGTTTTCTTGTTGCTGGGCTTTCCAGTTGCCTTCAGTTTGGGGGCTTGTGGTTTGTTCTTTGGCTTCATCGGGATAGAACTCGGGGTGCTGCCCGAACCCTTGCTGCAAGCCCTGCCTTTGCGCATTTTCGGCATCATGCAAAACGATACCTTGCTGGCCATTCCCTTCTTTACCTTGATGGGTCTGATCTTGGAGCGAAGCGGCATGGCCGAGGACCTGCTCGACACCATTGGTCAGTTGTTTGGCCCCATTCGTGGCGGTTTGGCCTTTGCCGTGATTTTTGTGGGTACTTTGCTGGCGGCTACCACAGGCGTAGTGGCCGCCTCGGTGATTTCCATGGGCCTCATTTCCCTGCCCATCATGCTGCGCTACGGCTATGACCGCCGCTTGGCGTCTGGCGTGATTGCAGCCTCGGGTACTTTGGCGCAAATCATCCCGCCCTCCTTGGTGCTCATCATCTTGGCTGATCAATTGGGACGCAGCGTGGGCGAGATGTACAAAGGCGCTTTCATCCCTGGCTTCATGCTCGCGGGTATGTATGTGATCTATGTGGTCTTGATCGCTATCTTCAAGCCCACGTGGGTGCCGGCACTTCCATTGGAAGCCAGAACCATCCGTGAAGACGACGGCAAGTCGGGTTTGTTGTCCTTGCTGTTTCTCACCATCGTCAGCGCTGGATCCGCCGTCGCCCTTGGACAAAACTACGGTGCAGTTATTTCTTATTTCAAAGCCGAGGCAGTACTCAATCCGCCCACCGATGAAACCATTGTGGTGTCCTTGTGCGCCGGTGTTTTGCTGGCCTTTGTGTTGGCAGTGTTGAACAAAAACCTGCGCTTGGGTCTGCTCTCTCGCATGGCCGAGCGTGTCACTTTCGTACTGATCCCACCGCTGCTTTTGATCTTCTTGGTATTGGGCACGATCTTCTTGGGCATTGCCACGCCCACTGAAGGCGGCGCCATGGGTGCCTTGGGTGCCATCATCATGGCGGTATCTCGCGGCCGCCTCAGCTGGCTGTTGTTGCGCCAAGCCATGACCTCCACCACCAAACTGGCCAGCTTTGTGGTGTTCATTTTGATTGGCTCGACCTGCTTTAGCTTGGTGTTCCAAGGGGTGGATGGACACATATGGGTGGAGCACCTGCTGGGCGATTTGCCAGGCGGTCAGCTCGGCTTCTTGATCGTTGTCAATGTCTTGATCTTTGTATTAGCCTTCTTTCTCGACTTTTTCGAGTTGGCTTTCATCGTCGTGCCCTTGCTGGGCCCCGTTGCAGATAAGCTGGGCATCGATTTGATTTGGTTTGGCGTGTTGCTTGCAGTGAATATGCAAACCTCTTTCATGCATCCGCCGTTTGGTTTTGCCCTGTTCTACTTGCGCAGCGTGGCGCCCTTGAAGGCCTACTTTGATAAGCCCACACAAAAAACCGTTGAGCCTGTCACCACCGGTCAAATCTACTGGGGTGCTGTGCCCTTTGTGGTCATCCAAATCATCATGGTGGGACTCATCATCGCCTTCCCAGGCATTGTCTCCAGCGGCTTAGACAAAGAAGAAACCCTGAACATGGAACAGGTGCAAAACGAGATGATGAACGCCAGCCAAGGGGAACAAGATCCCAACGCTGCTGCGCCTGCAGCAGGGAGCGAAGCACCCGCTGATGACCCCATGAAGATGATGCAAGACGCATTAGAAAAAGACGCGACCAATAAGCCCTGATCAAAAAATCAGAGCGCCATGAAAAAAGCCCCTTGCGGGGCTTTTTTTATACCTTGCCTAAGTAGTCTCGTTTACCTATCTCAACGCCGTTGTGCCTGAGGATGGCGTACACCGTCGTGACATGGAAATAAACATTGGGCATGGCGTGGTTGAGTAAAAACTGCATGCCTTTGTAGCGGGTTTCCACATCGCCGCGCTTGGTGACGATGTCTTTGTCTTCGCTGCCGTCGATTTGGGCAGCGCTAAAGCCATTGATAAATGCAATGGTTTTGGCAATGCGTTGCTTCAGATCAGCAAAGCTCACTTCATTGTCTTCATAAGCCGGTATCTCCACCCCTGCCAACCTTGCCACCACGCCTTTGGCGGTATCGCAGGCAATTTGCACCTGCCGTGTCAGAGGAAGCATATCGGGGTAAAGACGAAACTGCGTTAAAGCAGCTTCATTCCATTTCTTGGTTTCTATATGTACCAAGGCCTTGTCCAGCAGGTGGTCTAAGTTCGTCAACATATTGACGATGCGTGGCACGCTGGCCTGGTACATAGAGAGAGACATGGAATCCTTTTAGAGTTTGACGCTTTGCATGTAACGATCGAAGGTGGCTTCAGAAAAACGGAACCACAGGTTTTGGTCACGTCGGAAAGAAGAGTAGTCTTCGTAGACTTTTTTCCAGTTGGGGTTTTTGGCACTCAGTTCGTCGTACAAAGCCATGGCTTCTTTGAAACCCGCGTCCATCACGTCTTTGGGAAAGGGCAGAACCTTGGTTTTGCTGGCCACCAATTGCTTGAGTGCAATAGGGTTGCGGGCATCGTACTTGGCTTGGCATTCGATGTGCGCATAAGCTGCCGCACACTCAATAATGGCTTTGTTCTCAGCAGACAAACTGTTGTAGGCCTTGTCATTGATGAAAACATCCAGCTGGGAACAACCTTCCCACCAACCGGGGTAGTAGTAAAACGGCGCCACCTTGTTAAAGCCCAATTTTTGGTCGTCATAGGGGCCGATCCACTCGGCGGCATCGATGGTGCCTTTTTCCAAGGCTTGGTAAATCTCGCCACCAGGAATGTTTTGTGGCACGCCGCCCAAGCGCTCAACGACTTTGCCCGCAAAGCCGCCCACACGGAATTTCAAGCCCTTGATGTCGGCCAAGGACTTGACTTCCTTGCGGTACCAGCCGCCCATTTGCGCACCAGAATTGCCGGCGGGGAAATTGATGATGTTGTACTGCTTGTAAAACTCACGCATGAGCTTCAAGCCATTGCCTTGGAACATCCACGCCGTCATTTGGCGGCTGTTCAAGCCAAAAGGAATGGTGCAGCCCAGCGCAAAAGTTTCGTCTTTGCCAAAGAAGTAGTAAGGAGCGGTGTGCGCCACTTCTACTGTGCCATTTTGTACACCATCCACCACGCCAAACGGAGGCATCAGCTCGCCCGCTGCGTGGGAAGAAATCACAAACTTGCCGCCGCTCAGTTCACCGACCTTTTTCACAAAGGTTTCGGCGGCACCGTAAATGGTGTCAAGCGACTTGGGAAAGCTTGAAGCCAAGCGCCAACGAATAGCGGCTTGGGCATGCACAGCGGGTGCAGTGCCCGCGGCCAGCACGCCCAAAATACCCGCGTTTTTAAGAGCAGAACGACGATCCATGCTTAAGTCTCCAAAGAGTGAATAGTTTGCGCGGCGAGTGTATCAGCCCACCAGTTTCAAACTGGGATTAACCGTAGCATCTGTGGGCTTGAGATATTGCGCAAAACGTTGCTTGACAGAAGCTTCAATGCCTTGCGAATCAAGGCCTAGGCTGGAGAGAATTTTTTGCGGGTCGCCATGCTCAGTGAACACATCGGGTACCCCAATGCGCCATACGGGAATGGTGATGCCTGCATCTTGCAAAGCCTCAAGGACTGCGGACCCAGCGCCACCCATCAGCGCACCCTCTTCCACGGTCACCAAGGCTTGGTGACTGGCCGCCAGTTGAAGCAATAACGCTGTGTCCAAAGGCTTGGCCCAACGCATATTGGCCACGCTGGCGTTGAGGTTCTCAGCGGCTTGTAAAGCGGGATACAGCATGGTGCCAAACGCCAATATCGCCACGCCCTTGCCTTGGCGGCGCAGTTCACCTTTGCCAAACGGCAGGGTTGGCAAACCAGCACTCATCGGTGTGCCCACACCCGCTCCACGTGGGTAGCGTACCGCCACGGTGTGGTCTTGCGCGTGCGCGGTGCTGAGCAACAGGCGGCATTCGTTTTCGTCAGCTGGACAGGCGATGCTGACCTGCGGTATGCAACGCAGAAAAGGAATGTCGTACACACCGGCATGGGTGGGGCCGTCGGCGCCGACAATGCCTGCACGGTCCAGCGCCAGCACCATGGGCAGCTTTTGCAAAGCCACGTCATGAATAAGCTGGTCGTAGGCGCGTTGCAAGAACGTGGAGTAAATCGCCACCACAGGCTTTAAGCCTTCGCACGCCAAACCAGCGGCAAAAGTCAAGGAATGCTGCTCGGCAATGCCCACATCGTGGTAACGGTCAGGAAAGCGATGGTGAAACTCCACCAT
>CAMDKR010000147.1 GCA_945901225.1 Bordetella parapertussis | reverse complement strand
TGCGTGCCGATGGCGTACATGTGGCGACCTCCGCTTATGAGCAAGGCTCGGTCGCTTTGCAAACCGAAAAAGCCCGTCAAATGGACATCGGCATGGAGTGGGGGCAGGGGCCGCACACCGTCAGCCTGAATTACTTTGCGAACCGCTTTAGCAATTACATCGGTTTGAATGCCACAGGTGACGTGGTGAATGGCTCCGGCGTTGTCGGTGGCGATGGTACAGATGGCGATGGTTTAAACGCGGGTCCTTGTACCAGTGCAGACGCCGACATCGATTGCTGGGACAAGTATGCGTTTAGCGCAGTGCGAGCCCAGTTCAAAGGCTGGGAAGCCATGGCGAAGCTGCGTTTGAGTGGCAGCAGCGGCTTGTTTCCAGCCATCGATGGGCTTGCCTTGTGGGATCTGAAATTACGGGCAGATTCCGTTCGTGCCAGCAACCTTGACACGGGAGAAGCCTTGCCGCGTATCGCACCCGTTCGTTTGGGGGCGAGCTTGTCAAGGCAATCGGGGTCTTGGCGTTGGTCGCTGGGGATGGACAAGGCACAAGCCCCACGCTTGGCATCCACTCAGAAGGCCACTGCCGGTTACACCTTGTGGAACACCCAGCTCAGTTACCGACAAACCCTTCAAGCCAACCAAGCTGTGTGGTATCTCAAGCTTGACAACCTGACCGACCAATTGGCTTATCCCGCCACCTCTGTGTTGACCACCACCGCTGCAGACACGGTGACGGGCCGTCCCAAGGCGCCGTTGCCTGGCAGAAACATCAAATTGGGTTTGCAATTGATCTTCTAGAATGGAAAACATATGAAACACTCACTTTGTTGCGCTTTCACGGTAGCAGTCTTACTCCACGGCACTTATGCGCTGGCCGGTGACAAACACGCTGCCCACTCGCACGGCGTGGGTAACTTGGAGCTGGCGGTGCAGGGCTCAAGTGTCAAAGCCAGTTTTGAAATACCCATGGAAAGCTTGCTGGGCTTTGAGCACTTGCCGCGTACACCAGCGCAAAAAAAGGCCATGGCCGACTTGCAGACAGCCGTGGCGCAAGCCAGTTACTTCATCAGTTTGCCAGCGGCGGCAGACTGTCAGCCCAAGTCCTTGCAAGTTAACGCTGATATGTTCAACGCTAAAAAGTCCGAGCACAGTGACTTGGATGCCGAGCTTGAGTTCAGCTGCAGCCAGCCAAGCGCCTTAAAGCAAATGGAAATCCTCTTGTTCAAAAAGCACCCGCGTTTAAGTAGCCTGAAGGTTGATATGGTCAGCCCCAAAGGGCAGGCCAGCGTCAAACTCAAAGCCAAAGACCCTGTGCTTCGCTGGTAAAACGTGACCCACGCCCTTCAGCTCTCGCAACTCTCCCACGCTTGGAGCAATTCCCCGCCTTTGTTTGACATCGCACAACTGGCGCTGTTGCAGGGTGAAAACTTGTTTATTCAAGGCCCGAGCGGCTGCGGCAAAAGCACTTTGCTGGGCATGCTGGCAGGTGTGATTGCGGTCAGCCACGGCCAGCTCGAGGTGCTCGGGCAAGACATGGTGAAGCTGAGTAGCGTTGGGCGAGACCGCTTGCGCGGCGAACACATGGGCGTGATTTTTCAGCAGTTCAATTTGCTGCCCTACCTCGACGTCAAAACCAATGTGCTGTTGCCTACCCGCTTGTTCCCCAGCCGCGCTGCCGCAGCCGAGCAGGAGTGGGGCAGTGCCGAGCAGCAAGCTTTGCATTTGTTGCAAACCTTGGGTCTGCCGCAGACCGTGTGGCAGCAAAGTGTGAACCAATTGTCAGTCGGTCAGCAGCAGCGGGTTGCCGCGGTGCGTGCCCTCATGGGCAGCCCGCGTTTGGTGATTGCCGATGAGCCCACCTCCGCCCTAGATGACGCCAACCAGCTGGAGTTTCTCGATCTGCTGTTGGGCACCGCCCGCAGGCAAGCTGCCAGCGTGGTCATGGTCAGCCACAACCCCCATTTGGCCCAGCGCTTCGACCACATGTTTGCCATGCCATTAAGGGGCCGCCCATGATGTGGCTGAACCTGGCTTGGCGCAGTGCTTGGTCGCGCAGGCAAGCCTTGGCCATGGTGATGGTCTCGGTGAGCGTGTCGGTGCTGATCTTGCTAGGTGTGCAGCAGCTGCGCGAGGACGCCAAGCGCAGTTTCTCCAACGCCTTGAGCGGCGTGGACCTGATCGTAGGACCCCGTGGCAGCGCCACCGAACTCATGCTCTACAGCGTCTTCCAAATTGGACGCCCGTCGCGCAACATGGGCTACGAGGGCTATGTGGCGCTGGCGCAATTGCCACAGGTAAAGTGGGCGGTCCCCATACAACTGGGCGACAGCTATATGGGCCACCCTGTGCTGGGCAGTACGGCTGACATATTCATCCGTTTCAAAAGCCAAGGTCAAGGTTTGCAATGGGCGCAAGGGCGGGCTTTTGCAGACCCTCTCGTCCAGCCTGAAGCCTTGAGCGAGGTGGTGTTGGGTGCAGAGGTGGCCAAACGCTTTGGCCACAAGCTCAATGACAAATTGGTACTCACCCACGGGCAGTCCAGTGGCTTGGGCACCGAGCACGAAGACCACCCCATGACCGTGGTGGGCATCTTGGCACCCACGGGTGCGCCGATTGACCGCAGCGTCATCGTCAGCTTGCAGGCGTTTGAAGCTATCCATGTCGGTTGGGGCATGGGCATTTCCCCCAGTGCTTTCAAGGCGGCAGGCGGTGCACAGCAGGCCTTGGACATCAAAGACTTGCAACCCTCCAGTCTGTCAGCTGTTTGGGTGGGTTTGCATAACCGTGCCGAGGTGTTCTCGGTGCGGCGCAAGATCGAAAGTTTGGAGCATGGGCAGTTGATGGCAGTCATGCCGGGGGTGGCCTTGGATGAGCTCTGGCAAATCGTGAAAGTGGTGGAAAACACCTTGCTGCTGGTGGGCATGCTGGTGGCGGTGAGTGCCATGTTCAGCGTGGCGGCAGTGTTGCTGGTGGCGATGGCCGGTCGGCGCAAAGAACTGGCCATTTTGCGGGCCATGGGCGCAGCGCCTTTGGCTTTGATGGGTTTTGTTTTATTGGAATCCTTGTTGGTCTGTGTGGTGGGTATAGTCACTGGCTATCTGCTGTGCCAAACCTTGTTGATAGCGGGGCAGGGCCTATTGCGCACCGAGTTTGGTGTATTGGTGCAAGCCGGCTGGCCTGCTGAGCAGGCATGGTGGGCCTTGGCTGGCTTGTGTGGCGTGGCCTTGCTAGCCAGTCTGGTGCCGGCTTGGCGTGCCTACCGTTTGTCTTTGTCGGATGGCTTGCATCCCCCGTCGGTTTAAAAGAAGGAATTCGAAATGCATCGTCGATTTTGGTTCTATGCCCTGTTTTGCTGCCTCGGCTTTTCAACGCTGACCTCACCCGTGAGTGTGAGTGCCGAAACCCCAGGTTACAGCCTCATCGATTGGAATGACCTCATGCCCGAGCCCTGGGTCAAAGAAATGACCAAGGAAATGGCAGCCGTGGGCAAGTTGTCGAATTTGCAAGACAACAGCGAAGAAGCCAACAAAGCCATGGCTGTCATGCGTAAAAAATTTGACGAAGCGCCTATCGTCAAAACGCAACTGAATAAAAAAGTCCGCTTACCCGGCTATGTCGTGCCCTTGGACGCTGAACGAAGCGAAAAACGTGAGTTTTTGTTGGTTCCTTATTTTGGTGCATGTATTCACACGCCCCCCCCACCGGCCAACCAAATTGTGCTGATTCGCCCCACAGCACAAAGCAAAATCAAGAAGTTACCGGAGTCTATGGACATTGTTTGGGTCGAGGGCGAGATCAAAGAGGGAAGGGTTGCAACCTCCCAAGGGGTCAGCGGTTATTTGCTAGAGGCTGTTTCTGTGGCCCCCTACGAGGTCAAGCCTGCCAAACGCTGACTACAATGCGGCCATGGACTCTGGACTGTGTGAACTCTGAACGGCCATTTCCTTTTTTATTAAACTACCCACTTCACTTCAAGGCAGACTGACTTATGGCAACCAATATTGATCAATCCAACAATCTGGTGATTGGCAACGGCGTTACTTTCAAGGGCACGCTCAACGTACCCAAAAAAGCCACCATTTACGGCACCGTAGATGGCGAGTTGACCGCGGAAGAAATCTTTATTGGCCAGTCTGGAAAAATCACCGGCAAAGTCACTGCTCGAGCCATTGAAGTCGAAGGCGAATTGCACCAAATCATTCACTGCCGTGACCATTTGCATATCCGTGCCACCGGCAAAGTGTCGGGCAAGCTTGAATACTCCCAAATTCAAATCGAGCGTGGCGGCGAATTCCGCGGCGAAATGCAGCAAGTGGGTGCGCCCCCCGTCTACCCCGCAGGTTCTGCTCCCAGCGCTCCCAAGCCCAATGTCGTGGCACCTGGCATACCCACCCCTCCAACAGCA
>CAMDKR010000146.1 GCA_945901225.1 Bordetella parapertussis | reverse complement strand
ACGGCGAGTTGCACCACCATGACTTTTTTCGAGCCGGTGATGTTGGTCATCAGCTCTTTTTCAATTTGGAAATAGTTCTTTTCAAAGCGTGTGGCTTCGGGCGCTTCTTTCTTTAGCTTAGAAGGCGCTTCATCTTTGGCTTTGGTGGCGGCCGCTTCCAGTTCTTCGAGCTTGTCCATGGCCGCGAGTTCGGCTTTTTTCTCGTAAAAACCAGAGAAATACAAAGTACCAAAGGCCACGGCCACCATCACCACAATGGCCACAACCGCGATACCAGCGATCAGCAATATCGGTTTTTTCTTTTTCGGTTCTTCTGAACCCTCTGCAGGGGTTGCTTCAGGTGCTGCTGTTGCCATGATTTACTCCTCTTTCATTCATTGTGTCGTCATGCATAGGTGTCAAACAAAGCACTGTTGCTGTGACGCGCTGGTGTTGCTGCGTTTTCTTCTTCGCCAACGCCGTTTGCGCCGAGTGTGACACGATTGTCCCCTGCGGCTTGGCGTTGGCCAGATTGTCCCGAGCCACCTTGCGACGACTGACGGTTATCCTGTCCTACAGAAACATATGCATTGTTCATGCCAAGTTCAGCCAAAGCTTCTTTCAATCGGGTGCTGCCATTTTGAATCAAGTCTTTGGTCAAGCCGTTTTCAGCATGGAACTGAGCGCTTAATTGTCCATCACGCATTTCAAGTTGTATATCGACCAAGCCCAAACTGGCGGGCTTGAGGGCGAATTTCATCTTCCATTCACCGGCATTGAGTTGGTCATTCATGCGGCTGGCCAACTCGGTGGCTAACTTTTGGCTGAGTTTTTCAAAGGTTTGCGCCATGTCAGGGTGGGTTTTCATGGCCTGAGCTGGCGAAGGACTGGCTTGGGAAGCGCCTCGGTTGTTTGCCACGCCGCCAGCTGAGGTGCCTTCTGAGGTGCCTTCTGAGGTGCTGCTGTCGTCTATAGCGCTGAGTTTGTCGAACTCTTCCTTCAGGCGGTCAATGTCTTCTGGGCGCAAGTCTGCGTCCATCATCGACAACACTGCCAAAGTGCTGATGTTGTCTGGCGTATCGGCTGCCTGCACAAGCACTGATGGGTTCAGGTTGGGGGTCGGGTTGAGTTGTTTGTTTGCCGCCAAGTCGGCCGAGGCAGAGCTCCACTGGACTTCTAAACCAATGGGCTTCATGTCTTGTGGCATCAGCTCGGCGCTGGCCGCTGTGCTGACTGCGGGCGCGAGCGGCAGGGCTTGGCCAAGTACCGCCTGGGTTGCCAAAGTGGCTTGGGCAGGGCTACTGCCCAAAGAGGTTGAAGCCGTTGGGCCAGCAACTGCAACGGATGGCGCAGTGACTGTGAGGGGGGTGCTCAGGCCCATGCTGGGCAAGGTGTTCATGGCCAATATTTGTTGGGTGTTCGCCGCTGGCGCAGTGGCGACTGCATCATCAGCAGTGTCATCTCCCAACAAGGCTTTGATTTGTGAAGCGTCCAAACCCATGGCCAAGGCGAAATCGGTCAAGCTTTTTTCGCTGGTGGCGGGTTGGGTCACAGTGATGATCTCAACCTCGGGGCTCAGGGTAATCGACTGCAAGGCCTGGCCCTCTTGAGCCACCGAGTCCTTGATTGTTGGCGCTTTTTCTTTTATTTCTTCGGGTCTGTATGCGGTTTGCGATGCCAGTTCATCTGGCTCGCTGGCCCTGTGCGTGGCAGTGTCTGTCGCTTGGCTTTGCTGCGGTGAATCCGTGGCCGCAGCTTGCGTTTTGTTGCGTTCGAGCTCAGCTACGCGGGGGTTGACATCATGGGGCTGGGCTGGTGGCAGGTGTTTGGCGAAATGCCCACCTGGGGCAAGCATGCCCATGCCTTTAGAGCCCGGTGTTTTGGCATGTAAATACTGATTCGGATGGAAAGCTTGGCGCAAAGCTTGCTGCTCCAGCATACCTTTGGTGGCAGGGGCGCCAGGGCTGGGTTTAGCGCGTTTGTCCATGCTTTCAGCGGCAAGCTCTTGCCGTTGGGGGGACTGTAGCGATGCAATTTGGTGTCGCAAGAACGCGGCAAAGTCCTCCCCCGACTGGGTACCAGAGGAGGGGCGTGACAGTGCCCCACCCAGGTTGTTTGCCTCGGTGGAGACGGGGGTGGCGCTTGGCGATAAGCCTGAATTCATTGCAGATAAGTTCATATCCGTTGGATGCTTCCCATAAAAGACAAAGCATTTAAGCAAGAAACGTGACAGGCCAAGGTTTGCCGTTCGCCGAAAAGCCCTGTGACCCACCAAAGAGGACACGGGAAGCTGGCACATGGCTTGCTTCATCACCCTGAGGGCGTTGAAAAACGCTTGGAAAAAGAACCCTTAATGATTCAAAAACTGTGACAAAACGACCATGAGCACCTTAACCCTGTCAACGATTCGACAGAATCTGACCAAGTTTGACTACACCGGATTGGGAATTCCCGTCTTGGTGTTGTTGATCATGGCCATGTTGGTGTTGCCCTTACCACCGCTCTTACTGGACTTTTTGTTTACTTTCAATATTGTGATCAGCTTGGTGATCATCATGATCGCCATCAGCACCCGCAAACCGCTGGAATTTTCATCCTTCCCTACTATCTTGTTGTTTGCCACCATGTTGCGCTTGGCCTTGAACGTGGCCTCCACCCGCGTGATCTTGGTCGATGGCCATACCGGCCACGAAGCGGCCGGCAAGGTGGTAGCGGCCTTTGGCGAGTTTGTGATCGCAGGTAACTATGTTGTAGGTTTCATCATTTTTGCGATTTTGATGATCATTAACTTTATTGTGGTGACCAAAGGTGCTGGCCGCGTCTCTGAAGTGAACGCCCGTTTCACCTTGGACGCCATGCCTGGCAAACAAATGTCTATCGACGCCGACTTGAACGCCGGTGTGATCGACCAAGCCACAGCACAAAAACGCCGCGCCGAGTTGTCCCAAGAATCCGACTTCTTCGGTGCCATGGACGGTGCATCCAAATTTGTCAGCGGCGACGCCATCGCGGGCATCTTGATTTTGTTGATCAATTTGGTCGGCGGCTTGGCCATTGGCGTACTCCAACATGGTTTGACGGTCTCAGAGGCCGGCAAGATTTACACCTTGCTCAGCATCGGTGACGGCTTGGTAGCGCAAATTCCTGCCCTGCTGTTGTCACTGGCCACCGCCATCATCGTCACCCGTGTGACCACCTCGGAGTCAATCTCCGAGCAAGCCCATACCCAACTGGCCAACCCAGCGGCTTTGTTTATTTCCGCCATCATCTTGACGGCTTTGGGCTTGGTCCCTGGCATGCCCCACCTGATGTTCATCACCTTGGCGGCGGTGACCGCTGGCTTGGGTTTGTTGGTGATTCGAGGCGAAGTCGATGATGAAGCGGTGCAAGTGGCCGAGGCGCAAGCTGCTGCCACCACCGAGTCCACCAAAGATTTGGATTGGGACGACGTCGATCAGGTGGACCTGATTGGCTTGGAAATTGGCTACGGTTTGATTCCTTTGGTGAATGTTGAAACCGGCGGCGAATTGATGAGCCGTGTCAAAGGCGTGCGCAAAAAATTGTCCGCAGAGCTTGGCTTTTTGGTGCAACCCGTGCGCATTCGCGACGACTTGAACATCGATCCCGACACTTACAACATCGTGCTCAAAGGCGTGGTGCGTGGCAAAGGCGAGATCAAAGTGGGCCGTGAATTGGCCATCAACCCGGGGCAGGTGTATGGCGAGCTGCAAGGCGTGCCTACCCGCGAACCCGCGTTTGGTTTGGAAGCTGTGTGGATTGAGTCGTCACAACGCGATTTGGCCCGTACCTTGGGCTACACCGTGGTTGACGCCAGCACAGCGATTGCCACCCATTTGAATAAAGTATTGCGCGAAAACTCGGCCGATTTGCTCAGCCACGACGAAGTGCAGCAACTTTTGGACAAACTGTCTGCCAAGTCACCCAAACTGGTGGAAGAACTGGTGCCAGGCAAGCTGTCCTTGGGTGTGGTCACCCGTGTGCTGCAACATTTGTTGAACGAAGGCGTATCGATTCGCGACATGCGCTCCATCGCCGAATCTCTCACCGAGGCCAGTGCGCGCAGCACCGACCCCGAGCAGCTCGCCGCTTATGTGCGTCCCAAGTTAGGTCGCATGATCATGCAAAGCTTGGTCGACGAGTCCAGCAATTTATCGGTGATGACTTTGGAGCCTGGATTGGAACAACTGTTGCACAACGTGCTGCAGCAAAGCCAGCCAGGACAACCCGTGGTTTTGGAGCCCAGTTTGGCCGAGAACCTGTTCAATGCGCTGCGCATGGGCGCGCGGGCCATGGAAGACGAAGGCCATGCCGCCGTCTTGGTGGTCTCGCCGCTGATTCGCAGCTGGCTGTCTAAAGCTGTGCGTTTTCGCGTCAGCGACTTGACCGTCTTGTCCTACAGCGAAATTCCAGATGACCAAGCCGTCAAAGT
>CAMDKR010000145.1 GCA_945901225.1 Bordetella parapertussis | reverse complement strand
GCGATCAGCGACCCAGGCGCCAAGTTGGTGGCCATGGTGCAAGCGGCAGGGTTTCGGGTCATCCCCATTCCTGGTGCCAGCAGTGTGACCGCACTGCTGAGTGTGAGTGGCTGCCAAGGAGACGGTAGTTTTGTTTTTTTAGGTTTTTTGCCCAGCAAATCACAAGAGCGTCAAACGGCCATCCAAGCCATGGCGCAAGAAGCCCGTGCTCAGGTTTTTTTAGAAGCACCGCACCGAATCGAAGCAGTTGCCAAGGACATGGCTTTGCTGGGTGAGCGCATGCTCAGCGTTGGGCGTGAACTGACCAAGCAGTTTGAAGAGGTGGCGGTGATGCCCGCCAACAAGCTCAGTGCATGGCTTGGCGAGTCTGCTCAGCGCAGCAAAGGTGAATTTGCTTTGGTTTTGCATCCCTTGACGGTCGCCCCATCCGGCTTGGGGGAGGCTGAACGGGTGCTGGACTTGCTGCTGGCCGAGTTGCCGACGAAAAGCGCGGTGCGCTTGGCAGTGCAAATCTCGGGGGCACCTCGTAATTTCTTGTACGCACTGGCTTTACAAAAGAAACCTGGCGACACAGTTTCCTGATATAGGTCAACGCCAACCCTAAGTCGCTTACCTAAGATGGTTCAATGAACTCATCTGACACCTCATTTAAATACGCCCGACCGCTGGTAGCACTGCATTGGCTGATGTTTCTCTTGTTTATTGTGGTTTATGCCGCCATGGAATTCCGTGTGATTTACGACCTGGGCATGCCTGAGCGAGATTTCATGAAATCTTTGCATTTCATGTTTGGACTAAGTGTTTTGCTGCTGCTGGTTTTCCGTTTATGGGCTAAGCGCCTGAGCCCTCGCCCTGCCTTGCTGCAGCTTCATGGTCTGGCGAATTTGATGCAGCGTGCATCTGGCGTGGGTCATGTGGTCTTGTACCTCTTCATGGCCGTCATGCCGATCATGGGCTGGCTCATGCTCAGTGCAGCTGGCAAGCCGATTCCATTTTTTGGCTTAGAACTGCCTGCGCTTATCGCCCCCGATGAAGCTTTGGCCAAACAAATCAAAGCCGTGCATGCCTTGGCCGGCAATATGGGCTATGGCTTGATTGGGTTGCACGTGGGGGCTGCGCTGTTTCACCAGTGGGTGCTGAAAGACCGGCTGTTGCAACGCATGGGCTGGCGTTGATGGTGCGGCTGGCGGGGATCGAACCCACGACCCTTGGCTTCGGAGGCCAATACTCTATCCACTGAGCTACAGCCGCATGGTTGCTATTGTAGGTCTCGCTCTTTGTCAGCTTGGTGGAAGCATGCTGCTGGCTATAATTTCTTTTTCACTTTTATACCCCCACACAGAAAGTCCTTATGAGCGACAACCACGAAGAAGCACATACCGGTCCAATCAAAACCCCAAAGGCATTTGCTTGGTTGGTTTTTTTCTCGTTTGTCGGGCCTATTTTCGTCATCATCGGATTGGTTAACTATGTGGTGTCAGGTCAAAAGCCTGCAGCTGGTGCATCCAACCCTTCCGAGGCTGTGGCCGCCCGTATCGAAAAGGTTGGCTCTGTGCAGGTGCGGGACGCCAACCGTCCATTGAAAGCGGGTGAAGAGGTTTACAAAGTCCAATGTGCTGCCTGCCACACGGCGGGTCTTGCGGGCTCACCCAAATTGGGCGATAACGCTGCTTGGGCCCCGCGCATTAAAACTGGCTATGACGCATTGCTTAACTCTGCCCTCAAAGGCAAAAATGCCATGGGTGCGCAAGGTGGTGGCGATCACAGTGATGTCGAGATTGGTCGCGCTGTGGTGTACATGGCCAATGCCAGTGGCGCCAAGTTCGCTGAACCTGCCGCTCCCAAGAACTGAGAGCACAGTCCTTACAAAGAACCGGCTAAACAGCCGGTTTTTTTTCGCCCTTGTCCGGGCTAAGCATGTAGCCGTAGTCTTTGGGTAAGTTAGCTGACAGCACCTCTTTGAATGCAGGCCAGCGCTTTTCTTCAAGGGCTTTCGCTGCTTGCCATGTGTCCATGCTGTGAATCAAGCCCAAGCCTTTTGCAGTCAAGGCATAGAGGCGGCCGTTTTCATCGACCAAGCTTGCTAGCAAGCCCATGCTGTCGCCTTGCGTTGTTGTGAGTTGCCCCGAGTCCATAACCCGCCAGACAAAAGGCACTGACTGCAGCTCCACAAACACGCGTTGGGGCCCGTTTTGGAAATACCAGCGCCCTAAAGAATCGCAAGCGTAATTGCGCTCAATGAATTCGATCAGTTTGGTGTGTGCCAACTTGCTGCCCTTGGCTGCGGCAAAGTCCCCTTGCGCTTGCACCCTGTCGTCACGCATATACCAGTCCCCACGGTCATCCAAACCCAGCCAGCCAAAACAAGCGGGTACCTGCGGCCATTTGGCCATGGCTTGTTTAACGATGTCGTCCATGTGCTGTTGATCCTTGGTACAGCTGCAAGGCCCTGTCTGCTAGTGCAGTGTCGTAGGCGTATCGATGTCGCTGTGAATCTCGGGCGGCGTGCCAGGGCTGGCGTGATGCGCCACCATTCGCCAGCCTTCTGCAGTGCGCATATACACATTGGTTGAAGTGACGAATGCGATTTGTGCGCCCTCGGCTGTGAAAATCTCAACCCGCTCAATCAAATTGTGGACTGCGCTGGTGATGGTCTCGAGCTTGTGCAGTCGCTCAGGAAATGACCGAATCGGCCCATGGCTGAACATGATTTCAAACGAATTGCGGATAGCCACAGCACCAATCAAGCGAGGACCACCCGGGTGAACACAAATGATGTCTTCTTCATTGGCCCAACAGGCCATCAAGCGCTCTAAGTCGCCCGATTGCAAGGCCTCATAAAAGGCAGTCTCAATATCATCGGCGGAACCGCCAACGGTGGCTGCGCGCAGATGAGATTTTGACAAGGGTCAACGTTTACTGCGGTATTTGCGCAGTGCGGCAAGTTGTGCGGCCATGATGGTCAGCTCGGCCTGAGCAGCAGCCATATCGACTTTGGTTTTGGCGTTTTGCAAATGTTCTTGCGCCGCTTTTTTAGCGGCGTTGGCGCGCTCTTCGTCCAAGTCTTTGCCACGCACGGCGGTGTCGGACAAAACGGTGACGGAGTCGGGTTGGACTTCCAAAATGCCGCCAGCGACAAACACAAATTCTTCTTCACCGTCGGGTTTTTGAATGCGCACAGAGCCGGCCTTGATGCGAGAGATCAAAGGGGTGTGGCGTGGGTAAATGCCCAACTCGCCCACTTCGCCGGGCAAAGCCACAAAGGTGGCTTCACCCGAGTAAATCAGCTCTTCTGCACTGACCACATCAACACGGATGGTATTCATCTGGCTTCCCTTTTCGGACACGTTGGAGATCAAATCTTCTTGGCTTTTTCGATGGCCTCGTCGATCGTGCCCACCATGTAGAAAGCTTGCTCGGGCATATGGTCGCACTCACCAGCCACAATCATTTTGAAGCCGCGAATGGTTTCTGCCAAGGTGACGTACTTGCCAGGTGAACCGGTGAAGACCTCGGCCACGTGGAAAGGCTGGCTCAGGAAACGCTGGATCTTGCGAGCACGGGCCACGGCCAATTTGTCTTCGGGCGCCAATTCGTCCATGCCCAAAATGGCGATGATGTCGCGCAACTCTTTGTAGCGCTGCAAGGTGCCTTGCACCGCACGGGCGGTTTCATAGTGGTCATTGCCGACCACCAAGGGGTCCAACTGGCGGCTGGTGGAGTCCAAAGGATCCACAGCGGGATAGATACCCAATGAAGCAATGTCACGGCTCAACACCACGGTGGAGTCCAAATGGGCAAAGGTGGTGGCAGGAGATGGGTCGGTCAAGTCATCGGCAGGCACGTAAACGGCTTGGATGGACGTGATGGAGCCGACTTTGGTGGAGGTGATGCGCTCTTGCAAACGGCCCATTTCTTCGGCCAGTGTGGGCTGGTAACCCACGGCAGAAGGCATACGACCCAACAAGGCGGACACTTCGGTACCGGCCAAGGTGTAGCGATAGATGTTGTCCACGAAGAACAACACGTCTTTGCCTTCGTCACGGAAGGACTCGGCAATGGTCAGGCCCGTCAAAGCCACGCGCAAACGGTTGCCGGGAGGCTCGTTCATCTGGCCGTAAACCATGGCCACTTTGGACTCTTCCAAGTTCTTCAAATTCACGACACCTGAGTCGGCCATCTCGTGATAGAAGTCATTACCTTCGCGGGTACGTTCACCCACACCGGCGAACACCGACAAACCGCTGTGCGCTTTGGCAATGTTATTGATGAGTTCCATCATGTTCACTGTCTTGCCCACACCGGCACCACCGAACAAGCCCACCTTACCGCCTTTGGCGAAGGGGCAGACCAAATCAATCACCTTGATACCAGTTTCCAGCAACTCTTGTGAGGGGCTGAGTTCATCGTAAGCGGGGGCTTTGCGGTGAATAGA
>CAMDKR010000144.1 GCA_945901225.1 Bordetella parapertussis | reverse complement strand
CATGGCCGCCAAGACTGGGCCGAACACTTCTTCATGGGCCAAGGGATGCTCAGCAGGAACTTGACCAAACAAGGTCGGCGTAACGTAATAGCCGCCACTTGGCACATTCGGATCGATTTGGCCTTGCGCCAAAATTTTTAAACCGTCTTGTTGGGCTTGTGCGATGTACTTGTTCACACGTTGATGCTGCGCGAGGTTCACAACTGGACCGCAATCTAAATTCATCTCAGGCGTGCCCACGCGTACTTTGGAGAATTTCTCTGCGACCAAGGAAAGGAATTGCTCATAAAAATCTGATTGAACCAGCAACCGGCTACCAGCGGTGCAGGTTTGTCCCGTGTTTTGAACGATGCCTCGAACCACCGTGCTCGCAGCCAGTTCGAGATTGGCATCGGAAAAAACCAGATGTGGCGACTTGCCACCCAGTTCGAGCACACATTTCACAGCGTTCACCGCTGCTGCTTGTTGGATCAAGACGCCCACTTCATTCGATCCTGTGAAGCTGATGAAGTTGATGTCAGGGTGTTTGGCCAATGCTGCACCGGCTTCTTCTCCCAAACCGCTGACGATATTCAAAGCGCCGGGGGGGAAACCCACTTCCAAGGCCATCTCGGCAATGCGCAGGCAACTCAAGCATGCATCTTCGGCGGGTTTAACCACCACCGCATTGCCCATGGCCAGCGCTGGCCCGATGCTGCGCCCCATCATTTGTGCTGGGTAGTTCCAAGGAATGATATGTGCAGTGACACCCAAGGGCTCACGCAATAAATTGACTTGGTAACCGTTCAAAAAGGGGATGACTTCACCGTGGATCTTGTCAGCAGCAGAGCCGTAAAACTCAAAATACCTTGCCAGCACTACCATGTCGTTGCGTGCGGTGGTCATGGGCTTGCCGGTGTCTTGCGCTTCCAGCAAAGCCAACTCTTCAGCATGGTCGAGAACGTGCTGCGCCATTTTGAGCATCAAGCGACCACGCTCTAAAGCAGACATCTTGCCCCAGGCGCCATTCAGCGCTTGCCTGGCTGCAGCGACAGCCAAGTCAATGTCCGCTGCTTCGCCGCGAGGAATTGTTTCAAAGGTCAAACCATCCACAGGGGAGCGTACCTCTAAGGTTTTGCCGCTTTGGGCTTGAACGGCTTTGCCGCCAATGATCATGTGGGCCACGTGGTGCTCTCCAAAAATCGTTCAGTGTAGAGGGGCAGGGGCTAACATTTTCCATGCGTCAAACTGTCATATATTTCCATTATCATTGAACAATGGAAAATAAATACGTGATCAAAGCGCTTGCAGCGTTGGCTCAGCCCAACCGTTTGCAGATTTTTCGTTCCTTGGTGGTCAAAGGCCACGAGGGGTTAACGCCTGCTTTGTTGGCCCAAGCGTTGGGTCTGCCAGCCAACACACTTTCATTTCACTTGAAAGAGTTGATGAATGCAGACCTTATTTCTCAGGAGCGCAGCGGGCGCAATCTGATTTATCGGGCGCAGTACGACCGCATGAATGCTGTGCTGGCGTATTTGACCCAAAACTGTTGCCAAGGGAATGAATGCGAAGTCAGCCCCGAGGAAATTTGTAAGAGTTGTTAATTCGAAGGAGTTAAAAGTGACCGAAGTAAAACCCTTAAACGTACTTTTTTTGTGTACCCACAACTCGGCCCGCAGTATTTTGGCCGAGGCATTGCTTAACCATATGGGTAAAGGCAAATTCAAAGCCTTTTCAGCTGGCAGCAGCCCTAGGGACAATCAAAAGCCAAACCCCTTGGCCATTGCAACTTTGGATAAAGCTGGCATCTCTACCCAGGGTCTAAGCAGCAAAAGCTGGGATGTTTTTGCTTTGCCCGATGCACCCCATATGGATTTGGTCATCACTGTTTGCGACAACGCAGCAGGTGAAGTGTGTCCGTATTGGCCTGGTCAACCAGCCACTGCACATTGGGGCTATCCCGATCCATCAGAAGCCACAGGTGGTGAGGAGGAAAAACTGGAGGCTTTTAAACAAACGATGCATCAGATCGGACGACGTCTAGACCTTTTCGTCAGCCTTCCTTTAGCAAGCCTCAGCAAGATGGCTTTAGAAAACTCGGCACGAGATCTTGCCAAAAAATGATTCATTGGAGAAGGTATTTCTCAGAGCTGATCGGCACAGCTGCCTTGTTGTGTGCGGTGATAGGCTCGGGCATCATGGCCGAGCAATTGGCGGGGGGCAATATGGCGATTGCGCTGTTGGCCAATACGCTTGCCACAGTCTTTGCACTCTATGTATTGATTGAAACCCTGGGCCCTGTCAGCGGTGCTCACTTCAATCCCGTGGTTTCATTGGTCTTGGTGCTACGCAAAGAATTAGCGCAGCACCATTTGTTCGGGTATGTGGTGGCACAGCTGATCGGTGCGGCAATGGGCGCTTGGGTCGCGCATGCCATGTTTGATCTAGACATATTGCAATGGTCAAGCAAAGTCAGAACAGGACCTGCACAGTGGTTTGCTGAAGCAGTTGCTACTGGCGGTTTGTTGTTCGTGATTTTGCGAGCCCCTTCAGGCAAGGCCTCATCGTTGGTAGCTTGCTACATTGGCGCAGCGTATTGGTTCACTGCAAGCACTTCTTTTGCGAATCCAGCCGCTGCCTTTGGGCGGATGTTTTCAAATACATTTGCTGGCATTTCACCCGCAGATGTACCAGCCTTTGTGGTGGCTCAGATAGTTGGTGGACTCCTTGCCATGGTGCTGGTTGCAGCGCTGAAATCTGAGTAAAAACTTTATCAATCTAAAGGACTGGCGTGTCAAAAGTCGCTGAACCATTGCCTCAGCTTGATGAACATTGCTTCAAACTGCCCCAACAGCAGTTATTGGTATCGCAGCATGCATCAACCCATCCTCCTAGAATTTTGATGCTCTATGGTTCCTTGCGTGAACGCTCTTACAGCAAACTATTGATGCTAGAAGCTGCTCGCTTGCTTGAAGCCATGGGTTCCGAGGTGAGGGTGTTTGACCCCCTGGGGCTACCCCAGCCTGACGCAGCACCGGATACGCACCCTAAGGTAAAAGAGTTGCGTGACTTGGCAGCTTGGTCGGAGGCAATGGTGTGGTGTTCACCAGAGCGGCATGGCGCCATGACAGGCGTTATGAAAAGTCAGATTGATTGGATTCCACTGTCTGTCGGTGCTGTTCGTCCCACGCAGGGTAAAACCTTGGCGGTGATGCAAGTCTGTGGCGGCTCGCAGTCTTTCAATGCTGTGAACCAAATGCGAATACTAGGGCGTTGGATGCGGATGTTGACCATTCCCAATCAGAGCTCTGTTGCAAAAGCATTCTTAGAGTTCGAAGAAGACGGCCGAATGAAGGCGTCAGCTTATTTCGACAGAGTGGTTGATGTGATGGAGGAGTTGGTGAAGTTCACTTTGTTAACCCGCGACATAGCACCGTATTTGGTAGACCGCTACAGCGAGCGCAAAGAATCTGCTCAAGAACTGTCAAAAAGAGTCAATCAAAAAAGCATTTAACGCTTAGCTGCTTTATGCATAAAGCATACAAAGTCTATGCTTTGGCTTCGGGTGGCGATTCGAGACCACCAAGGTAAAAACGGTTATGGGTTGGGGAAATGATCAGCTCATTGACACAGGTTCGGGGTGGCATTTGGGCTAAAAATAAAATGGCTTGTCCCATGTCTTCTGCTTGCACCATGCGTTCGCGTATTTCTTGGGAGGGAGGGACAGGGCGTTTGTTCAAAATAGGGGTTGCAACTTCGCCTGGCAGCAATGAAGTGGCGCGTATGCCACTAGCGCACTCTTCCATATTGATGGACTCGCTCAGGGCCAGCACTGCGCGTTTGGTTGCGTTGTATGCTGGGCCGGTTAACTTTGATGCATACAGACCAGCCCACGACGATACATTGACGATGAGTCCATCACCTTGCGCTCGCATGGTTGGAAGTACGGCGTGTACGCAATAAAACAAACCGTTGAGGTTGATGTTGACAACTTCATCCCAAGACTCTGTGGTCAACACATCCAGATTTCGTTTCGTGGCATTCATTCCTGCACTGTTAACCAGAATATCAATTCGACCGTGAGCAGAAACGATGTGCTTTGAAACATTTTGCACGGCATTTTTGTCAGACACATCCAGCAAAATGGCTTCAGCGCTACCCAATGCTTGTAATTGTTCCAATGCACTGGCGTTGCTTGCCGCATTTCGTCCGCTGATCACGACATGCGCACCTGCTTTGACCAATTCCAAAGCGCCTGCTAGTCCAATACCACTGCCGCCACCCGTAATCCAGGCAACGCGACCGGATAAATGATTTTTCATAGCGCTATCCATAAAAGTGATATGTCCTTACTCGCATTTCCCAAGGGACATGATTCCATCTGCTTGTTGGGAAGGGTAGTACCTGAATACATAGTTTCCATTTTCAAAAATCTTGATGTACCCAGTTGAACCGACAGGTGAGATGACCCCATACAAAGCATCTGT
>CAMDKR010000143.1 GCA_945901225.1 Bordetella parapertussis | reverse complement strand
CCAGAAGAGTGTCACTTGTTCCTTGGAAGACCACCTCGCCTTTGACCAAAATGACGTTGTGTTGGGTGATCTGGGTCACGTGTTGCCAGTTTTTATCGACGATCACCGTGCTGATGCCCGACTTGGCTACCAACGCACAAATTCGCCATATCTCTAAAGCGATAAGTGGCGCCAAGCCTTCGGTGGCTTCGTCCAGCAGCAGCAAATCAGGGTTGGTCATGAGGGCACGGCCAATGCTGAGCATTTGCTGCTCGCCGCCGCTGAGTTGCTGTCCACCGTGGTTCAAGCGCTCACCCAAACGCGGAAAGGTGTCGAGCACACTTTGGTAGGTCCAGTCTTGTTGGCCGCGCACACCTGGTCTGGCAGCCATGACTAAATTTTCGTGAACACTGAGGTTGGCAAAAATACCGCGGCCTTCAGGCACATAGGCCATGCCCATGTTGGCGATGGCATAGGGTGTGTGACCTTGGATGGCTTGGCCTTGAAACGCAATATCGCCGCTGCGCGGCTTGACCAAGCCGGTGATGCTTTTAAGCAGTGTGGATTTACCCATGCCATTGCGCCCCATGAGGCCCACGGTTTGTCCACGCTCCACATTGAAATCCAGGTTGCGCAGCACATGGCTGGCACCGTAAAAGGTATTGAGTCCCCGCACTTGCAAAAGCATATTGCTCATGCTGTGGTCTCGCCAAGGTAGGCCGCTTGCACTTTGGCGTCGCTGCGAATCGCTTCAGGCGTTCCAGTTGCAATCACGGTGCCATTGACCATGACGGTGAGCACATCGGCCAAGGCAAACACCGCGTCCATGTCATGTTCCACCATCAACATGGCGTGGTCTTTCTTCAAAGACTGCAACAGCGCCACCATGGTCTCTGCCTCTGCAGCGCCCATGCCAGCCAAAGGCTCATCCAATAACAAGACATCGGGTTCAGTCGCCAAGACCATGGCAATTTCAAGTTGGCGTTGAATGCCGTGGCTCAAGATGGCAGCGGTTTTTTGTTTGACGCTTGCGAGTCCAGAGATTTGCAAAGCACGATCGGCACGTTGCGCCACCAAGGCTTGCTGGTCAGCACGCTGGAACCACGACAGGGGATTGAAGGGCGCATGGGCGTCCCGTGCTTGGGCTGCCAGCATGAGGTTGTCCCACACCGTGAGCGGCAAAAACACATTGGTTTTTTGGTAGCTGCGACCCAAGCCTTGCAAAGACAAGCGATGGTGCGGCCAACCCGTGACAGATTGACCTTTGAGCCACAACTCGCCGCTGCTAGCGGGTATGTCACCACTGAGCAAATGGGTGAGGGTGGTTTTGCCCGCACCATTGGGGCCAATGACGGCATGGATTTGTTCTTTGTACAAGGACAAAGAAACATCGTTAACCGCCAGCAAACCGCCAAAGCGTTTGCTTAAATGTTTGGCTTCTAACAAGGCTTCAGTCATCGTGTGAACTCCGTGGGCGCAACAAGCCCATCAGGCCTTGGGGTGCAATCAGCACCACCAAGACAATCAAAGAGCCCATCCACAACTGCCAGTGCTTGCCCAGTTCAAACTCGCCCACCTTGGGCAGGTCTTTGAAAAAGTGCAGAAACAACTCGAAGCCAAAAGCACCGATCAAAGCACCCGCCACATTACCCATGCCACCCAAGATCACCATCATGATGGCGTGTGCACTCATGTGAAAGCCCATCAACTCTGGGTTGACATAGCCAGATTGAGCGGCCCACAAATAACCAGCCAAACCTGCCAATGCACCCGCCAGTGTGAAAGCGGTGAGCTTGTAGCTGAAGCTGGCGTATCCCAAAGCTTGGGTGCGGTGTTCATTTAAACGAATGCCATTGAGCGTTCGCCCAAATGGGCTCCACAGCAGGCGACGTAAAAAACCATATACCAACAACATGCTGACCAAGGTGAAGTAGTAAAGCACCTGTTTGTTTTCAAAATCCAAACCCAATGCAGCAGGGCGCACATTGACATAGAGACCATCAGAGCCGCCCAAGGCCTTGTTGTCGAAAAACAAGAAATACACCATTTGCGCAAACGCCATGGTGACCATGATGAAGTAAATGCCTTGGGTACGCACCACAAAAAAACCAATCACCAAGGCTAGCAAGGCTGAAGCCAAGACTGCCAAAGGCAAGGTGCTGAGCCAACTGGCAGCCGCATCAGCCGGTGACAAAAAAGCCAGCACATAACCCGCCAAACCAAAATAAGCGGCATGCCCCAGAGACACCAAACCGGTGATGCCTTGCAATAAATCTAAGCTCATGGCGAAGATGGCCAAGATCATCATGCGGGTGACCATCTGGGTGTAGAAGTCTTGACCTGCAAAAGGAAAGGCGAGCAAAGCCATCAAGCCAAGGACCAACAGCAGCTGCACGCTGCGCGGCAGGGTTTCCAAATGTGCTTGAGGCGAACTCATTGTTTGAACAAGCCTTCGGGTTTGTAGAGCAGCACCAAGGCCATCAGCACATAGACCAACATGCTGGCAAATTGTGGCAACAGCACTTTGCCAAAAGTGTCTACCAAGCCCACCAACAAAGCGGCGGTCAGAGCACCACGCACAGAGCCAATGCCGCCAATCACCACCACCACAAAACACATGATGAGCACTTGCGCACCCATGTGCGGATAAACGCTGGAGAGTGGTGCAATCAACATGCCACTGAGCGCGGCCAAGGCCACGCCCATGGCAAACACCAGCGAATGCAAACGCACGATGTTGATGCCCAAGGCCTGTGCCATGTCACTGTTGAAGGCGCCTGCACGTATCTTCATGCCTAACTTGGTTTTGCTGATCAACAGCCACAAGCCCAACGCCAAGGCGGTGCAAATCGCCAACATGAACAAGCGGTAAGCGGGGTAGGACAAGGTGTCCGTCAGTTGTAACGACCAATCCAACGCGGCAGGCACGCCCACACTGTGAACATCGTCTCCCCACAGCATGGAGCGCAGTTCTTCAAAGATATAGATCAGGCCAAAGGTCAACAAGACTTGGTCTAGGTGACTTCGGTGGTAAAAATGTTTGAACAGCAGTTTCTCCAGCAACCACCCAGCCGCGATGCTGATCAAGGTGCCTGCCAGAATAGCCAATGCCAAATTGTCCCAAGCGGCAGTCAGTGCATAGGCCATGTAAGCGCCCAGCATGTAAAAAGAGCCATGGGCCAAATTCACCACACCCATGATGCCAAAGATCAGTGTGAGACCTGCTGCCAACAAAAACAGCAGCAATCCGTATTGAACGCTGTTGAGCAGTTGAATGAAAAAATTGGCGAGGTCCATCAGCCCAACTTGCAGCCAGCGCCCGAATCGGACAGGGCCTTGGCCGCCACACCCAACACCTTGTTTTCTTTGCCCTGCACCACACGCAAATACATATCTTGCACCGGATTGTGTGCTTTGCTCATGGTCCATTTGCCGCGTGGGCTGTCGATGACGGCGCCTTCCATGGCGGCATACAAAGCTTTTTTATTCGACAAATCACCATTCACGGCCGCAGCGCCTTGCAACAGCAGCAAACCCGCGTCATAGCCTTGCACCGCAAACACATCAGGCTGCATTTTGTAGGTCTTGGCATAGGCTAAACGGAAGGCATCGTTGCGTTTGCTGGCCAATGAGGCGCTGTAGTGCAAGGTGGTCATGATGCCTTGGGCCGCAGGCGCCAATTCATCGTCTAACAAACCTTCGGTGAGAAATCCAGAGCCATACAGCGGAATTTTCCCCTTCAAGCCTGCTGCAGCGTAATCGCGGATGAACTTGGAAGCCCCGCCGCCCGAGAAGAAACACGCCACGGCATCAGGTTTGATGGACGCAATTTCTGTCAGCAGCGCTTGGAACTCCACATTGGGAAAAGGCAGGCCCAATTCTTTGACGATGGTGCCACCAGCGGCCGTGTAGCTTTCTTTGAAACTTTCGCCAGCTTCGTCGCCAGCCGCGTATTTCCAAGTGATCCACACCGCTTTTTTGTGCCCTTTTTCCACCATGACCTTGCCCAGCGCTTGGGTGGGTTGGCCATTGGTAAAGGAGGTGCGAAACACATTGGGCGCACACAAGGCGCGGGTGGCTGCGTGCATACCCGCGTTAGGGATGATGTTGAGCACACCGGTTTCACGCGCAACTTTGTGGATGCCCATTTGTACGCCCGAATGAACCGTGCCAATCAAGACATCCACCTTGTCGCGCTGCACCAGCTTATTGGCGTTTTCCACACCTTTGGAGGGCTCGGATTCGTCATCTACTTTGAAAAACTCCACCTCGCGACCACCGACTTTGCCACCCGCTTCTTGCAAAGCCATGCGAAAACCGTTGTCGATGGCCACGCCCAGTTGGGTGAACGTGCCTGTGTAGGGGAGCATCAAACCAATGCGCAGCTTGCTGTTTTGTGCGCTTGCGGGCAACCACAGACCTGAAGAGGCAGCGCCGACGATGGCGGCTGAATGGGTAAGCAGTTGTCTGCGTGAGGCCATGGTGTTCTCCTG
>CAMDKR010000142.1 GCA_945901225.1 Bordetella parapertussis | reverse complement strand
CCCCATGGGCACACCATGTGAATCCAATCGCTGTTCTTCAAGCGCCGAGCGGCGTTTGGCGTCAATCGCCACCACGATGCACTGTGCGCCGTATTTGGCCGAGGCGTCGCGTATCACTTGCGGGTTGGCAATGGCCGCAGAGTTGAAGCTGGTTTTGTCTGCCCCTGCATTAAGTAAGCGGCGCACATCGTCCACGGTGCGTACACCGCCGCCCACAGTGAGGGGGATAAACACCTGCGAGGCCACGGCTTCGATGATGTGCAAAATCACGTCTCGACCATCGCTGGTGGCGGTGATGTCCAGGAAGGTGAGTTCGTCCGCGCCTTGCTCGTTGTAACGGGCGGCAATTTCCACCGGGTCACCGGCGTCGCGCAGTTCTACAAAGTTGATGCCCTTGACGACCCGTCCGGCCGTCACGTCCAGACAAGGAATGATGCGTTTGGCCAGCATCTCAGCCGTTCAGCTCGTCGGCGCGGGCTTGGGCTTTTTCAAAGTCGAGGTCGCCGCTGTAAATGGCGCGGCCGCAAATCACCCCTTCAACGCCCTCGTCTTCCACCGCGCACAGGCCTTCGATGTCTTTCATATTGGACAAGCCACCCGACGCAATGACGGGGATGGTGAGGGCTTGCGCCAGCTTCACGGTGGCGTCGATGTTGATGCCGCTCAGCATCCCGTCGCGGCCAATGTCGGTGTAGATGATGGACTCCACGCCGTAGTCCTCAAACTTTTTGGCCAAGTCCACCACCTCGTGGCCGGTGAGTTTGCTCCAGCCGTCGGTCGCCACTTTGCCGTCTTTGGCGTCCAGCCCCACGATGATGTGGCCGCCAAACGCGCTGCAAGCGTCTTTCAAAAAGCCGGGGTTCTTCACAGCTGCGGTGCCGATGATGATGTAGCGGATGCCGCCGTCGATGTATTTTTCAATGGTGTCCAGGTCGCGGATGCCGCCACCGAGCTGCACCGGAATGTCGTCGCCCACCGCCTTCAAGATGCTGCGAATGGCGCTGAAGTTTTGCGGCTTGCCAGCGAACGCGCCGTTCAGGTCCACCAAGTGCAAGCGCCGCGCCCCTTTGTTGACCCACTGCAAAGCCATGTCGGCGGGGTTCTCACTGAAGACGGTGGATTGGTCCATGTCGCCCTGAACCAGGCGAACGCAGTGGCCGTCTTTGAGGTCAATCGCGGGGATGAGGAGCATGGTTAAAGAATGGCGTAGAGCCCAGTGAAAGGTATATCAGGGAGACCAAGACAAGAAATTTCGGTAGAGCATCAGACCCAAGTCGGCGCTTTTTTCAGGGTGAAACTGAGTGGCAAAAATATTATCCCGAGAAAGCGCCGAGGTAAAGCGCTGGCCGTAATCGCTAACCCCCGCTGTGTGGCGCTGATCTGACGGACGTGCGTAAAAACTGTGCACAAAGTAGAAATAGCTGTTGTCGGGGATGCCTTGCCACAGGGGATGGGCCTGGGTTTGGGTCACTTGGTTCCAGCCCATTTGCGGCACCTTGAAGCGGCTGCCGTCGGCTTGGAGCTGGCCGGCCAAGTCAAATTTGACCACCTCGCCAGGGATGATCCCAAGGCTGGCTGTGCCGCCCTCGCCGCCTTCGGCGCTGTGGTCCAGCAGCATTTGCATGCCCACGCACACGCCAAACAAGGGCTTGTGGGCTGCAGCGTGAAGCACCGATGGCATGAGTCCGCTGTCGTGCAGCTCACGCATGCAGTCCCGCATGGCGCCTTGGCCGGGCAAAACTACCCGCTCGGCGGCGTCCACCACTTGGGGGTCGGCAGTGATGACCACCTTGATGTCAGTGCCATGGGCCGCGGCCATGACAGCTTGCGCCACCGAGCGCAAATTGCCCATGCCGTAATCAATGACCGCAACGGTTGACATAAAAACCTACAAAGAACCTTTGGTGGAAGGAATCACGCCCTCAGAGCGGGGGTCGATTTCCAAAGCAAAGCGCAGCGCTCGGGCAAAGGCCTTGAACACGGTCTCGGCTTGGTGGTGGGCGTTTTCGCCGCGCAGGTTGTCGATGTGCAAGGTGACGAAAGCGTGGTTCACAAAGCCTTGGAAAAACTCGAACGCCAGTTGCGAATCGAAGTTGCCGATGCTGCCGCTCTTAAACGGCACATGCATTTCAAGGCCTGGGCGGCCAGAGAAATCCACCACCACACGGCTCAAGGCTTCGTCCAGCGGAACATAAGCATGGCCGTAGCGGCGAATACCTTTTTTGTCGCCCACCGCTTTGGCAAACGCTTGGCCCAGCGTGATGCCCACGTCTTCCACGGTGTGGTGACCGTCGATGTGCAAATCGCCCTTGGCGTGAATCTTCAAGTCGATCAGACCGTGTCGCGCGATTTGGTCCAGCATGTGGTCGAAGAAACCAATGCCGGTGGACAAGTCGGACTCGCCGGTGCCGTCTAAGTTGACGCGAACTTGGATTTGGGTTTCTTTGGTGTCGCGGCTGACTTCTGCAATGCGTGGTGTCATATTGGCTTTCAAATTGAGGCTGGTGCCAAGGGCGTCCAAAGTTCAGTTAAGGCAGCAAGCAATTGGTCGTTCTCTTGGGGTGTGCCCACCGAGGGGCGTAAACAGCGGCGCAACAAGGGGTGCATTTTAGAAACGTTCTTGACCAAAATGCCGCGTTCACGCAAGCCTTCAAACAAGCGGGTGGCGATGTCCTCGGCTCCCTCAAAGCGCACCAGCAGCATATTGGCTTGGCTGGGAAACACCTTCACGCCTTGAAGTTTGCCTAAAGCGGCGGTGACACGTTCGCGTTCTGAGCGGATGGTCTGCGCCTGTGCTTGGAAAACCTGCTGATGCTCCAAGGCAAACAAAGCGCACTCGGCGTTGAGCACGCTGATGTTGTAGGGCGGGCGAATTTTGTCGATCTGGGCAATCACCTCGGCGCGGCCCAACATATAGCCAATGCGAACACCCGCCAAACCAAACTTCGACAAGGTACGCATCAGCAGCACTTGGGCATTGGCGGCAGGGTCGCGGCGAATTTCGTCCCACCATGTCAGCGATGAAAACGGCTGGTAAGCCTCGTCCAACACCACCCAGCCGCCATAAGCGCTGACTTGGGTGATGAGGCGGCGAATCACCGCCGCGTCCCACAAATTGGCTGAAGGGTTGTTGGGGTAAGCCAAATAAACGATGGCGGGTTGGTGTTGGGCGATGGCCTCCGACATGGCGGCTTCGTCCAACTCGAAGTCTTGCGTCAGACTGACCGGCACATAAGTCAGTCCCTGCAAATGGGTACTGAGCGCATACATGACGAAGCCCGGTTCGGGGGCTAAGGCAGATGCACCAGCTTGTTGGCAAGCCATGGAGAGCAAAGAAATGAGTTCATCCGAGCCATTGCCCAGCATCAGCGCATAGCCTTGGGGCATGTCCACATAGCGTTGGAGAGCGGTTTTGAGGTCGTCAATGCGTTGGCCGGGGTAGCGGTTCAGCGCCACAGCGCCCAGCCTTCGGCCTAACTCAGACTGCAAGTCTGGCGAGAGGGTGTAGGGGTTTTCCATCGCATCGAGCTTGACCATGCCGGCGGCGGGCTGGACCACGTATGCGCTCATGGCCTGTATGTCAGTACGGATGAAATTCAATGGGCTCATGAGATCAAACAAATTATAGTCACCCAGTGTCTGTCAGCATCTGAACCTTCCAAGGAACCTTTATGAAGAAACATACTTTGTCCTCCCGCGCCGCCCTTTGGGTAGGGGTTTTAGCGATCCCTTTGCTGACGTCTTGCGGCAGTATCGGCACGCTGGAGTGGTCGTCCGCCGATGCTGGTTACACCACCTTGTTTGATGGCAGCGACTTGAACCAATGGAAGCCGGTAGGTAACGCCAACTGGCGGCTGCAAGACGGTTTGCTGCTGGCCGATTTAGGGAGCGGTTTTTTGTTAACCCGCCAAAACTACCAAGACTTCCAACTCAAGGTTGACTTTTGGGTTGACCCCTCAGCCAACAGCGGGATTTATGTCCGCCTCACCGATTTACAAAATATCACCGCAACCAACTCCTACGAGGTCAATATTTACGACCAACGACCCGACCCCAGCTTCGGCACCGGCGCCATTGTGGACGTGGCCAAGGTCTCACCCATGCCCAAAGCTGGCGGTCAATGGAATAGCTACGACATCACTTTCAAAGGTGACCGCATGGTGGTTTACCTCAATGGTGAGAAAACCGTGGAAGCCCGTGACAGCCGCTTGAGCGCTGCTGGCCCCATCGCCTTGCAATACGAAAAAGGCGTGGTCAGGTTTAGGAATGTCCGTATCAAGGCTTTGTGAATGGAACCAAGCAAGACCTGACGGCGCATTTGCCCCATGCGCCAGGGGTCTATGTCTTTTGGGGTGACAGCAGCCTGCCTTTGTACATTGGCAAAAGTGTGGACATCCGCAGCAGGGTGATGTCCCACTTTCGCCAGCCTGATGAGGCGCGTATGTTGGCGCAAACGCGGCGCATTGAGTGTTTGCCCACCGCCGGTGAAATG
>CAMDKR010000141.1 GCA_945901225.1 Bordetella parapertussis | reverse complement strand
CCACAAGCCTTCATCGAAAAATTGATGGTGCAAGAGGCTTTGGCTGGCGAAACTGTGGTCAGACTCAAAGGCGGAGACCCTTTGCTGTTTGGTCGGGCTGGCGAGGAAATCGCTTACCTTCAGTCGCAAGGCGTGGGCATCAAAGTGATCAACGGCGTAACCGCTGGACTTGCCGCCATCAATAGCCTAGGGATATCTTTGACGCATCGGCAGTTTGCGCATGGGGCCATCATGGTGACTGGGCATTCACCCTCCAGCCATTCAAATACGCCTGCTGTGGACTGGGAACTTCTAGGCCACACTGCGCATACTTGCCGCTTGACGCTGGTCATTTACATGGGCATGACCAGTTCGCAAGAGTTGCAAACTGCCTTGTTGAAATCTATGCCGCCGGTCACACCCATTGCAGTGGTACAAAACGCCAGCGAACAAAATCAATGCAGTGTTATAGGACAACTTCACGCTTTGCATACATTGATTTGCGAAGCCGAAATGGCAAGTCCTGCCATCATTTTTGTAGGTGATGTGCTCAATACGCTTGTCAGCTTACGCAATGAAGAATCAAATCCTCATAAAGCTTATGCCATTGCCCGTCTTGGCGCTTGATGGGCAGAGGATAATCAAATCTTTGGATACTGGATATTGACATGGAAGCAGAACGCACTAACAACATTGGTAACTTGCTCAACGACTTGCAAGCGCGCACACTTGATCTTCGGGGGTATCTTTGACTTCGATGCCAAATCAGAACGACTGAGAACTGTCAACGCATCATTAGAAGACCCCAGCGTTTGGAACGATCCTAAAAAAGCGCAAGAACTGGGCAAAGAAAAAAAGTCGCTTGACGATATTGTGCTGACGATTGGCCGATTGGGCCAAGAAATTGATGACAACACCGAATTGTTTGACATGAGCAAGTCCGACAACGATGAGTCAGGACTTCTGACCATAGAAGAAGACACACAGCGAATCTTGGCTGAGGTGGAAAAACTCGAATTCCGGCGCATGTTCAACAACCCCGCCGATCCGCTCAATACATTTCTCGACATACAAGCAGGCGCTGGTGGCACGGAGGCTTGCGACTGGGCCAGCATGCTTTTGCGCCAATACTTGAAATACGCAGAGCGCAAAGGATTCAAGGCAACACTGGAAGACGAGTCTCCTGGTGACGTTGCGGGTATCAAAGGTGCCACCCTGAAGATTGAAGGTGAGTACGCCTTTGGATTACTGCGGACAGAAACAGGTGTGCATCGCTTGGTTCGTAAGTCTCCGTTTGACTCTGCAGGTGGACGTCACACCAGTTTTGCCAGCGTGTTTGTCTATCCTGAAGTGGATGACTCCATTGAAATAGATATCAACCCAGCCGATGTGCGAACCGATACATTCCGTGCCAGTGGTGCAGGTGGACAGCACATCAACAAAACCGACTCGGCAGTTCGCTTAACGCATATTCCAACAGGCATTGTTGTTCAGTGCCAAGACGGCAGAAGCCAACACAGCAACCGCGATGTGGCATGGAAGCGTTTGCGCTCTCGTCTGTATGACTTTGAAATGCGCAAACGCATGGAAGCCCAACAAAAACTTGAAGACACCAAAACCGATGTTGGCTGGGGACACCAAATCCGCAGCTATGTGCTGGACCAAAGTCGCATCAAAGATTTACGCACCAATGTTGAAATAAGCAACACCCAGAAAGTGCTGGACGGCGATTTGGACTCTTTCATTGAAGCCTCGCTTAAACAAGGTGTTTGATGCTTCACCTAGAACCTTGCTGTCACTGCGAGCGCAGCGAAGCAGTCCCCCTATGAATCAGGAGAAATGCCATGCGTGAAGGACAATCCCTCGTCACCCGCCGCGAGGATTACCAAGTCCCAGGATTTTGGATAGATACCATTGACTTGGTGTTTGATCTTGATCCGACCAAAACACGGGTCCTCAACACCATGACTGTTCGACGCAATGTTGAAAGTCCATTGCAAGCCTTGCGCTTGGACGGTGAAGACCTCAATCTCTCTCGTGTTTTACTCAATGGTCAAGGAACCAGCTTTAAGATTGAAGATGATCAACTGGTACTGGAAAACCTTCCTGAAGGCAGTGAACCCTTCACGCTAGAGGTTTTCACCACCTGCAACCCCACAAAAAACACGCAACTCTCAGGCCTGTACCTGAGTCAAAACTCTTTGTTCACGCAGTGTGAAGCGCAGGGGTTCAGGCGTATCACTTATTTCTTAGATCGTCCCGATGTCATGGCCAATTTCAGCGTGACCTTGCGAGCGGACCCTATATTGTTTCCCGTGCTTTTGTCCAACGGAAACTTAATGTCCCAAGGCAAATTAGACGATGGCAGACACTTTGCTCATTGGGTAGACCCCCATAAAAAACCCAGCTATTTGTTTGCCTTGGTTGCGGGCCAATTGGTTTGCCGTGAACAACGCATCGTTGCTCGCAGTGGCAAAGAACATTTGTTGCAAATTTATGTGCGGTCTGGCGATTTGGACAAAACCGAACACGCCATGAATTCACTCATAGCCAGTGTCGCTTGGGATGAACACCGCTTTGGTTTGAGTCTGGACCTTGACCGTTTCATGATCGTCGCCACGTCTGACTTCAATATGGGGGCGATGGAAAACAAAGGCCTGAATATTTTCAACACAAAGTACGTGCTTGCCAATCAAGCCACTGCAACAGACCAAGATTTCTCGAACATTGAAAGCGTGATTGGTCACGAGTATTTTCACAATTGGAGTGGCAACCGTGTCACTTGCCGTGACTGGTTTCAACTCTCACTCAAAGAAGGTCTGACGGTATTCAGAGACCAAGAATTCAGTCAAGATTTGGCCGCCAGTGCATCAGCACGTGCCGTCAAACGCATTGAAGACGTCAGATTGTTACGAACGGTTCAATTTGCCGAAGACGCAGGCCCTATGGCCCACCCTGTACGCCCAGACACCTACATGGAAATCAATAATTTCTACACGGTCACCATCTACGAAAAAGGCGCAGAAGTTGTGCGCATGATGCAGACTTTGGTCGGGCGTGATGGTTTCGCCAAGGGCTTGTCTCTGTATTTCCAACGACACGATGGACAGGCAGTGACTTGCGATGATTTCGCGCAAGCGATTGCAGACGCCAACCCAGCATCTGCATTGGCCCTTCAGTTGCAAAACTTCAAACGCTGGTACAGCCAGGCGGGCACCCCTCGCTTGGATGTTCATGGCACCTACGAACAAGACCCACAACGCTTTACCCTGCACTTCAAGCAAAGCTGTCCACCCACTCCCGGTCAAGCCACCAAGCAACCCTTTGTCATCCCCATAGAAATGGGTTTATTGGGCAGGGACGGCACTGTTCTGGGTGAACACCAACGCATCGTGCTCAGTGAAGCCGAGCAAAGTGTGGTGTTCGAAGGTATCTCCCACATGCCTGTGCCTTCGTTGCTGCGTGGCTTTAGTGCGCCCGTCCAACTTCACTACCCCTATGACGTCGATCAACTGCTGGTGTTACTGGCACATGATTCGGACGCCTTCAACCGCTGGGAAGTGGCGCAACGGCTTTATATGAGCAGCATCTTGAGCGCACTTTCATCAGAAGCACCACATGCCGAACTGCTATCACCTGCGCTGATAGAGGGCCTGCGTTCTGTTTTGCGCGACCCAACACTTGATGCAGCCTTCAAAGAATTGGTGCTGACGCTTCCCAGCGAATCCTATATTGCCGAGCAATGTGCAACAGTAGACCCACAACGCATCCATACTTTGCGAGACACCATAAGGCAACAAATAGCTGTCGAGCTGTTTCAAGATTGGACTTGGGTCTATGAAAGCTGCGCCCCTCAAGGCACTTACCAATTGGATGCCAAGTCTTGTGGCGCCAGGGCTTTGCGTGGTCTAGCACTAGCTTACCTTTGCATGGTGGAAAAAAAGCGCAATGAAACCACTTGGGCTGCAAAAGCCTACCAAGACTTTTTACAAGCTGACAACATGACAGTCAGAATGCAGGCGCTGACTGCTTTGGCTCATAACCACCTGCCCCAAGCCGCTTCTGCGCTTTCGCATTTTTATACGTTGTTCAAGCAGGATGATCTGGTGATTGATAAATGGTTTGCGTTGCAAGCAAGCACACCTGACCAAGAGGGGGATGTGTTGCCCAAGGTGCGACAGCTGTTGCTTCACCCAGACTTTCATATTCGCAACCCTAACCGAGCTCGTAGCCTCTTATCGGCTTATTGTGCCAACCCATCAGCATTCCATCGCCGGGATGCATCTGGCTATGTTTTTTGGAGCGAGCGGGTGCTCGAGTTGGATGTTTTCAATCCCCAAGTTGCAGCAAGGCTTGCAAGGGCATTGGACCGCTGGCGCCAATTGAGCACACCTTACCAAAGTGCAGCGCAAGAGGCCCTGCGCCGAGTTGCTGCAAAATCTGATTTGAGCGCAGATGTGCGCGAAGTTATTTCATCTGCGCTTGGGGAGTAAGCCATGTCGGTGTCATTGTCTCGTTACCTTGTAGAACAACAACGCGCCAAGGGCAATATTCCCCCAGAGCTGCGCTTGCTGCTGGAAGTGGTTGCCCG
>CAMDKR010000140.1 GCA_945901225.1 Bordetella parapertussis | reverse complement strand
AACAAGAAAACGATCAGGCCCAAGAACATGATGGGCGCTAAGTTGTTAATAATGAATTCCATGGCGTTTCTCTTTGTCTTAAGCTTTTGATTGGGCTTTGGTTTCAGCCAACTTGCGGATCTCTTCTGCAAGCAGCTCTTCAGGGCTTTTCTCGTCTTTTTTCACGGTAGGGTCGTCAATCAGGCCTTGCAAAAACGCCACACGCTTGATCAACTCAGACACACCTTGCAGCCATAACAAACCAAAGCCCAAGGGCAACATGGCATAGACCGGCCAGCGGATCAAGCCACCTGCATTGGAAGACATTTCATTGCTGGCAAAGCCCTGCAGGAAGAAAGGAACGCCAAACCACAAAACGGCGGTGCACATGGGCAGCAAAAACACAAGAAAACCAAAAATATCGATTTGTATTTGGGTGCGGCGTGAAAACTTCGAATAAATCACGTCGATCTTCACATGGTCATTGTTGAGCAAGGTGTAGGCAGAAGCGAGTAAAAAAGAAGCGGCAAAAAAATACCACTGAATTTCCAAAAACGCGTTGGAACTGGTGTTGAAGATTTTTCGCACCAAGGCATTGACGGCGCTGACAAGCGTTGCAATCAATATCAGCCAAATGACGTATTTGTTTAACCAAGTGTTGAATCGGTCAATGCCGTTTGAAAAACCCAATAGTGCGCCCATGGCTGACTCCCGAAAATCGATGGGGGATTGTAGGGTCTGGCGGGTCAATGTTTAGAAGATGACCGCGAGAGCTTGCGATAAAGTGTGGCCCTGCTGATACCAAGGGCTTTGGCCGCTTGTGAAACATTCCCGCGCGATAAATCGATGGCTTTGCGAATCATGGCTGATTGCAGTTGGTGCAAAGGACCTGTGGCGCTGATCAATGGTGCTTGTTCACAATCTTTTTCTACAAAAGCCCGTGCTTGCAGGTGCAGGCCGCTCCACAAAGGCACATCTAAGTAGTGGTCTTTTGAAGCCGCATCAAACAGCAGCGTCCAAGGCAAGGCAAAGACGTCGCTGGCATGCAAACTGTTGCCAGGCTGTGGGTAAAGGTTCAGCATTTCACGTGCGGCGATATTGGCACCAAGTACCTCACCTTCGCTGCTGAGCAAGACCAAACCATCGTTATCGTCACCCATCAAACGGCCGGGCCAGTTCAAACGCAACAACAAATCATGTTCTTGTCGAAGCAATAGGGCGTTTCCGATGGTGCGAGCCGACAGGGCTGCCAAGTGCATCAGTTCAGGACGCTCTGGGCTGTTGATGCCCGTGAGGTCAAGCATGCCGATGCAGTCGCCTTGTGGCCCCCAAATGGGAGCGCCAGCGCAACTGTAAACAGAGGTATCGCGGAAAAAATGCTCGCCTCGGTGCAGCCACACGGGTCTGAGTTCGGTGAGCGCAGCGCTGATGGCGGTGGTGCCAACCGATTGCTCGGACAAATCCACACCCACACGTGCAATGGCTTCTACCCTTTTGTCGTGGCGGTCTATGCTGCCACCCACATCCAAAACAACGCCCTTGGCGTCAGTCAGCAGTGCAAAAAAAGAGGTGCCTGCAATGGCGCGGCACAGGCGCTCTATTTCAGGCTGTGCAGCTTGGACAAAATCACGCTGAAGATCGAGTGTGCGGGTAATGTGTGCGGCAGATACCGCATCAAAAGCCACGCTGTAGTCAGGGTGCAATCCATTGCTGAGACAGCGACGCCAGCTGTGTGAAATCCAGTCAGGCAGTGTGGGAGAAGCAGCCTCACCATTGAACAACACGGCAAGCCTAGCTTGCTCCAGCAAGGCGAGTCTGTCTAATGTGCTAACTGGTGTATTCATAAGGTGTTAAATGTGGGTGATATGGCTGACAGAGCGCTTACCGAGGCAGCAGCAAACCCACCGTCTTGATACCGGCAAGCGTCAACAGCAAAGAGCCAAGCAAGTGCAAACCCGCGGTCATCAAGGCCAGCACAAAACGCGACTGCATCAGCATGGCAACCACCTCGGCACTGAAAGAGGAAAAGGTGGTGAGTGCGCCCAAGAAACCTGTGATCAGCAGCAGTCGCCACGCAGGATCGAGCTCAGGTAAAGCTTGAAACACCGCGACGCACACGCCAACGAGGTAACCGCCGATCAAATTGGCGTACAGCGTGCCCCAAGGAAGCGTTGCGCCCACATTGAACAACAGCCCAAGTTGCCAGCGAGCCAAAGCGCCAGCACAGGCTCCGATACAAATGGCGATGACAGCACTCATAAGGTGTTTGAGGGATACAGATACCGCATTATCAATCTATGTGGAGGTGAGCTAAACCGTCGCAGGCAAAGCGTGGTTTAATTTTCTATATGCAAGTTAATCAAGCTGATCAGCGCTGGCAATTTTGGATTGACCGTGGCGGCACCTTCACGGACATCGTGGCTCGCGATCCTATGGGTAAGTTACACACCCACAAACTGTTGAGCCAAAACCCTCAGTTGTATGCTGATGCAGCGGTGCAAGGAATACGCGAGTTGCTGGGATTGCAGGCCCACGAAGCTGTACCTGCAGAACAAATAGCATGTGTGCGCATGGGCACCACCGTGGCGACCAACGCCTTGCTTGAGCGAAAGGGTGAGCCCACGCTGTTGGTCACCACCCGAGGTTTTCGTGATGTGCTTCGCATTGCCTACCAAAACCGTCCTCGCTTGTTTGACAGGCATATCGTCTTACCCCAGATGCTTTACAGCGAAGTGATCGAGGCGGATGAGCGCATGGGCGCACATGGTGAGGTAGTGCAAGTGCTGGATCAAACAGCGCTGCGCTTGGGCTTGTCCGCGGCTTTTGAAAAGGGTTTGCGCTCGCTTGCGATCGTTTTTTTGCATGGTTACCGTTACAGCGAGCACGAACAACAAGCCGCAGCTCTGGCCAAAGACATTGGGTTCACCCAAATCAGTACCTCGCACCAAACCAGCCCGCTCATGAAGATGGTCAGTCGCGGTGACACCACGGTGGTTGACGCGTATTTGTCGCCGATATTGCGTCGCTATGTGGACCAGTTGGCGCAGCAACTGCCTGGGGTACCGTTGCTGTTCATGCAGTCTTCTGGTGGCTTGGTCGACGCCCAAGCGTTTCAAGGCAAGGACGCGATTCTGTCTGGTCCCGCTGGCGGCATTGTCGGCATGGCCAAAACCGCTGACATTGCTTTTGCGCATGGCGACAGCTTGCAAGGCAAGTCCCACGTTATTGGCTTTGACATGGGCGGCACCTCCACCGACGTCAGCCATTACGCCGGAGAACTCGAGCGAGAGTTTGATACCCAGGTCGCGGGCGTGCGCTTGCGAGCCCCCATGCTGCACATCCACACGGTGGCGGCGGGTGGCGGGTCACTTTTGCAATTTGATGGCTCGCGTTTTCGGGTGGGGCCGCAAAGCGCGGGTGCTGATCCAGGGCCAGCTTGCTACCGGCGTGGCGGGCCCTTGACGGTCACGGATGCGAATTTGCAACTGGGTAAATTGCAGTCTGCCTATTTCCCTGCCGTGTTTGGTCCGCGTGGCGACCAACCCTTGGACGCGCAAGTGGTGGAGCAGGGGTTTGCACATCTTGCACAGTTATCAAACAAAACGCCCGAAGAAGTTGCCGAAGGTTTTGTGCATATCGCTGTTCAGCAAATGGCGCATGCCGTACAAAAAATTTCGGTTGCTCGTGGTTACGATGTCACGGGCTATACCTTGCAATGCTTTGGAGGCGCAGGGGGGCAGCATGCGTGTGCGGTGGCCGATGCACTGGGCATGTCGAGGATTTTGATTCACCCCATGGCAGGTGTGTTGTCGGCCTATGGCATGGGCTTGGCTTCGCAGAGCCTGATCAAAGAGCAAGCCATCGAGCAGATGTTGCAAGCGTCCATCTGGCTTGAGTTACAAGCCACCTTGTCCAAGTTGTCCTTGCAAGCCGAAGCGGCCTTGCGATCGCAAATATCGCAAGGCGGTGAATTGCAAACTTACGAGAGGGTGCATCTGCGCTATGCCGGCAGTGATTCGCCTTTGGTGGTCGCCATGGGGAGCCTGGCGCAAGTGAAGGCGGCGTTTGAGGCCGCGTATTTGCGCCGCTTTGCGTTTGTCATGCCAGACAAAGCCTTGGTGGTTGAAGCGGTGTCGGTAGAAGTCATATTGGCGGGTGAGCAAACACCAGAAACTGTTCACCCTTTGGCGCCTAGGCGAGACATGCCGCCCCACACGCTGACACGCATGTATTGGCATGGCGCTTGGCAAGAGGCAGCCTTGATTCGCCGCGAAGACATGCAAGCTGGCGATAGCGTGGTGGGTCCTGCGGTGGTGGTCGAGCGCCATGCCACCACGGTGATTGAACCCGGCTGGCAAGCCAAGTTGACAGCAGTGAACCATTTGGTGTTGCTGCGTATCGCGCCACGCCAAGCATTACAAGCTGCTGGTACATCGGTGGACCCCATCCAGCTAGAGGTTTTTAATAACCTCTTCATGAATATCGCCGAGCAAATGGGCTTGCAGCTGCAAAACACCGCGCATTCGGTGAATATCAAAGAGCGTCTTGATTTTTCATGCGCCATCTTCAATCAACAGGGCGAGTTGATTGCCA
>CAMDKR010000139.1 GCA_945901225.1 Bordetella parapertussis | reverse complement strand
TTGCTTCGCTGCGCTCGCAATGACGGGAGTTTGCTTCGCTGCGCTCGCAATGACGCCTTTTGTCACTGCGAGGCCGGAGGCCGTGGCAGTCTCGGATTGCTTCGCTTCGCTCGCAATGACGTTCTCCGCAACGACGGGGGCGGTCACAGCAGTTCGCAGTTGAGCCAAAACCTGAAACGCTCCCCGCGCTTGGCTGCCCAACTCAGCTTTAAGGGCGCCAAGGTTTCTGCCCTGCGCCAGTTGCCGCCCATGCTCGTCCACCACTTTGAAGTTCATGAAAAAGTGGGCGCTGAGCATCTCCAACTTAAAGTCGGTGCGCTTCACATCCAAACTGGTTTCATCACGCACTTTTTTCAGTAGCACATCGGTCAAGCCGCCCGAGCCAAACACCTCGGGGGCAGACAACGCATCGGCCAATCGTTTAGCGCTCTCGGGCAGCGGCACAAAGCGGCTGCGGGGTCGCTGTGGCAAGCTTTTCAAGAGCGCCTGAATTTTGTCTTTCAACATGCCAGGCACCAGCCACTCGGCGCGGTCAACGCTGACCTGATTCAGCACAAACAAGGGTACGGTCACCGTGATGCCATCTTTGGCGTCACCTGGGTCATGCAAATACGTGGCTTGGCAATCGGTGCCGCCCAATCGGACCATCTTGGGAAACGCTTGGGCGGTGATGCCCACCGCCTCGTGGCGCATCAGACTCTCCCGAGTCATCAAGAGCGGCTCGGTCTTGTCGCCAGCCGCGCTTCGGCGCCTCAGTTCCTCGCGGTGCCAACGCTCCAGCGTTTTGCAGCTGCACACGTCCTCAGGCAAATGCTGTTCGTAAAACGCCTGGATCATGGCCTCGTCCACCAGCACGTCTTGGCGGCGCGATTTGTGTTCCAGCTCCATTACCTGCGCAATCAATTTTTTGTTGGCGGCCATAAAGGCCAAGGGCGTTTGCCACTGCGCCTCCACCAGTGCTTCGCGGATAAATATTTGCCGCGCCAGCACAGGGTCCGCTTTGGCAAATGGCACCCGCCGTCCGCTGTACACCACCAAGCCATACAAGGTGGCTCGCTCAAAGGCCACCACGTCGCCGTGCCGCGCTTCCCAGTGCGGGTCCAGCAATTGCTTTTTCAGCAGGTGCGAACCCACTTGCTCCAGCCATGTGGGCTCAATATTCGCAATGCCACGCCCAAATAAGCGGGTGGTTTCCACCAACTCGGCACACACCAACCACTTACCGGGCTTTTTACGCAAATGCACCCCTGGGTGACGGTGGAACTTGATGCCCCGCGCACCAAGGTAAATGTCTTCCTCGTCTTGCTTGAAGCCGATGTTGCCCAACAAGCCGCTGAGCATGGCCAAATGCAGTTGCTGGTAGCTGGCGGGTTTGTCGTTCATCACCCAGCGCTGCTCTTTCACCACCGTCAGCAGTTGGCTGTGCACATCGCGCCATTCGCGCCAGCGGCGGATGTTGATGAAGTTTTGCCGCAGCAAGTTCTCGTGTTGGCGGTTGGAGAGTTTGTGGGTTGCGCTAGATTGCTTCGCTTCGCTAGATTGCTTCGCTTCGCTCGCAATGACATCCTTCGTCATCGCGAGGTGCGAAGCACCGTGGCGATCTGGAGATTGCTTCGCTTCGCTAGATTGCTTCGCTTCGCTCGCAATGACACCTCCACGCGAAGCTTGTAGCCAATCCCACAAACGCAAATAGCCGCTGAACTCGCTTTTGTCGTCCTTGAACTTGGCATGGGCTTGGTCGGCTTGGGTTTGTGCGGCCATTGGCCGGTCACGCACGTCTTGCACACTCAGCGCAGAGGCAATGATCAACACCTCATTCAAGCTCTGCTGCTCTCGCGCCGCCAAAATCATGCGGCCTACGCGGGGGTCTAAGGGCAGCTTGGACAGCTCTTGGCCAATGGCCGTGAGGCTGTTGTCGTCAAGAACAGCGCCCAATTCATTGAGCAACTGAAACCCGTCCGCTATAGCCTTGGGACGCGGCGCTTCCAAAAAAGGAAAGTCCGCCACATCGCCCAGGCGCAGCGACATCATGCGCAGAATGACGCCCGCCAAGGAACTGCGCAAAATTTCTGGCTCGGTGAATTTAGGCCGTCCGTTGAAGTCTTTTTCGTCGTACAGGCGTATGCAAATGCCATCGGCCACACGACCGCAGCGCCCCGCGCGTTGGTTGGCAGCAGCTTGGCTGATGGGCTCCACCAATAACTGTTCCACCTTGCTTCGGAAGCTGTAGCGCTTGACCCGCGCCATACCTGCATCCACCACATAGCGAATGCCTGGCACGGTGAGCGAGGTTTCGGCCACGTTGGTGGCCAACACGATGCGCGGTGCGCCACCGGTTTCGAACACACGTTCTTGCTCGGCTTGTGAAAGGCGGGCAAAGAGCGGCAACACCTCCACATGGCGGGTGTAGGCGTTGTGCGCCAAGTGGCCGCGCAGGTGTTCGGCGGCGTCTCGGATTTCACGCTCACCCGGCAAAAACACCAAGATGTCGCCTCGTGGTGCGCCTGTCCACAACTCGTCCACGGCGTCAGCGATGGCGTTGCCCAAGTCATGTTCGCGGCTTTCTTCCCAAGGGCGGTAGCGCATTTCCACCGGAAAGGTGCGCCCCGACACCATCAGCACCGGCGCTGGGCCATGGCGGCTGGCGAAATGCTGGGCAAAGCGGTCGGCGTCGATGGTGGCCGAGGTGATGATGATCTTCAGGTCGGGGCGACGCGGCAAGATTTGCTTCAAATAGCCCAGCAAAAAATCGATGTTCAGGCTGCGCTCGTGCGCTTCGTCAATGATGAGGGTGTCATAGGCCTGCAAGAGCGGGTCGGTTTGCGTCTCGGCCAGCAAAATGCCGTCGGTCATCAGCTTGACCGATGCGTCGCGCGACAGCTTGTCTTGGAAGCGCACCTTGAAACCCACCACCTCGCCCAGCGGGGTTTTCAGCTCTTCTGCGATGCGCTTGGCCACGGACGTTGCGGCGATGCGGCGCGGTTGGGTGTGGCCGATGATTTTCTTGCCACCTCGCCCCAGCGCCAAGGCCATTTTGGGCAATTGGGTGGTTTTGCCCGAGCCAGTTTCGCCACAGACGATGACCACCTGATGCGCCTCGATGGCCGCCATGATCTCTTCGCGCCGCTCGCTGACCGGCAGGTTGTCGGGAAAGTCAATAGACAGGGGGCTAGGTGGGTTCACTGCGGAATTATCCCATGGCACACTTTCACGTGCTACACTTGTTTATGTGAACCTGTGTTGAAGGAGCCCCTTATGGCCAATCTCACCATTTCTTTGGATGAAAACCTCATCAAACAAGCCCGCATCAAGGCTATTCAAGAGGGCACGTCGCTCAGCGCCAAGGTACGCGAAATGCTGGCCGCCTATGTGCGGCAAGACCTGCCCACTGCGCCAGCGTTCATCCCCAAACTGCCTGTTTCCCAATCTACAGGCGGTCTGATGCCAGGCATCGACCCCAGCAGTAACCGATCCTTCTATGAAGCCATGGATGCCGACATGGACATCCTCAAACTCAGATGACACCCGATGTGAACGTGTTGGTTTCGGCGTTCCGCCCAGACCACCCCCACCACCAGCCTGCGCAAAAATGGTTAGATGAGGCAGTGCGACAGGCTGCCATCGGTCAAGCAAGTTTGTCACTCATGGGTATGGTGGTGACTGGCTTCATGCGCATCACCAGCAACCCCAAAATTTTCAAACAAACCGACCCCTTGGCGGATGTGTGCGGCTTCATCGACAGCTTGCTAAGCTGTCCAGGCGTGCAGTTTCAGCAACTGTCTTCCTCTTGGCCCACCATGCGCCAACTGTGTCTGACGCAACAGATCAAGGGCGATCTGATCTCCGATGCGTGGATCGCCGCCACAGTCATGCAATCTGGTGAGACACTCTGCACATTCGACCGCGACTTCACGCGGCTACTGCCCTCAGACCAATTGATTCTGCTCAAGCCTTAACGACACCCATCCATGTCCACTGTCTTCAATTTCACTTTCGTTCCTTGGTTCCGCTCGGTCGCGCCCTACATCCATATGCACCGAGGCAAAACCTTTGTGGTGGCCATTGCAGGTGAGGCCATTGCTGCAGGCAAGTTGCCCAGCTTGGTGCAAGACTTGGCGTTGATCCAAAGCATGGGCGTGAAAGTAGTGTTGGTTCACGGTTTTAGGCCACAGGTAAATGAGCAACTGCTGGCCAAAGGCCATGCGCCCAAATATTCCCACGGTATGCGCATCACCGACAGCGTGGCACTGGATTGCGCCCAAGAGGCTGCCGGTCAACTGCGCTATGAAATTGAAGCTGCCTTCAGTCAAGGTTTACCCAACACGCCGATGGCGGGTGCCACCATTCGTGTGATCTCGGGGAACTTCATCACCGCCAAACCTGTGGGCATTGTGGACGGCGTGGATTTCCAACACTCAGGCTTGGTTCGCAAGGTAGATGTGGCGGGCATTGTGCAAACCTTGAATATGGGTTCCATGGTGTTACTCTCGCCGTTTGGGTTTTCGCCAACGGGCGAAGCCTTCAACTTGACCATGGAAGAGGTCGCTACATCGGTGGCCACAGCGCTTCATGC
>CAMDKR010000138.1 GCA_945901225.1 Bordetella parapertussis | reverse complement strand
GCGGTTTGCAGGTCTTGGTTGGTGTCGTTGTCAAACCAGGCCGACGAATAAGACATGCTCGGGTCTAGCCACTGGCTGTAAAAACCGTTGCCCAAATCGTAGTGGGCATGGATGTTTTTGCTGCTGTTCTTTTTGGTGTTGCGCCGCATCCAGTGTCGAACTTGGTAGGCCAAGCGGCCCCACCATTTGCCAAAAATCAAATCATCGATCGGGCGTCGGTTGGCCACCAACAGCTGCAACAAGGTGGTGAGGTCAGGCGTGTCCCAGTCGCCTGCAATGAAACTTTCGGCAAAACCGATGTCGCCCGAACGCATGGCCGAAGCGAAGACTTGCCAATCGTGAATGCGGATGCTGGCTTGCGGGCCGCTCAGCAAGTTGCCAAAACTCAGCAAACGCTGATCGGGCAGTTCAACCCTCAGCCCGCCCACGCTCAAGGACCAGAGCATGCGCAAGGCGCGCCGCGCCGCCAAAGGCGTGTTTTTTGTCAAGGCGGCAGAAGAGGTGTGTTGAGTAGAGGGCAGGGTAGACATGGGTCAAAAAAATCAGGGGGAAAGCAAAAGGGATTTACAGGCCACCACGGGTGGCGAACTGTGAAGGGGGTGGGGGTTTACGCACAAAAGGCACACGCTTGAGCCACAGCCCCAGCGCTTGCCAATGGATGCGAGCGATCACGCCAAAACTTTGCAGCGGGTAACGCCAAAGAGCGCGGCGCAGCACCGAGGCGGTAAGGGGCTGCAGTTTGCCACTGACACTGGTGCTGATGAGCAAGCCCATCTCGTCGCTGTGGTCGATGCGCACCACGGTTTGCGGCTCCCCTGAGTGGTCGGTGCGCATGAAGCGAAAGTCGTAACGACCTTGCACATGGCAAAACGGCGACACATGAAAAACTTTGTCAGCATGCAGGGTCTGGCCATAAAGCGGTTGGGGCAAGACATAGCAATGGCGCTCGCCAAAGGTGTTGTTCACCTCCACCACGATGGCGGCCAGTGTGTGGTCGCTGCGGTGGCAATACCAAAAACTGACGGGCTTGAAGGCATAGCCCCAAACGCGGGCATAGCAGTGCAACCACACCTCGCCTTGGGCATCGTTGATGTCTTGGCTTTGCAGCAACTCATCCAGCCACGCCAGTGCGCCACCAGAAGCGATCGAGCGACCATCGCCATGGTCAACATCGTGGAAAGAAATGGCTGCGCGCCGGTTCACGGCCAACACACCTTTGGACTGTTTTGCCAAGCTGCGCATGGGCAGCAGCAAAAACCAAGTGGGGTAGGCAAATGCGTGGCGGCTGGGCCGAGCACGGCTGTGGCGAACTTGGCCAAAACCGATGAGCGGCTGGGCAGAGCTCACGCCAAAGCCTCTTGCTTGTCGGTTTGGCGTGCCAGCAAGCCTTGCGCAGCTGCCAAACCTGCTTGGTAGCCGTCTTCATGAAAACCAAAGCGCATCCAAGCACCGGCATACCAGGTACGTTGTTGGCCCTGTAAACGCGGCAACTGGTTTTGGGCGGCAATGGCTGGCAAATCGAAGACCGGATGGTCGTAGTTGTAGCTGCCCAAAATCTTGGCAGGGTCAATCGGCGAGGCAGGGTTGAGTGAGACGATCACGTCTTGCTTGAAAGGCAGGGGTTGCAGTTTGTTCAGCCAGTAGTGCAAACACACGCGAGCGCTTTCGCTGTCATCTTGGGTGCGTTGGTAATTCCACGCCGCCCAAGCCAAGCGACGCTTGGGCATGACACCGGTGTCGGTGTGCAACACGGCGCGGTTGGGATGAAAGCGGATGGCGCCCAACAATGCTTGTTCATCGGTGCTGGGCTCGTCTAGCAAGGAAAGCGATTGGTCGGCATGTGTCGCCAAGACCACGTGGTCGAAATGCTCCGTGCCTTGGGCGGTTCGAATATGCACACCATGGTCGTCGCGGGCAATGCCCAGCACAGGGGTGTTCAGGCGCTTGTCGCTGATGTGATCGGTGATGGCTTTCACATAGTGCTTGGCGCCACCGGCCACGGTGAACCACGGTGGGCGGTTGTTGACTTGCAGCAAACCATGGTTGTCACAAAACCGCACCATGGTGGCCACTGGAAATTGCAGCATTTGGGTGGTGGGGCAGCTCCAAATACAGCCGAGCATGGGCAGCAAATAACCATGGCGAAACGCCTTGCCAAAGCGGTGCTCATCTAAAAATTGTTGCAAGGGTTGCGCCAAAGCATCTGCTGCTGCGCTTTGGGCCAAGTGGGTGGCGAGCTGGTTAAAGCGCATGATGTCACTCAACAAGCCCCAAAAGCGAGGACGCAACAGGTTGCTGCGTTGCGCAAACACGCTGTTCAAGGTGGCGCCATTCCACTCCAAGGCTTTGCCGCTGTCGTCCCAATTTGCTTGCACCGAAAAAGACATGTCTGAAGCTGCGGTGCGTATGTTCAGGCTTTCAAACAAAGCAATCAAGCCTGGGTAGGTGCGTTGGTTGTAGACCAAAAAGCCGGTGTCCACGCCATGGGTGATGAGGCCTTGGGCTCCTGGGAGGGTCACATCGACGGTGTGGGTATGGCCCCCAAAATAACTGCCAGCCTCAAACAAGCTGAGCTCGACATGCTTGTTTAAATGGTGGGCCGCTGATAAGCCAGCGATGCCCGAGCCAATCACCGCTACCCGTTGGCGCATCAGTTCACTCGGGTGATCAGCAATTTTTCAACCTCGGCCAAAAAGGCTTTGTCCATGGGGTCGGTGTTGCTGTTGTAGCTTTTGACCTGTTTGCCATCTCGGCTGATGAGGTATTTGTAAAAGTTCCACTTCGGCGAGGTGTCGCTGAGTTGGGTGAGCTGTTTGAACAAGGGCGAGGCGTCGCCACCACGCACCGTGGTTTTGCTGAACATGGGGAACTTCACGCCATAGGTGTTTTCGCAAAAGTCTGCGATTTTTTGGTTGTTGCCTGGCTCTTGGGAGAAATCGTTGGATGGAAAGCCCAGCACCACCAAACCTTTGTCTTTGTATTTGTCATACAAGGATTCCAGCGATTTGTATTGGGGCGTGAAGCCGCAGTAGCTGGCGGTATTGACCACCACCACCACTTGACCCGCGTACTGGCAAAGGTTTTGCGGCTTTTCGTCTTGCAAGCGTTCGACGGTGTGGCGCAGCACGGCAGGGCATGCGGCGGCGCTGCCGGTGGCTGAGCTTGCAGGTTTGGGGTCGGTCGCCCAGGCCGAGGGGGCCACAGACAAGACAGCAAGGAGCAGGACTTTAAAAAGTGTAGAGGGCAGTGTTTGCATGGGGGTGTTCCAAAGAGGTTTTATGCTATTGTCTATGACATATTTGTTTGGTAGTATTTTTTATGAAAATAACCCTATGGATTTGAGCGTAGGCGAGTCGAAACACCTTCAATTTTCGATAGCTGCTGTCGAGCGGGACACGGGCATCGGCAAGGATACGCTCAGGGTGTGGGAGCGCCGCTATGGTTTCCCACAGCCAGGGCGAGACAGCTTTGGCGAACGCAGCTACCCCTTGGCGCAGGTGGAAAAACTTCGCATCATCAAGCGTCTTTTGGACGCTGGCCACCGCCCAGGCCAAGTCGTGGCTCTGTCGGTCGAGCAATTGCAAAGCATCACCGAATCCTTGCTGGCGGGCCCCATGGACTTGTCCCGTGGCAAAGGGGGTGTCGGCCAGTTATTGGATCAGGCCATGGGGTTGCTGCGCAGCCATGACATTGACGGCTTGCGAAGCCATTTGCACCAAGCCGTGGCCAGCTTGGGGGTCAACCGCTTCGTTGTTGAGTTGCTCGCGCCTTTGAATGCCATGGTGGGTGACGCATGGATGCGCGCTGAAATTCAAGTGTTTGAAGAGCATCTGTACACCGAATGCGCGACAGTCGTGCTGCGCCAAGCCATTCATCAACTCAACAGCCACACCTTCCATCGCCAACCCCGCGTTTTACTCACCACTTTTCCGCAAGAAGAGCATGCCATGGGTTTGCTCATGGCGGAGAGTCTTTTGACCATGCAAGGCTGTCACTGTTTGCCCATGGGTGTGAAAACGCCTTTGAGTGATATTGCTAAAGCCGTGCTGGCACATCAGCCCGATATCGTGGCGCTGAGCTTTAGCGTCACCCAAAACCCCAACCATGTGTTGGATGGTCTGGCCGAGTTGCGACGACTTTTGCCACAGCAGGTCGAGATTTGGGCCGGCGGTCGAGCGCCTGTGTTGCAACGCCGCCCACCCACTGGTGTGACGGTGATTGCCGATTTGGCACAAATTGAGTCACAGGTGCAGCGCTGGCGCAAGCGCGGCCCATGAGCCTGTCAGTGGGTTTTGCCGACAAAGTCTGTGAAGCTGATGAGGCCTTATCGCGGGTGCAGGCCCTGCGCCAGTTGGGGCCAGTGGTGTTCACCAACGGCGTTTTCGATGTTTTGCACCGTGGCCACGCCACCTACTTAGAACAAGCGCGCGCCTTGGGGGCGGTCTTGGTGGTGGGGGTCAACACCGACGCGTCTGCCAAGCGCTTGGGCAAAGGGCCTGAGCGCCCCTTGAACGATCAGCAAGACAGGGCGCTGTTGCTGGCAGCGCTGGCTTCGGTCAGCTTGGTGACTTGGTTTGATGAGGACACACCGGTGCAGCTGAT
>CAMDKR010000137.1 GCA_945901225.1 Bordetella parapertussis | reverse complement strand
CTTTTGCAATTTGATGGCTCGCGTTTTCGGGTGGGGCCGCAAAGCGCGGGTGCAGACCCTGGGCCTGCTTGCTACCGGCGTGGCGGGCACTTGACGGTCACGGATGCGAATTTGCAACTGGGTAAATTGCAGGCCGCTTATTTCCCCGCCGTCTTTGGTCCTGAGGGCAATCAAACTTTGGATGCGCAAGTGGTGGAACAAGGCTTCGCACATCTTGCCCAGTTATCGAACAAAACACCCGAAGAAGTTGCCGAAGGCTTTGTGCATATCGCTGTGCAGCAAATGGCGCATGCCGTACAAAAAATTTCGGTCGCTCGTGGCTACGATGTCACGGGATATACCTTGCAATGCTTTGGAGGCGCAGGAGGGCAGCATGCTTGTGCGGTGTCTGATGCACTGGGCATGTCAAGGATTTTGATTCATCCTATGGCTGGCGTGTTGTCGGCCTATGGCATGGGCTTGGCTTCGCAGAGCCTGATCAAAGAGCAAGCCATCGAGCAGATGTTGCAAGCGTCCATATGGCCTGAGTTACAAGCCACCTTGTCCAAGTTGTCCTTGCAAGCCGAAGCGGCCTTGCGATCCCAGATATCGCAAGGCGGTGAATTGCAAACTTACGAGAGGGTGCATCTGCGCTATGCCGGCAGTGATTCGCCTTTGGTGGTTGCCATGGGGAGCCTGGCGCAGGTGAAGGCGGCGTTTGAGGCCGCATATTTGCGCCGCTTTGCGTTTGTCATGCCGAATAAGGCTTTGGTGGTTGAGGCGGTGTCGGTGGAAGTCATATTGGCAGGCGAGCAAACACCAGAAACGGTTCACCCTCTGGCGCCTAAGCGAGACATGCCGCCACACACGCTGACACGCATGTATTTGCATGGCGCTTGGCAAGAGGCAGCCTTGGTTCGCCGCGAAGACATGCAAGCTGGCGATAGCGTGGTGGGTCCTGCGGTGGTGGTCGAGCGCCATGCCACCACGGTGATTGAACCTGGCTGGCAAGCCAAGTTGACAGCAGTGAACCATTTGGTGTTGCTGCGCATCGCGCCACGCCAAGCATTACAAGCTGCTGGTACCTCGGTGGACCCCATCCAGCTAGAGGTTTTTAATAACCTCTTCATGAATATCGCCGAGCAAATGGGCTTGCAATTGCAAAACACTGCGCATTCGGTGAATATCAAAGAGCGTCTCGATTTTTCATGCGCCATCTTCAATCAACAAGGTGAGTTGATTGCCAATGCGCCGCACATGCCTGTGCATTTGGGCTCCATGGGCGAGAGCATCAAAACGGTGATTCGAGATAACGCCGGTCGAATGCAGGCAGGGGACGTGTATGTTCTGAACGATCCCTACCACGGTGGAACCCATTTGCCTGATGTGACCGTCATCACGCCGGTTTACTTGGGCGATTCGCTTGAGCCCGATTTTTATGTGGGTTCTCGTGGCCACCACGCAGACATTGGCGGTGTGTCCCCAGGCTCTATGCCACCGTTTTCCACCACCATCGATGAAGAGGGTGTGCAAATCCAAAATTTCAAACTGGTGGAAAAAGGTGTGTTGCGTGAAGCGCCCATGTTGGCTTTGCTGCAAAGTGGGGCCCACCCCAGTCGCAACCCTGCGCAAAACATGGCGGACTTGAAAGCCCAAATTGCAGCGAATGAAAAAGGGGCGCAAGAGTTGCGTCGCATGGTGGCGCATTACGGTTTGCCCACGGTGCAAGCCTATATGCAGCATGTGCAAGACAACGCAGAAGAATCTGTCAGACGCGCCATTACCCGATTGGCAAAACGCTTTGGCGATGTGACCCGCCACAGCTTTGACTTCCCCCTAGACAATGGCGCTTGCATCAAGGTCAGCGTCAGCATTGACGCACAAACCCGCAGTGCGGTCGTCGACTTCACAGGCACTTCAGCCCAACAAAGCAATAACTTCAATGCACCCCGTGCCGTTTGCATGGCAGCAGTGCTCTATGTGTTTCGTACCTTGGTGGAAGATGACATTCCTTTGAATGCCGGGTGTTTAAAACCTATTCAAGTCATCATCCCAGAGGGCTCCATGCTCAACCCCTTGCCGCCAGCCTCAGTGGTCGCCGGCAATGTCGAGACCTCCACTTGCATCACCAATGCTTTGTATGGCGCCTTGGGCGTGATGGCGGGCAGTCAGCCCACCATGAACAATTTCACCTTTGGAAATGCCACCTACCAATACTACGAAACCATTTCAGGCGGAAGTGGCGCTGGACCCGTGTTCAACAGCAGCGGTGAGGTGGTGGGTGGTTTCAAGGGAACCGATGTGGTGCAAACCCATATGACGAATTCTCGTTTGACTGACCCCGAAGTGTTGGAGTTTCGCTTTCCTGTGCGTTTGCTCTCCTACAGTGTGCGCGATGGATCAGGCGGCCAAGGAAAGTTTGCAGGTGGCGCTGGCGGTATTCGTCGCATAGCGTTTTTAGAGCCGATGACAGCAGGTATTTTGTCCAACGGTCGCATGTATCCCGCGTTTGGATTGGCAGGCGGGTCGGCGGGTTTGCCAGGGGTCAATCGGGTCGTCAGGTCCAATGGTGAAGTGCTCATCCTGGGACACATTGACCAAGTTCAAATGCAAGCGGGTGATGTGTTTGAAATTCATACGCCTGGCGGCGGTGCATACCTTGACGCTTGAAGCCGATGTGAATGTGTTGAAAGACCAATGGCATTCGGCCAGCGGTGCCTCAGTGCCCAAGCGTTTTGAAACGGTCAATGACAGTTGCAGCGCTGACACGGCGTATCGCTTGGCTTGCGCGGGGACAGCCCTGTTGTGGCAAGGTGACTTTCAGCAAGCGCGTCAATTGCTTCAAGCGTTGACGCGTCGCGTCAGCCATGCGCCCAAGGCTAAGTCGACAAGTTTGGGTATGCCGCAAGCCTTTCATGCCCACCGTATGGCGCAAGCCCAGCGTGCCCGAATCTTGTCTATGCTGGTGTTGCAAGTGGCGGGCGACTACCGCATTGCTTTGCGTCGTGCGCCAGACATGCGCGACGCATTGCGCAGTGCATGGGGCGAGCCAAGCGGCCAAGCGCGGGTGCTGTCTTTGCGAGAGTTGCTAAGCATTGTCAGCGCCTACGAGTGGCAACGCAAAGGCATCGCTGTCAATGTCTTGAGTGAGGAAGGCTTCTTCATTCATCCGCGCTATGGGGTGTTTTCTCCCGTGCGAAGTGAATACCTTGATCTGATTGCCAAGGCGCCTTTGCCTTCGACTGCACTGGCTTTTGACATTGGAACCGGTACGGGTGTGATTGCGGCCTTGTTGCTGATGCGCGGCGTCAAACACGTTATCGCCACAGACAGCAGCGACGTCGCCTTGCAGTGTGCGAAAGACAATTTGCAGCGATTAGATTTGTCCGCAAGGGTGCAGCTCCAAATAACCGATGTGTTTCCCAAGGGACAAGCGAATTTGATTACGTGCAACCCGCCTTGGTTACCAGGCAAAGCCACGTCTGTGTTAGAGCAAGCCATTTATGACCCCGACAGTCGGATGTTGCGTACTTTTTTGGCGGGTGTTTTGGCGCATTTGGCCCCAGGTGGCGAAGCTTGGTTGGTCTTGTCAGATCTGGCTGAACATTTACAGCTGCGCTCTCGCGATCAGTTGCTGCAATGGATAGAAGCTGGGGGCTTACAGGTTCTTGGGCGAGAAGACATTCGGCCACGCCACCCCAAGGTTCAAGACAGTGAAGACGCATTGCATGCTGCGCGAACGCAAGAGGTGACGTCCTTGTGGCGCCTAGGAGCGCGGGCCGCATAATCTGACCATGCGAAAAAATTTCCCTCTGCACATAGATGGCCGCCACCCTGATCGGGTGCTTGATGCGGTGAAACACGAGGTGCGCAAATACCTCAAGCGTGAACGCAGGCGAGATTTACCTGAAGGTATAGATTTTTGGGACTTTGACTGCAAGTGCGGCTTGCAAGCGACGGATGCCGAAGTGGTTCATTTGTCTGCCCTGATTGCGGCGATAGACGCACTGGCCAAAGCACAGGCCGCGTCTGTTTACGTTGAAATTTTGGCCAAGCACGGCAAGCGTACTCCCAAGCCAGACCTCATCCCATTGGTGGATGAGCACCCCGAAGACGATTTACCCGAGTAGGTGCTGTCTATGAGTGGTTTGTTACAAGGTTTGCGAATCGTTGTCACCCAAGCCGAAGATTTCATGGGCCCGGCTTTATGCCAAGTGCTTTCCTCGCATGGTGCGACTGTGTTGGCCGACAGCAGAGAGTTGCACCACCCTGATGCGCCACGCGAATTGGTGCAAAGCCATGGGCATATCGATGTCTTGGTTGCCAATTTGGCCATGACTGCACCCTCGACGCTGGCCACTGAGGTGCAAGACCTTGAGTGGTCGCAGGTGTTCGACGTCATGGTTCACCCCTTGCCTAGGTTGTTGCGAGAAGTCGTGCCACAAATGAAGGCGCGTGGGTGTGGAAAGTTTTTGGTCATGGGCAGTGCCAGTGCATTGCGCGGCATGAAGCGAGCGTCAAGTTACAGCGCTGCCCGTGGTGCGCAACTGGCATGGGTGCAAGCCGTGGGGGTGGAGTTGGCCGCTTTGAACATCCAAGTCAATGCGATTGCCCAAAATTTTGTCGAGAACCCCACTTACTTTCCGCCAGAGGTTCAGGCCAATCCGCGCTTTGCAGAACGCATTCAACGCGAAGTTCCTTTAGGACGATTGGT
>CAMDKR010000136.1 GCA_945901225.1 Bordetella parapertussis | reverse complement strand
CCATAGTAAATCGCTGAGTTAGGACCGGCGGCATACAAACGTGCAGCAGCACGAACCTCTGAGGCAGGAACGCCAGTCACACTTTCAAATGCTTCGGGCGAGTTTTCAGGCTTAGAGACAAACTCGCACCATTCGTTGAAACTTTTGTCTTCACAACGCGCGGCCACATAGTCTTTGGCCACCAAGCCCTCGGTCACCACCACATGGGCCAGTGAGTTGATGAGGGCCACATTGGTGCCAGGCTTCAAGGCCAAATGGTGCTGCGCTTTCACATGGGGGCTGCTCACCAAATCAATCTTGCGTGGATCAGCCACGATGAGCTTGGCACCACTGCGCAGTCGACGTTTCATGCGTGAGGCAAATACGGGATGCGCATCGGTGGGGTTGGCGCCAATCACCAACAACACATCGGCGTGTTCAACCGATTTGAAGGTTTGTGTACCCGCAGACGTGCCAAAGGTTTGACCCAAACCATAGCCGGTGGGTGAGTGACACACGCGGGCGCAGGTGTCCACGTTGTTGGTGCCAAAGGCGGCACGTACCAACTTTTGAACCAAGTAGGTTTCTTCGTTGGTGCAACGTGAGGAGGTGATGCCACCCACAGAGTCCTTGCCTTGTTTGGCTTGGATACGCTTGAACTCCGAGGCTGCGTGGTTGATGGCCTCGTCCCAGCTGACCTCTTGCCAAGGGTCGGTGATCTTGGCACGGATCATCGGTTTGGTGATGCGGTCTTGGTGGGTGGCGTAGCCCCACGCAAAACGGCCCTTTACACATGAATGACCTTCGTTCGCCTTGCCATCTTTCCAAGGCACCATGCGAACCACGGTGTTGCCCTTCATTTCGGCTTTGAAGCCGCAACCCACACCGCAGTAAGCGCAGGTGGTGATCAGGCTGTGCTCGGGTTGGCCGAGTTCGATGATGGATTTTTCTTGCAAGGTGGCGGTGGGGCAAGCCTCGACGCAAGCGCCGCAGGACACGCATTCGCTGTCCATGAAAGGCTGGTCTTGGCCAGGCGACACGCGGCTTTCAAAACCACGACCAGAGATGGTGAGGGCGAAGGTACCTTGTGTTTCTTCGCAAGCCCGTACACAGCGGTTGCACACAATGCATTTGCTGGCGTCATACGTGAAATAGGGGTTGGACTCGTCTTTCTTGGCGTCGCAGTGGTGGGCACCGGCGGCCTCGCCCACGCCATAGCGCACATTGCGCAGGCCTGTGACGCCTGCCATGTCTTGCAACTCACAGTTGCCGTTGGCGCTGCACGTCAGGCAATCCAGCGGATGGTCAGAGATGTACAACTCCATCACGCCTTTGCGCAAGTCTTGCAGCTTGGGGGTTTGGGTATGCACCACCATGCCAGCTTCGGCGGGTGTGGTGCAAGAGGCAGGAAAGCCTTTGCGACCATCAATTTCCACCAAGCACAAACGGCAAGAACCAAAAGGCTCCAAGCTGTCAGTGGCGCAAAGTTTGGGCACTTGAATGCCAGCTTCCACGGCAGCACGCATGAGCGAGGTGCCTTTGGGCACGCTGACGTGGTAGCCGTCAATGCTCAGTTGCACAGTTTCAGAAGAGGTACGGGCAGGGGTGCCGTGGTCTCGCTCTTGTTTGAGGTACATCAACATGGTGTTTCCTTAAAGCACTTGAGCCTCTTTGGTTTCTAAACCAAAGTCAGCGGGGTAATGGTTAAGAGCGGACAACACGGGGTAGGGTGTCATGCCGCCCATAGCGCACAGGCTGCCGTGCAACATGGTGTTGCACAAGTCGCGCAGCAAATGCACTTGTTGTTCTTTGTTGTTGGAAGTGCCAATGCGGTCTATGGTTTCCACACCGCGTGTGGAACCAATACGGCAAGGGGTGCATTTGCCGCAACTCTCGATGGCGCAAAACTCCATGGCGTAGCGAGCCAGTTTGGCCATGTTGGCGCTGTCGTCATGCACCACGATGCCGCCGTGCCCCACCACCGCACCCATGGCGGCATAGGTTTCATAGTCCAAAGGCACATCCCATTGCGATTCAGGCACATAAGCGCCCAAGGGACCGCCGACTTGCACCGCTTTGATGGGGCGACCACTTCGGCTGCCGCCACCAAAATCAAACAAGAGTTCACGCAAGGTCAACCCAAACGCACGTTCAACCAAACCACCTTGCAACACATTGCCGGCGATTTGAAAGGGCAGGGTGCCGGTGGAGCGACCCACGCCAAAGTCTTTGTAAAAAGCTGCGCCCTTGGCCATGATGATGGGCACACTTGCCAAGGTGATGACGTTGTTGATGACGGTCGGTTGACCAAACAAACCTTCTAATGCAGGCAAGGGTGGTTTGGCGCGAACGATGCCGCGCTTGCCCTCGATGCTCTCGAGCATGGCGGTTTCTTCGCCACACACATACGAGCCAGCAGCTTTGCGCACCTTTAAGACAAACGCTTGGCCGCTGCCCATCACGTTGGCACCCAAATAGCCTGCAGACTCGGCCATGGCGATGGCAGTGTTCATGGTGGCAATGGCGTGCGGGTATTCAGAGCGGATGTAGATATAGCCTTGGGTGGCACCGACCGCTAAACCGGCGATGGCCATGCCCTCGATCAGCATATAGGGGTCGCCCTCCATGGTCATGCGATCGGAAAACGTACCTGAGTCACCCTCATCAGCGTTGCAGACCACGTACTTTTGCGCAGCTGTGGTGCCTCGCACGGTGCGCCACTTGATGCCTGCAGGAAACGCCGCGCCACCTCGTCCACGCAAGCCTGAGTCCAGCACTTCTTGAACCACAGCAGCGCCATCCATGGCCACTGTATTTTTCAAACCTTGCCATCCACCATGGGCCGCGTAATCGTCCAGCGACAAGGGGCGGGTGATGCCCATGCGTGCAAAGGTCAGTCGTTGTTGTTTGGCTAAATAAGGAATGGCATCTGTTAAGCCCAAACCCAAAGCATGTTTGCCACCAGTTAAAAAATCAGCATCGAACAAGGAGGGCACGTCTTCAAATGCCACAGGGCCATAGGCCATGCGACCTTGCGGCGTGACAACCTCGACCAGAGGTTCTAACCAAAACATGCCACGTGAGCTGTTGCGCTGCACATCGATGGCAACACCTCTGGCGGTGGCTTCTTTGTGAAGGGCGTCGACGACTTCATCCGCACCGGCGGCCAGTGCTGCCGAGTCGCAGGGAACAAACAGGGTAACGCTCATGCTGCAGCCTCCAAGGTTTGAACCAAGCGTGTCAGCTTGGCTTCATTCACGCGGGCATGCAAGCGGTCATCGATTTGCACCGCAGGAGAAGACGCACACAGTCCCAAGCAGTACACAGACTCTAGCGAGTACATGCCGTTGGCGCTGGGCTCATGGCCTTTGCAACCCAGCAGTTTTTCTGCCAAGGCCCACAGTTCTTCGCTGCCACAAGACTGGCAAGCCTCGGCGCGACAGACTTGGATAACGTGTTTACCAGGTGCCGTGCTGCGAAAGTGGTGGTAGTAAGTGATGACGCCATGCACCTCGGCACGAGACAGGTTCAAGCCCTGCGCAATGGAAGGCACGCTGCTGGCGGGAATAAACCCGAGTTTGTCCTGAATGTCGTGCAACAAGGGCAACAACGACCCCGGTTCAGAGGCGTGTTGTTGCACCAGTTGGTCGATAAGCGCCTGTTCAGGCAAAGCTTGGGTTGAATTCATGGCTCAATCAGTTAAAAAATTTGCCCACACTCAAGAGCGTGCGGTAAATACCCCAGACCAAGGGGATGCTTACGGCCGTCCAGGCAAAGACGACCCACAGAGGATTGGATTTGGTGACCCCGCCGTGGGCAGCACCCACTTCGGAGGCGCTGGCTTTTTCGTGGGCGAGTTTCTTTTCATGGGCCAGTTCTTCGGCTGTCATGAAGTGCTTGGCGGCGACTGGCTTGATCATCAGGTTGGCAATCAAACCCACCACCAACATACCCACCAAAATAAACATGGTTTGGTTGTAAACCTGCTCACGGGGTATGCCTAAACCGAGTTGGTAGTCACGCATGTAATTCACCACCACAGGGCCCAAAATGCCCGCAGTGGCCCAAGCGGTGAGCAAGCGACCGTGGATGGCACCCACCATTTGGGTACCAAACAAGTCGGCCAAATACGCAGGGACGGTGGCAAAGCCGCCGCCATACATGCTCAAGATGATGCAAAACGCGGCTACAAAGAGCATTTTGTTGCCTGCCATGGCGCTGGCGGGCACTGAAGCGTACAAAGCGGCGCCCAACACAAAGAAGATGATGTAGGTCATCTTGCGACCGAGTTTGTCTGACAAACTCGCCCACACAAAACGACCACCAATATTGAACAAGCTAAGCAGGGCCGTAAAGCCAGCGGCAATACCTGCAATGGTGGTGAGTTGTGTCTTGTCAAGGTCGACAAACTTGGCCTCTATGCCCATCAAGGCACCGCCAAACACCTCTTGCAACATGGGACTGGCCATGCCGATCACGCCAATGCCTGCAGACACATTCATGCACAACACCACCCAAACCATCCAAAACTGAGGAATGCCCCACACTTTGCTGACATGCACATGGCCTTGGGTGATCATGGTGTTGGCTTGCTGCTGCACAGGAGGAGTCCAACCTGCAGGCTTCCAACCGGTGGCAGGAATGCGGTAGCCCAAAGCGCCAGCCATCATGAACACGAAGTAGACCAAGGCCATGACCACGAATGTTTGCCAAACACCGACTTCGAGGTC
>CAMDKR010000135.1 GCA_945901225.1 Bordetella parapertussis | reverse complement strand
TCGGTCATGAGTTAAACCACTGACGTGCGTCAATGCAGTCTTGGGCAATGCCTTGTTCCAGAGATTCAAGGCTGTCGTATTTCAGTTCGTCGTGCAATTTGTAGAGCAAATCCACTTGTATGAGTTTACCGTAGCCCCCATCCACGCCAAGGGTGGCTGGCCAATCTAAGCAATGGGTTTCCAGCAGTACCTGACCCCCGTTGACATCGTTGGGGTCTAGCGAGGGGCGGATGCCTAAATTGGCCACACCTTGAAGGGGTTTGTCGCCTATTCCGTGTACCAGCACCACAAAGATGCCACTCGCTGCAGGTTTCGCATGTGGAAAGCGCAGGTTCAGGGTCGGACACTTCAATTCGCGGCCCAGTTTGCGACCATGCACCACATGACCCGAGATGGCATAAGGTCGCCCCAACAGTTGCGCTGCATCAGCCATGCGCCCCTGCGCAAGGGCCTCGCGCACCGCTGAGCTCGACACCCGAACACTGGCATGGGCTTGGGCGGGGTCAGACACTTCGTAGCTGTTCATCCTCGCCACTTCAAAGCCCAGTTGTTGCCCGCTGCGCGACAAAGAAGCGTAATCACCGGCACGCTTAGCGCCATAGCAAAAGTCGTCCCCCACCAAGATGTAGCGGGTGCCCAAGCCTTGCACCAAGACCTGCTGCACAAAATCGTCGGGCGACAGACTGGAGAGCCAAGCATTAAAAGGCATGACCAGGCATTGGTCAATGCCGCAAGCTTCTAATTCGGCCAGTTTGTCGCGCAAGCTGGCGATGCGCGGGGGTGCCATCTCTGGTTTGTTCAGCCTTTGCGCAAAGAAGTCACGCGGGTGAGGCTCGAAGGTCATCACGCATGAGGGCAGGGCGCGGTGTCGCGCTTCGTTGCGCAGCAAAGCCAGCATGGCTTGGTGGCCACGGTGAACGCCATCGAAATTACCGATGGTGACTGCGCAGGCTGGCGCCAATTTGGGATGGTGAATACCGCGAAAGATCTGCATGGCTAAGAGAGGTCTGACAAAGTTGTTTCATGAAAACAAGGTATATTGTCTAGGAATCGACGTCAGTGCTTGCTTTGATCTCTGTGGAGGTGAATGTTGAAGGTGTTGAAGCTGTCAGCCCAAGGGTTGCCGCAATCATGGATTTCGCTGGAACAAGCCGTCATCCATTACGCGGCGGAAGAAGTGCGCTGGGAAGCCGGCGCCCAAATCGCGGTGTTTCGTGGCGGCCACAACGCCATCACCGGCGAGCAATCCATCATCACTGTCAACAGCATCATTGGCACCAAGGGCGTGCCAGGCATCAATCCTTTTGACCTCAAGCCTGGCTTGACCAACAGCAAACTGTTTGCCCGCGACCGCAATATCTGCGCTTATTGCGGCGACGACTTCCACGAAACCGAACTCACCCGCGAACACATCATCCCCTTTGGCCAGCAAGGCATGGACACTTGGATGAATGTGGTCACCGCATGTCGCGCTTGCAACCACCGCAAAGCCAACCGCACCCCTGAGCAAGCGCGCATGCCTTTGCTTTACACCCCTTATGTGCCCACCCTGTGGGAAGACTTTATTCTGCGCAACCGCCGTATCTTGGCCGACCAGATGGAGTTTTTAACCGCGCATTTGCCGCGTAATTCAAGGTTGGCGGCTTAGTAACTGCGCTACCACTCTTGGGTAAATCAGGTGCTCTTGCGTCAGCACCCGCGCTGACAAGCTATCAGCGGTGTCGTCGGGCAAGACCGGCACCACAGCTTGCGCAAGGATGGGGCCATCGTCTAAATCCACCGTTACTTGATGCACAGTCGCACCCGCAAAGCGGCAACCTGCGTCAATGGCGCGTTGATGGGTATGCAGCCCCGAAAAAGCCGGCAGCAAAGAGGGGTGAATGTTCAGCAAACGCCCTTGGTAATGCACCACAAAGCCAGGCGTCAAGATACGCATAAACCCCGCCAAGACCACCAGTGTAGGCTGATGGGCATCGATGGCTTGCATCAAAGCCATGTCAAAAATATCGCGGGGATTGGATTGGTGTTGGTAAAGCGTGTGGTCCACCACCTGCGTGGCCAAGCCCATGTCTGCGGCTTTGGCAAGCCCTCCCGATTGGGGCCGGTTGCTGATCACACAGGCGATGCGAGCTTGAAAACGGTCTTGCCATTGCTCGCGTTGCGCGGCTTGGGCGATGGCCAGCATATTGGAGCCGCTGCCAGAGATAAGAACCACAATGTTTTGCATAGCTGGGGATTATCAGTGGGCGATTTACCCAGTCCATGAAAAATCGCGCAAAATAGCACGACCGTTCTAAATTGCCTTGGAGACCCTTGATGGATTTGGCTTTCACCCCTGAAGAACAGGCTTTTCGCGAAGAAGTACGCACTTGGGTGCATACGCATTTGCCTTCAACCCTTTCGCACAAGGTCCACAACGCACTGCGATTAAGCCGCGAGGATATGCAAACCTGGGCCAAGATTTTGGGCAAAAAAGGCTGGCTGGGCTATGGCTGGCCCACCCAGTTTGGCGGCCCAGGCTGGAGCGAAGTGCAAAAACATTTGTTTGAAGAAGAGTGCGCTTTGGCCGGTGCGCCACGCGTCGTGCCCTTTGGTCCGGTGATGGTGGCCCCCGTCATCATGGCCTTTGGCAATCCCGCACAACAGCAACGTTTTTTGCCGGGCATTGCCAGTGGCGAGGTGTGGTGGAGCCAGGGCTACAGCGAGCCAGGCTCGGGCTCAGACCTCGCCTCACTGAAAACCCGCGCCGAGCGGGTGGGTGACAAGTACATCGTCAACGGCCAAAAAACCTGGACCACCTTGGCGCAATTTGGCGAATGGATTTTTTGTTTGGTGCGCACGAGTTCTGAGGGCAAACCGCAAACTGGCATTTCTTTTTTGCTGATCGATATGAAGTCCAAGGGCGTGAGTGTGCGCCCCATCAAACTGATGGACGGTGAATGCGAAGTCAACGAGGTCTGGTTTGACAACGTGGAAGTGCCCGCCGAGAACCTCATTGGTGAAGAAAACAAGGGCTGGAATTACGCCAAATATTTGCTGGCGCACGAGCGCACCAACATCGCTGATGTCAACCGTGCCAAGCGAGAGTTGGAGCGCTTGAAGCGCATCGCCAAAGCCGAAGGCGTTTGGGACGACCTGCGTTTCAGGGATGAAATCGCCAAGCTCGAAGTCGATGTGATTGCCTTGGAAATGATGGTGCTGCGGGTGTTGAGCGCCGAGAAATCCGGCAAGCAGTCCCTGGACATCGCCGGCCTCTTGAAAATTCGCGGCTCCGAAATTCAGCAGCGCTACAGCGAGTTGATGATGATGGCCGCAGGGCCTTTCAGCTTGCCGTTCATTCAAGAGGCCATGGACGCTGGTTGGCAAGGCGACCATGTGGGCTCTGCGCATTGTGCGCCCTTGGCGTCCACCTATTTCAATATGCGCAAGACCACCATTTACGGTGGCTCGAATGAAGTGCAACGCAACATCGTTGCACAAACTGTTTTGGGGTGAAGCATGGACTTTGATTTTTCAGACGAACAAGCGCAACTGCGCGACGCGGTTCGCAAATGGGTGGACAAGGCCTACAGCTTTGACGAACGCCGCAGCGTGGTGGCCGCAGGTGGTTTTTCTGCCAGCGCCTACCAAGCCATGGCCGAGTTGGGTCTGTGCGGTTTGTATGTGCAAGATGCGTATGGCGGCATGGCCATGGGCCCCACCGAGGGCATGGTGGCCATGGAAGAGTTGGGTCGCGGCATGGTGATGGAACCTTTGGCCCACACCTGGATCAGCACGGCGGTTCTTCAAGCTTTCGCTCCCGAAGACCTGAAAACCGAATGGCTGCCCCGCTTGGCCGGTGGCGAGGTCTTGTTGGTGTTGGCGCACCATGAAAAAGGCGCTCGTTACGACTTGCACAAATGCCAAGCCATGGCAAGCCAAGTGGGCGGTGCGTGGCAGGTGAGCGGTCATAAGAGCTTGGTACCGGCCGGTGACCACGCCCATGGGTTTGTGGTGCCTGCCACGGTGAATGGCAAGCTTGCCCTGTTCTTGGTGCCGCGCAGCGCGGCCACCGACACTGCACATGCCTACCTGGCGCAAGACGGCAGCCGCATGAGCGAATTGCATTTGAAAGACGCACCTGCACAGCTCATCAGCCAAGACGGCTTGGCCGCTTTGCAATTGGCTGTGGACGTCGGTGCCACGTCCTTGTGCGCCGAAGCTGTGGGCTTGATGGAAAAAACCTTGGCCGTGACCGTGGAGTACCTGAACACCCGCAAACAGTTTGGTGTTGCCATTGCCAGTTTTCAGGCGCTGCGCCACCGCGTGGCCGACATGAAAATGCAACTCGAGTTGGGCCGCTCCATGAGCTATTACGCCACGCTCAAACTCAACGCCCCAGCGGCAGAGCGTTCACTGGCGGTGTCACGGGCCAAGTACCAAATCGGGCGCTCCACCCGCCATGTGGGCCAAGAAGCGGTGCAGCTGCACGGCGGCATTGGCGTGACCGATGAGTACATCGTCAGCCACTGCTTCAAGCGCTTGACGCAAATCGAACTCAGCTTGGGTGACAGCTTGCACCACTTGGGGCAGGTGTCGGCGCAGATGCAAGAGACGGCTGGGGTGTTTGCCTGACCCGCCATGGGGGGACCTGTCATTGAGATGCGTGTCATTGCGAAAGCCGTCATTGCGAGCGAAGCGAAGCAATCCCAGATCGCCACGTCGCTTTGCTC
>CAMDKR010000134.1 GCA_945901225.1 Bordetella parapertussis | reverse complement strand
GGGTGCTTCATGGTCACCATGGGGTCGTCCACGCTCAGGCTCACCAAGGCCATGGACCACGCGCCGAATTGCCTGCTGCTGATGTCTGTGAAAGACACAATCTCGGTGTGCTCATGCCGGTTGTCAGCAACGATGCGTCTGTAAAGGCTGTTGACAATGCTGCGCTCGCCTTCGAGCACTTGCACATACAAGCCCTTGCCCTGGCACAGCACACCCGTGAGGTTGTGCGACTTGTTAAACGCTCGCGCTGTTTCCAAAATTTGGGTAGTGACGGTGGTGGTTTGCGGTCCCACTGCGCGGCTGATGTAAACCAAGCGGGTTAATAGCTGTGTCATGTCAGTGGGTTTCCTGCAAGGCTTCACCCAGGGCTTGAACCAGACTGTCGATTTGGTTTTTTTCCATGATGAAGGGTGGAGCGAGCTGAACCGTGTCGCCGCCATAGCGCACATAAAAGCCTTTGTCCCAGCATTTCATGGCGACTTCATAGGGGCGTTTGGCAGGCTCACCAGGCACGGCCTCTAGCGTGAAGCCTGCAGCCAAACCGTAGTTGCGTACATCGGTGACATGTCGCACACCTTTCAAGCTGTGCACCGCCGCTTCAAAGTAGGGGGCAATGGCGTTGACACGGCCCAGCATGTCTTCTTTCACCAATACGTCCAATGCGGCCAATCCCACCGCACAAGCCACAGGGTGGGCGGAGTAGGTGTAGCCGTGGGCGAACTCGAGCATGTACTCGGGGCCGCCATGCGCCATGAAGGTGTTGTAAATGTCCGCGCTTGCCAGCACCGCGCCCAAGGGCTGGGTGCCGTTGGTGATTTGCTTGGCCACGTTCATGATGTCGGGGGTGACACCAAAAGACTGCGCACCCGTGTAACTGCCACAGCGGCCGAAACCGGTGATGACCTCGTCAAAGATCAGCAAAATATTGTGGGCGGTGCAAATCTCGCGGATGCGCTGCAAATAGCCCACCGGCGGGATGACCACGCCAGATGAGCCCGAAAACGGTTCGATGATGACGGCTGCAATATTGGAGGCATCATGCAAAGCAATCAGGCGCAACAGTTCTTCGGCCAAATGCACACCATGCGTGGGCATGCCTTTAGAAAAAGCGTTTTCGGGCAACTGGGTGTGGGGCAGGTGATCGGCTTCCACCCCTTGGCCAAAGGTTTTGCGGTTGCCGGGCATGCCGCCCACAGATATTCCGCCAAAGTTCACGCCGTGGTAGCCCTTTTCGCGGCCTATAAAGCGGGTTTTGCTGCCCATGCCCTTGGCTCGCCAATAGGCCCGCGCCATTTTCAAAGAGGTGTCTGCGGCCTCTGAACCCGAGCCAGTGAAAAACACATAGTCGAGGCCATCAGGGGTGAGGGATTTCAAGCGGTTGGCTAACTCAAACGACTTGGTGTGGCCATGTTGAAACGCGGGTGAGTAGTCCAGCGTGGCCATTTGGTGGGCTACCGCTTCCACCAACTCGGGACGCGCGTGGCCCAATCCGCAACACCACAGACCCGACAAGCCGTCCAAAATTTGGCGCCCGTCCACATCGGTGTAATAAACCCCCTTGGCACTGGCGATCAAGCGAGGCCGGGCTTTGAAGTTGCGGTTGCCGGTAAAGGGCATCCAATGCGCCTCAAGGAAAGCTGCGTTGTAAGGCGTTGTTGCGTCTTGCAAAGGGGCATCATTGGGTTTCATATTTATCTCCTGCGGCCACCGCCGCCCAGCAAACTGCCTAAAACGCCTCGCACAATCTCTCGGCCAATGGCCGAACCCACGGTGCGAACCGCACTTTTGACCACCAGTTGCGCCACGCCGTCGCGCTTGCCGCCTCTGGGGCCAGAACTCCCAAACAGCATGTCAGACACGCCAGCCATCAAGCCGCCACCTTCTTCGGTTTGCGCGGCTTTGATTTGCGCTTGGCTTTGTTGCACCGCATTGTCATCCATGGCCGGGGCACGACCCTTGATTAGCTCATAGGCGGATTCGCGGTCCACGGTTTTTTCATAAATCCCCGCGACCAGCGAGCTTTGCAACAAGGCTTGGCGCTGCTCGGCGGTGATGGGGCCCAACTGACTGGCTGGAGGCAGCACATAGACCCGTTCGGTTTCGCTCGGGCGCCCCTTGGCGTCGAGCAGGCTGACAAGTGCCTCCCCCACAGCCAAATCGGTGATGGCGGCTTCAATGTCCAGCCCTTTTTTGGGGCGCATGGTTTGGGCGGTGGCGGCCACGGCTTTTTGGTCGCGTGGCGTGAAAGCCCGCAGCACATGCTGCACCCGGTTGCCAAGTTGCGCCAACACGCTGTCGGGGATGTCCAGCGGGTTTTGGGTGACGAAATACACGCCCACGCCTTTGGAGCGCACCAAACGCACCACCAACTCGATGCGTTCGATCAAGGCCTTGGGTGCTTCGTTGAACAGCAAATGCGCTTCGTCAAAAAAGAACACCAGCTTCGGTTTATCAGGGTCGCCAATTTCTGGTAATTGCTCGAACAACTCAGACAGCATCCACAGCAAAAACGTGGCGTACAAGCGCGGCGAGTTCATCAGTTTGTCGGCCGCCAAGATGTTGACCACGCCGTGGCCGCTACCGTCGGTTTGCATGAAGTCGTGGATATCGAGCATGGGCTCGCCAAAGAATTTGTCGCCGCCTTGCTGCTCAATTTGCATCAAACCGCGCTGAATGGCCCCAATGCTGGCGGCGCTGACATTGCCGTACTCGGTGGTGAATTCTTTGGCGTTGTCGCCCACATACTGCAGCATGGCCCGCAGGTCTTTCAGGTCCAACAGCAACATGCCGCGGTCGTCAGCGATTTTGAACACCAGGTTCAACACACCTTCTTGGGTGTCGTTCAAATTGAGCATGCGCCCCAACAGCAGCGGGCCCATGTCACTGACGGTGGCACGAACAGGGTGGCCTTGCTCGCCAAACACATCCCACAAGGTGGTGGGGCAGGGCGCAAAAGCGGGTGTGTCCAAACCGCGCTCTTTCAGGATGGCGGCCATTTTGTCGGACAGCTTGCCGGTTTGGCTAAGTCCCGTCAGGTCGCCCTTGACGTCGGCCATGAAGACGGGTACGCCGATGCGCGAGAGGCTTTGCGCCATGGTTTGCAAGGTGACGGTTTTGCCCGAACCGGTGGCACCGGTGATCAGGCCGTGGCGGTTGGCCAGTTGGGGCAGTAAAAAGCAATTTGCCGTGGCATTACGGGCGATCAAAAGGGATTCAGACATGGCGTTTCTCTGAAAAGAACAGATCAAGCGAATGCGGTTTGCGAGAAAACCGACTTACTTGGGCCAAGCTTATCGCAAAGAGTCTTCGGAAACCGCCTTGGCCATATCAGTATTGACCCGACGTGCGCCATTGAAGCGCTTGACCCAATAGCTTTCGCGCATGTCTTCAATGCGTACTTCACCGCCGGCGCGAGGAGAGTGAATGAATTTGCCTTCGCCAATATAAATACCGACGTGGCTGAAGGCGCGGCGCAAAGTGTTGAAAAACACCAAATCACCGGGTTGAAGTTCGGTTTTGTCAATTTTTTCGGTTGCTGCTGCTTGCGCCTTGGCGTTGTGCGGTAAGACCAAGCCCAAGGTTTTTTGGTACATCGCTTGCACAAAGCCGCTGCAATCAAAACCTTGGATGCCGGTGCCGCCACGGCGATAGGGCACACCCAAATAGCCCATGGCGTTGACCACCAAATCGGAGGCCTGCGTGCTGACGCTTTGTCCCACGTTGCCTACGGATTGACCCATATCCACCACGGCTTGCACCACACCGCGCTGAATCAGCAGCAGGTGAAGCTCGTCATGCGCAACGTTATTGGGCGCAGCGTGAGCGCCCAAAGCCAGCAGCAGCAAGGGTGACAAAAGGTGTTTCAACATGGAACGAGATCATAACCTTGTCAGTTCACAGGTTTACTTTCGTTATTGCGACTTCACCATAAAGCGCTTTAGGTCATTTAAGGTGAGCTTTTCCAAACGAATATTTGCCCATACAATAAATGGAAGACGAATTTTTCACATTTGACCCTGCAAAAGACCTTCGCAACGTCTTGAAGCATGGTCTGTCATTGCGAAAGGGAAGAGCTGTCTACCTGTCCCCTGATAAATTGACCCTGACCTCATCAAGGTTTGGGGAGGAACGACTGATGGATGTCGCTGAGGCAGGGCAACAGGTGTGGGTATTGGTGTATGTCCAGAGAGAAGACATCGTTCGATTCATATCTTTGCGATTCGCTTCAAAACAAGAAAGGGGGCTTTATGCCAAATGGAAAAACGAAAACACCTAGTCGCAACGCAGCCATCCCCTATGAAGCGGAGTCTGACTTGTATGACCCCAATGATTCCAAAGCCGTGAATGCTTTTTGGCGAACAGCCACCATTAAACGTGGACGTGGGCGTCCGATCTTGGATGTGAAGCGGCCCACACTCAATATGCGGATCGACGCAGATGTGCTGCAAGCATTCAAAGCAACTGGCCCCGGTTGGCAAACACGTATCAATGCGGTGTTGGTTGAAGCTGTACGCAAAGGTCTTTGAAGGACAATGGTCGCTTTTATGCCTTTAACCCACAACAAGGATGTTTATGTTCCGCGCCCTTTTGCTAGAAAAAGAACCCAGTTTCCAAGCCTCTGTCCAGTCTGTTGACGAAAGCCGCTTGCCCGAGGCCGATGTGCATGTGCGCGTCGCCTATTCCACCTTGAACTACAAAGACGGCTTGGCGATCACCAACAAAAGCCCCGTGGTTCGCAACTGGCCCATGGTGGCTGGCATTGATGGAGCAGGAACGGTCATCGCTTCCAGCCACCCGAATTGGAAAGCCGG
>CAMDKR010000133.1 GCA_945901225.1 Bordetella parapertussis | reverse complement strand
TGCGGTTCCCACCAAGCCTTGAAGATTTAGAATTTCAGAACTATCGACAGTCAGGAAAGATGGCAGAGTGGTCGAATGCACCGGATTCGAAATCCGGCGTACAGGTTTACCTGTACCGAGGGTTCGAATCCCTCTCTTTCCGCCAATTTTTTCTTCTTAAGCTTCAATGCTGATGCGCTTTTAACAGCTGAAATCACGCTTCAAGTTCTCTTTGCAAGTCAATCCACGCTGAATCGAAACTCAGTTTTTTTGCCATGGGTGAGCTTGCATCGACAGTCCGCCAAAACGGGGCAAGGTCTTGCGTGCTACTGGTACGGTTGTATTCTTCCCAAGCATGCTCCGCCACTATTTTGAGGAAGATGGACGTAGAGACTGGGCATGTGGCATCGCATTTGTTTTTCTCTGCCAGCTTTCGTCTGAAAGCTTGTACCGACATGGTTGAGCCTGGTGGAATTTTTTTCAACTCGTCCGCGACTTCAACCGGGGAGGAAATGTGCAGTCTTGACCCTTTGGGGATGCCCGCGAAATCCTTGTCAAGGATGACGTGATGGGGCGGCTTTGCGTTCATCTTCTCGCCCCATGTTTTTTTTGCTCTCGGCACTGTTTACTCTAGCAAAAACTTTTTCGCTTCTTTCAAAATTTTCAAGGCTTCGTCTTCTTTGCCTTCTTTGAAGAGACGTTCGCCTTCTTCGCGCATGGCCTTGGCTTTTTCAAGATCGGCACCTGTTTTGGTGGTCTTGCCAAAAGCGTTGTCCACGTATTTCATTTCACAGGGGACGGGGCCTGGGCAGTGGGCGAAGGCCAAAGAATGCATGGACAAAACCAAGATCAACCATAATTGCTTCATCATTTCCTCGCTAAATCAGTCATAGAGTGATTTCAGTTTAGAACAACTCCATTTACACAGGCTTACACCGCCCCAACCAAGGTCTTTGCCATGCTGGTCAAACAAATCTGGACTGCCAACGCCTATCGCAATTTCAATTACCTGATTGCCTGCCCACAAACTGGCGAGGCCTTGGCCATAGACCCTTTGGACAGCGCCAAATGCTTGCAAGCAGCCAAAGACGAAGGGTGGGAGATCACCCAAATACTCAACACCCATGAGCACCACGACCACATCGGTGGCAACCAAGCGGTGGTGGACGCCACAGACGCCAAGGTGTTGGCCCATGCCAAAGCGGCGGGTGCCATTCCCGGCGTGTTTCGCGGCCTGTTGGCGGGTGACATCATCAAGGTGGGCAAAACGGTGGAGCTGGAAGCCTTGGATACCCCTGGCCACACCTATTGCCATATTTGCTTGCGCTCACACACCGATCAACCCGCTTTGTTTTCGGGCGACACCTTGTTCAATGCAGGGGCTGGCAACTGCCACAACGGCGGCAATGTGGGCGATTTATTTCGTACCTTTGACGAGCAACTCAGTCGTTTGCCGGACAACACCTTGGTTTACCCTGGACACGATTACATCGAAAACAATTTGCGTTTTACTTTGAACCGCGAACCAGGCAACGCCGCTGCCCAAGCATTGCTGGCTCAGGTGAGCGGCCAAGATCTGAACCATGCCTTTTTGTCTACCCTCGGCGTAGAGCAAGAGGTGAATACGTTTTTTCGCTTAGGCAGTGCGCAAGTTGTGGCGAAGCTGCGAAAAAGTTTTTCCGACTTGCCTGAGCAACCGGACAAGCAGACCGTGTTTCAAAAGCTGCGTGAATTGCGCAACAGTTGGTAAGCAGTTAGTGCGCTGAAATACGCGCGATGATGAAGTCAGCCGCTGCCAGGATGTGCTCTCGGGCATGGGTCTCGGCCGTTTCCCCGTCGCCACTGATGATGGACTGCAGCAAAGCCTCGTGCTGGTCCCAAATATCGCGCGGTTTTTCGTCTCGCATCAACACCTCTCCCATGACTCGCTGGGTATAGGTCCAGTGGGTGTCCATGGTGGGTGCCACCAGCAGGTTTTCCGACAAGGAATACACAAAGTGGTGGAACGCCATGTCGGCGGCAATCAAGTCTGTGACAGAGCCGTTTTTGGCGGCCTCTCGGCCTTTGGTGATGAAGTCAGGGCCTTCACGCTTGGCAGCGGCCGCATTGTTCAGCGCGGCTTTGCGAAACGCCAAACCCTCGATGACGGCACGCACGTCGTACATCTGTCGAATGTGGTCGGGGTCTAGGGGGGCGACGATCAGACCGCGCCCAGGCGCATCGCGCAGCAGCCCTTGGTTGCGCAACAGCAGCAAAGCTTGTTGAATGGGTTGACGTGAAACACCGAGTTCAGCGGCTATTTGCTCTTGAATGATGCGCGTCCCCGGCGCGAGCTTGCCAGACGATATCTCCAACAAAATAGCCTCATGGACTTGCTCGACGAGGTTGGGTTGTACAGACAATATTTTCACAAGCGACACCTGTTGTTCTGATCATGGTTGATTCGGCGGTGTTTCGCGCCAGCGGCGCTCTGCATCGTCCCATGCGCTGAGGGCCTGTAAATCGGGCACCCACGCCAGCCCCGATTTTGCGTCAGATGAGGCGGCCTCCGGCGTAACCAGCACATCCAGCAAAGCCGGACGGTGTTGCAAGGCCTTGGCAATGGCTTCTTCCAAGTCTTCTTCGCGTTCTACGCGCTGGGCGTGCATACCAAAACTTCGGGCCATGGCGGCATGGTCGGCAAACTGCAAGCGGGTGCCCACCACCTTGCCGTGGGTCTCTTGCTGGTCACGTACCTCGATGGCCCACGAACCGTTGTTGGCCACCACGATCAACACAGGTGCTTGGTGCCGAACCGCGGTGTCAATTTCCATGGCATTGAAACCAAATGCGCCGTCGCCTGTGGCCACCACCACAGTACGGTCGGGGTGCACCAAACTTGCCGCTACGCCAAACGGTGTGCCCACCCCAATGCAACCCAAGGAGCCAGGGTCGAGGTAAGTGGTGGCAGGCAAACCCACTCGGGTGAAGGACAAAAAGTCTCCGCCATCCGCCACCACCACGCTGTCGGCTGGCAAGGCTTTGCGCAATGCAGACAGCAAGCGGTTGGGGTGCATCAATCCATCGCTGCCAGCAGGTGCTTGTTGCATGCTTTGCTGTAGCTTGTTGGCACGAACCACATGTTGTTCACGCAGGCCTTGGGACCATGCCGTGTCGGTGGCGGGTGGACGGGTGGGAGCTGCTTGCAGGATGGCCAGCAAGGATTGGTTCACGTCAGCCAGCAACTCCACTGCGCCGCGTCGGTTGTCTCGCAACTCCGCGGTGTTGTCTGCCAAGCGTAAAAACTTTGCTTCACCAAACACAGCGGGCGAACCGTAGGCCAGTTGGAAATCCAGTTTGCGTCCTAAGGTGATGACCAGATCGGCTTGGTTCATCACATTGCCTCGCATGGCAGCCACCACGGCAGGGTGGTCTTCAGGTACCAAGCCCTTGCTTTCACCAGTGTCTAAATACACCGCACCCAAGCGGGTGAGCAGTTGTTGCAAAGCAGGACCGGCTTTTCTGGCGCCTCTGCCGGAGATGAACAAGGGGCGTTTGGCGTTCCACAGCAATTCAACGGCAGCTGTCACATCCTGCGGCGAGGGTGAGCAAAGCGGTGCTTCACGTTTCACAAAAAACTCGGGCAGTTGCACCGCCTGAGGAACCGCGCTGCGCAAAGTGTCCACAGGGAAATCTAAATAGGCTGGCCCGCTGTCAGCGCCATGACCCAAAGCACGGGATACCGCTTCGTTCAGTTCTTGCAACACCAAAGCGGGGTGGCGCACGCTGCGTGCATAGCGGGTGATGCCGGCCACCATCTCGGTGTGGTTCAAGTCTTGCAGACCCCCGCGGTTGTCTTGCGCGGTGGGCGAGGTGCCAGAGAGCACCAACACACTGGCACGGGCCACATGCGCATTGGCAATGCCGGTGATGGCGTTGGTCACACCCGGTCCTGCGGTCACCAATGCCACACCCAAGCCGTGCGTCAATTCGGCTTCTGCATGGGCCATGTAAACAGCGGCACGTTCATCGCGCACATCGACGAGACGGATGCCGTGGGCGTCCAAGCGCATCCAAATAGGCATGATGTGACCGCCGCACAATCCATAGACCCGTTTAACGCCTTGGCTGACCAAAAACCTGGCGATCAAGTCGGCAACCGAATGTTCAACCGCAGAAGCTGCTTGCATGGCTTTCCTTTTGGGAAAAATTGAGGGAAAACGCTGAATGTATTCTGAATTCAGAATACTATACTGTGGGCTTGGACGGCTTTAACCACGAGAAAACCCTTGCGACGAACACTCAATATATCTGACATGGTTCGCAGCCATGCACGTTTGCGCCCCCAAACCATTGGCAGTTTGGACTCCAAACGCAGCTTGACATTTGAACAATGGGACCAACGCGCCAGTGGCTTGGCGCAGGGCTTGATGGCCAAGGGTTTACAGCCGGGCGAGCGCGTGGCTTTGTTGGCCTACAACAGCATTGAGTGGATGGAAATCTACGTCGCGCTGGCTCGTGCCGGTTTGGTGGCTGTCCCCATGAATTTCCGCCTGACAGCGCCCGAGTTGCTCTACATCATGCAAGACGCGCAGGTGGCGGCGGTGGTTGCAGGCCGTGACTTGTATCAACTGATAGAAGAAGTCCGCCATCCACTGCCCTTGAAGGCTTGCGTGGTGTTTGGTGGCTCGCCAGCGTCTGGCTGGCTGGCTTATGAAGAGATGGTGAATACACCCTTGGTCAGCCCAGAATGGCCCGCGGTCAGCCCCCAAGACATCTGCGCACTGATGTACACCTCGGGCACCACGGGCAAACCCAAAGGTGCATTGCGCAGCCACGAGGCCAGCACTCTGATTGCCTACGCCACCGCGATGGAAAT
>CAMDKR010000132.1 GCA_945901225.1 Bordetella parapertussis | reverse complement strand
AGCATGGCCGCCAGCGTTTGCAAAATTTGAATGCGGCGCTCACCGGGCTTGGGCCGCTTGCGTGGCGAGGCCTGTGCATCAGAAGATGAACTGCTGGTCTGTGCTGTGGCCATCGAACACTCCTTGAAAGTCAGTGCGAACGTATCAGGGTACCAAAAGCTTGCTCGGTCAAGATTTCCAGCAACAAGACATGCGGTACCCGGCCATCAATGATATGCACCGAGTTGACACCACTTTTGGCGGCGTCCAAAGCGCCGCTGATTTTGGGCAACATGCCGCCGCTCAAGGTGCCGTCCGCAAACAAAGCGTCAATTTGGCGAGCGCTCAAGTCGCGCAAGAGGTTGCCAGCTTTGTCCAACACGCCCTCGGTGTTGGTCAACAACACCAGCTTTTCAGCCTTTAAGACCGTGGCAAGCTTGGAAGCCACCAAATCGGCGTTGATGTTGTAGCTCTCGTTACTTCCGCCAAAACCAATCGGGCTGATAACGGGAATGAAGGCGTCGTCTTGCAATGCTTTAACCACGCTTGGGTCAATGCTGACAATATCGCCCACCTGTCCTACATCAACTTCTTTGCTGGGGTCTTTGGCGTCTTGCATCTTCAGTTGACGCGCGCGGATCATGCCGCCGTCGCGCCCTGTCAGGCCAACCGCCTTGCCACCGGCTTGGTTGATCAAACCGACGATGTCTTGCTGCACTTCGCCCGCCAGCACCCATTCGACCACTTCCATGGTTTCTGCGTCGGTTACCCGCATGCCTTGGACGAACTCGCCCTTTTTGCCCAGACGCTGCAAGGCGTTTTCAATTTGCGGCCCACCGCCATGCACCACCACAGGGTTCATGCCCACGAGTTTGAGCAGCACCACATCTTGGGCAAAACCGGCTTGCAACTGTGGGTCGGTCATGGCGTTGCCGCCGTATTTGATGACCAAGGTTTTGCCATGGAACTTGCGGATATAGGGCAAAGCGCGGGCAAGTATTTCGGCTTTGTCGCTATTGGCTGTGGCAGAAGGTTGGGTGCTGGACATGGCAGTTTTTGAATAAGTTAAGCCAATTGTGCCGCATTCACGCACCCTGTCTACAAGCGTTTTACCGTCAGCCAGATATTGAATCTGGTATTTTGGATATTCAATTGAATATGTACTTATATTAATAAGGAGAATAAAAATATATTCCCATATTAATAATTGGTAGATAATACGGTTTGAATAATTAATTACTTGGAGATATTCATGGCACGTACCAGCCCAATTACCCAATTAGAAAAAATCCGCGCAGCCAGAATTAAATTGGAAAAAGAAGAACAGCGTTTGATGTCCCGCGGTCACGACAAAGCTTTGGCGCAAATTGTTCAAATCGCCCACAGCGCTGGCTTGAGCGCCGCTGACATTGCCGCGGCGATGGGCAGCAAAACCAAGGGCAAAAAAGTGGCAGACAAAGCTGTTGGCACCAAGGCGCCAAAGGCCAAACGCGCAACTGCAGGTAAAAAAGTGGCACCTAAATACCGCGATCCTGCCAACGCAGCCAATACATGGACTGGCCGTGGCCGTATGCCCCAGTGGGTGCAAGCTTTGCATTCCGCCGGCACTTTGGCCTCCGCCGAAATCAAAACTGCCGAATAATCTTGATATTCCGTGCCAACCGCCATGCGTTCACAACGGCGGCGGTTTTTTGTCGCTGTCAATTTACCATTTCATTCACTCTGCTCTGTTTTATGAAAACCCGCTTGGCTTATTTGTTTCTATTATTTCCATTCATGGCCATGGGTCAAACAGCGCCTGCGCCTTGGGGTTTGTGGAGTTACAGCCTGGGGGCGCAGCGTTACGCCGAACCGGCTATTCAACTGGTGGGGCCAGAAATAGGCTTGCATTGGCAAAGCCGTCCGCTCATAGGTCTGGGCCAAGCGCAATCAGAAGTTGACGCCTTGGTGGGCTTACAAAAATACAGCAGTGACACCACTGGCACCATGAAGAATGTGCCTAATATTGAAACCCGTTGGCGTGTTTTATGGTCGTCCAGTAGATGGACGAATATCTCTTACGGTCTGGCTTTACATACCCATTCCAATTATTTGAATTTGAATAGCCCCACCTCCACCGGTCACGGTGGCTATGAACGCCATTCAACCCAGTTTTGGCTGCCAGTGCGCTTCTCCGACAGCGGAGAAAACTGGAGTGCTTTGGGGCCCGTTAAATCGGTGCAAATGGATGCAGGCGTTTTATTACTTGGACAACATATCTCCAAATTATCCCAAGTCAATCCTAATTTATATATTGACCTCAAAAACCGCCAACATACGGGTGTTTATATTCAATCCAAGTTGGATTACAGCACCGCCAGCGGTATTTATTCTCCTTATATCCGTTGGACTTGGATAGATGACTCCGACAAAGTTAATGGCTACAGCGCAGGGCGACCGGGCCTTTTTTATGAACCGATGAACCGACGCTTACAAATCGGCGTTGAATGGAAATACTGGCGTTAAGCGCAAACGCTCAAGCGCGTTGCCCCCCTAAGGCGGCCAAAACCTCGTCCACCCCAGTTTGCCAAGCGGGAATGGCCAAGCCAAATTTTTGCTGTAACAAACTGGTGTCAAGCATGGAGTTGGCGGGTCGTGGCGCTGGCAAGGGGTAGTCTGCGGTAGAAATGGCTTTGATATCGTCAGCATGGACTTTGAGTGACCAACCCATGCGTGCGGCTTGGTCGAGCACATAACGCGCATAACCATGCCAAGTGGTTTGACCTGCATTGCTTAAATGAAACAAACCGCTGTGCACCACATGGTCGCTGCGCTGCAATACCTCGCGTGTGACTTGCGCCATCCAACGCGCCGAAGTGGGCACGCCGTGTTGATCCGCGACCACACTCAAGCTGTCGCGCTCTTGCGCCAAGCGCAACATGGTCTTCAAAAAATTGCCGCCATGCGCACCCACCACCCAAGAACTGCGGAAGATGAAAAAAGCCCCCTCATGGGCCATCACTTGCACATCGCCATCTCGCTTGCTGCGCCCATAGACCGACAAAGGGTCGGTGGCGTCGCTTTCTTTGTAGGGGTGTGGCGACTGGCCATTGAACACATAGTCAGTGGAGTAATGCACCATGGTAGCCCCCAAGGCCTTGGCCTCGGCGGCCATGATGCCAGGAGCCGTGGCGTTGATGGCGTTTGCCAAGGCAGGCTCTTGTTCGGCTTTGTCGACGGCTGTGTAGGCCGCTGCATTGACGATGTAGCGCGGCGCATGGTGGCGAATCACCGCTTGCAAAGCCTTTGCATCTGAAATATCCACATCAGCCAACGTCAGCGGTATCAAGCGCCCCAGCAGGGAGAGCTCATTTTGTAAAGCATGGCCTAACTGACCGTCTGCCCCAAAGAGCAACACGCCATCAGCTGCCATAGTTTTGGCCTATCCATGTGCGGTAGTTGCCGCTGGTGACTTCCTCAACCCAGTCGCCATGGCTCAAATACCATTGAACGGTTTTGCGCAAACCCGTCTCAAAGGTCTCTTCGGGCCGCCAACCCAGTTCACGTTCTAATTTACGCGCATCGATGGCATAGCGCCTGTCGTGGCCTGGGCGGTCTTTGACAAACGTCATCTGAGTCGCATATGACTGGCCATCGGCACGGGGTTGGAGTTCATCGAGCAAAGCGCAGAGGGTGCGAACCACCTCGATATTGGGTTTCTCATTCCAGCCGCCAACGTTGTAGGTTTCACCCAAGCGACCGTCTTGCAGCACCCGCATGATGGCTTTGCAATGGTCTTCAACATACAACCAATCGCGCACCTGCTGACCGTCGCCATAAATGGGCAAAGGCTTACCCGCCAAGGCGTTGTGAATCACCAAGGGAATGAGTTTTTCAGGGAAATGGTAGGGGCCATAGTTGTTAGAACAGTTGGTGGTCAGCACCGGCAAACCATAGGTGTGGTGCCAAGCACGTACCAAATGGTCGGAAGCCGCCTTGCTGGCCGAGTAGGGACTGTTGGGCTCATAGGCATGGGTTTCGCTGAAAGCAGGCGCATCAGCTGCCAAGCTGCCATAGACCTCGTCGGTGCTGACATGCAAAAAACGGAAAGCTTGCTTGGCCTGATCATCCAACCCCGCCCAAAACGCGCGCACCGATTCCAGCAATTGAAAGGTGCCGACCACATTGGTTTGAATGAAATCCATGGGGCCATGGATAGAGCGGTCTACATGCGACTCGGCGGCGAAATGCAGCACAGCACGTGGTTGGTGGGTGGTCAGCAATTGGCTGACCAGCGAGGTGTCGCCAATATCGCCTTGCACAAAATGGTGTCTGCTGTCACCGGCCAAGGCGTGCAGGTTGCGCAAATTGCCTGCGTAGGTGAGTTTGTCGAGGTTGACCAACACTTCATCGTGCTGCGCCAACCAAGCGTGGACAAAATTGCTGCCGATGAAACCGGCACCACCGGTCACCAAAACGGTCATGCTGGCAAGCTTTCTTCGGTGATACCCAAAACTTTGTTGCGCACCATTTCACGCAAGATTTTTTTCTCGGGAAAGCTCAAGGGACGGTCTAGGGCGCGACGCACACGCAGCAGCATGTGACGGTCGACTTCTTGAGGAATGCCATGGCTGCCTTGCAATTCATCACGCAAATCTTCACGCAGGTCTTCGGGTTCGTCGTCCCACCAACCATCGACCACCTCTTGCAGCTTGGTGCGAACCAGTTCGGGGTCTTGCGGTGCAGCAGGCGCGGCAGCGGCACGCGGCTGTGCTGTTAATTCACGCGCGGCTTGGGGAATCAACAAGACACGGCGATCGGCTTGGGCCAACAAACGACACCAAGCGGGGTCTTCGTTGACAAGTTGGTCCATGTGGCGGGCGGACTCGTCGGCCAACAAATA
>CAMDKR010000131.1 GCA_945901225.1 Bordetella parapertussis | reverse complement strand
GCTGTATGCACATGGTCGATGCGCTCAACCTGCGGGTAGCGCGACAAAGCCACTGCGTCAAAACCCATGCGACCCATGTCGGCAAAGCTGGGCTTCAAAGCGCCCAAGCCTTCTAAGGTGGTGCGGGGTTTGATGAACTCGTCGCGCTCCAACACAGCAAGGCCAATCTCATCAAAAACAGGCATCACAGAGCGGTCGAATTTGCCAAGGCTTTGTGCGGCAGCGGCACGTTGCTGCGAGGTGAGTGCGAATTGATCCACATCTTCACGACGCCAACCCGCCATGGTCGCAATCAAATCAGCGCCTATGCCTTGAGGTGTAAAGCCTGTGGCTGCGTTGGTGGCGGGGTCTTGCGCCCACGCACCACCGTCGGAGCCCATGGGAACGCGGGACATGCTTTCCACACCACCTGCCACCACCAAATCTTCCCAACCGCTGGCGACTTTTTGCGCTGCCATGTTCACTGCCTCTAGGCCTGAGGCACAAAAGCGGTTGATTTGCACACCCGACACACGAAAGTCCCAACCTGCTTTGAGCAAAGCGGTCTTGGGCAAAACTGAGCCCTGCTCACCTACCGGTGACACGCAACCCATCACCACATCATCGACCTCGGCAGGGTCAAAATCATGGCGGGCTTGCAGCTGGTTCAGCAATCCGCCCAGCAAATCCACAGGTTTGACGCTGTGCAAGCTGCCGTCTTTTTTGCCTTTGCCGCGCGGTGTACGTACCGCGTCAAAAATCATGGCATGGGTCATGGGTCATCTCCTTGTTCTGTTGGAAGATGATAATTTAGTTAAGATGAATGCATGGCTCGCATCGAATCCCCACGCTCTCAACCCCCGCCTCAGGTTCAAGCAAAACCTCAGGCAAAGCCAAGACCTGAAGTTCCTAAAGAACTCAGGCAGATTGAGCCTGAGGTTAAACAGCCGCCCAGAAGCAGTGCATCCAAAGGTTCAAGGGTAGATATCAAGGCCTGAGCTGTTATGAATGCCAGTGTTTTTTAAACGGTAAAAAATACAGTTGAATTAAAAAGACCTCGGCAATCCAAGTACATGTTCGGCCATATAGGCATAAATCAAATTGGTAGAGATGGGCGCCACTTGGTACAAGCGCGTTTCTCTGAATTTGCGCTCAACATCGTATTCACTGGCAAAACCAAACCCGCCATGAGTTTGCAAACACACATTGGCAGCCTCCCATGAGGCTTTGGCGGCCAAGTGTTTCGCCATATTGGCTTCTTTACCGCAGGGCTGAGTTGCGTCAAAAAGCTCGCAAGCCTTCCAACGCATCAGATTGGCTGCTTCGGTTTCCATGTAAGCGTCAGCAATAGGGAATTGAACACCTTGGTTTTGACCAATGGGTCGGCCAAACACCACCCTGTCTTTGGCATAGCGACGGGCGCGGTCGATGAACCAATAAGCGTCACCAATGCATTCGGCCGCAATCAAAATGCGCTCGGCATTCAAGCCGTCCAAAATGTAGGAAAAGCCTTTGCCTTCTTCGCCAATCAAGTTGTCTGCAGGAATTTCCAGTTGATCAAAAAAGACTTCATTGGTTTCATGGTTGACCATATTGCGAATGGGCTTGATGGTCATGCCATGCTTTAAGGCCATGTTCACATCCACAATGAAAATGGACATGCCTTCGCTTTTGCGCTTGACTTGGTCTAAGGGCGTCGTGCGTGCCAACAAAATCATCAGGTCCGAATGTTGAAGGCGAGAAATCCACACTTTTTGACCATTGACCACATAGCGGTCGCCGCGCTTGATTGCCGTGGTTTTGAGTTGGGTGGTGTCGGTGCCGGTGGTGGGTTCGGTCACTGCCATGGACTGCAGTCGCCATTCACCGGTCGCTATTTTGGGAAGGTAATGGGCCTTTTGCTGCGCAGAGCCATGGCGCAACAAAGTACCCATGTTGTACATCTGACCATGGCATGAACCCGCGTTACCTCCGCTGACATTGATTTCTTCCATGATGACAGAGGCTTGCGCCAAACCCAGCCCAGAGCCGCCGTACTCGGCCGGTATCAAGGCGGCAAGCCAACCTGCACCCGTTAGCGCCTCGACAAAGGCTTGCGGATAAGCACGTTGTTCGTCGATGTCTTGCCAGTAAGTTGCATCAAAGCCAGCGCACAAGGCCCTGATGGCATCGCGCAATTCTTGGTGTTCGTCAACTGGTGGTAGTTCAGTGGTCATCTGTGTCAGTTCAATTCAGCATCAGCTTGCATTGTCAGCCAATCTTGGTGGTCCTGTGCCCATAAGCGACAGCGAATGCCATCCGAATGCATTTGGGCATTCACCCGCATACGCCGCTGGTCTGCACATTCAAAAATAGGACGAACAGCTTTGAACGAAAAGCGTTTGACGGTTCTATCAGTGTGGTGAGACAGCAGATCCATTAACAAGGTAGCGATCAAAGGCCCATGGACCACCAAACCTGGATAGCCCTCGACCTCGCTGGCGTATTTGCGGTCGTAATGGATGCGGTGGGCATTGAAGGTCAATGCCGAATAGCGAAACAACAAGACATCGTCTGGCACAGCGTCGCGGCTCCACACTTCGCTAGCGCTATGACCGGCTTCAACCATGGTGTGCGCTGCAACCGGCGGCAAAGGTGGGTCTGTTGGGGCAGCATGGTCTCGGTAAACAATGTCGTGGGTTTCGCGCAAACACAAACCTTGCTCGCCATGGTATTGGTGCTCTACGCCAACAAACACTAGGTCACCACCGCGCCCCTTTTTGGGTGTGACCGATTGAATGCAAGAGCTACGCGTGAGCGTCTCCCCCACATGAATCGGGGCTAAAAAGTCTAGGCTGCCACCCGCCCACATACGCCTTGGAAGGGGCACAGGAGGCAAAAACCCGCCACGCTTAGGATGTCCATCCTCGCCCAGTTCCGACTGCTTGGTAGAAGGTAAAAAATACAGCCAATGCCACAAAGGTGGCAAGCGGTCACCTTCCTGCAAAGCGTTGTCTCGGTCAAGCAGCGCAGACATAGACCGCACAGGTGCGACGGTGATGGTGTCTTGGCGGGTTTCTTTTTTGCCAACCCAAGCGCTTAAAAGTGATGTGTCAAATTCAGTCATCAAAACACCGAGTGCTCACCCAATTGCACATTTGCTTGACCCGCAAGCAATTGGTCGTAATGCGCAAACAAGGTTTGTGTGCCAAATGATGGCGTGGCTTGCGCGTCATAGCGCATCGTTTGCGCATCCCACACCAACATGGATTCGGTCGCATAGTAACGGCCAATGCGAGCGAGTTCGGCTTTGGCCGCCAAGCTTGGGACGAACCACCCAAGAATGCTCAACACTTGAATGATGACATCCAACAACGCGACAGGAACGTGTTTGTAGTTGGGTGGCTTGCCCATGGCTTTGAACAAATACTCTCCCTGCTGCAAAGGGGTGATGGCGTCGCCAGGTCCACCGATAGGAAGGATTTGATTGTGCTTGCCAGGGTCGCTGAGACACTCAGCTATGAACATGCCCAGATCGTGGTCGCTGATCGGTTTGCAAGCGGTCAGCTGTCCATCTGCAAACAGCAAGAACGGCTTGTTCTGCTGCAGCCTTTTGATTTGCCCCGACAGCGACTTGAAAAAAGCAGTGGGGCGAACAATGGAATACACCAAACCAGATTCGCGTAACTCTTTTTCAAAAGCCAGCTTAGCCTGTTGAAAGGCCAGCAAAGGTTTTTGCACACAAATGGCGGACAGCAAAACAAACTGGGCAACGCCTGCTTGTTTGGCAATTTGGAGTAACTGTGAATGGGCTTGGTAGTCAATTGCCCAAGCATCTTTGGGCGCACCGGTGCGTGAAGCCATGCAAGAAACAAAAGCATCAAAGCGCTCGGCTTGTAAGCCCTCATTCGTGACAGATTCAATGGACTGCACATCGCCAAAGCGAACCACCGCGCCGGCAAGCAGCTCGCGGGTTTGGCTTTGTGATGACGGGCCATTCACACCGGCTTTGTGGCGCACAAAGCAAACCACCTCGTGGCCGCGCTCTAGCAAGGCTTTGCAAGTGGCTTGACCAATGGTGCCGGTGGCTCCGAATAAAAGTACGCGCATAAGTGCGTGAGTTTAAATCGCGAACTTCAGAGGTAAAGGAGGATAGGTGGGTAGCTGGCGGAAACGAAGGGATTCGAACCCTTGATGAGGCTCAACACCCCATACTCCCTTAGCAGGGGAGCACCTTCGGCCACTCGGTCACGTTTCCAGCTGATTTATTATGCCTGATTCTTCTCTAAGTCAAAGGCTTTGTGCAGGGCACGCACTGCCAACTCCAGGTATTTCTCGTCAATTACCACGGAAGTTTTGATTTCGCTGGTGGAAATCATCTGAATATTGATGCCCTCAGCGCTCAAAGATTCAAACATGCGGCTGGCCACACCCACATGGCTGCGCATACCGATACCCACAATCGACACCTTGCAAATCTTGGCGTCGCCAATGACTTCTGGCGAACCTAAGTCAGCCATGACTTTGGTTTTGAGCAACTCCATGGCTCGGGCGTGGTCGTTTCGGTTGACGGTGAAGCTGAAGTCAGTCAAACCACCTTTGCTGATGTTTTGAATGATCATGTCAACTTCAATATTGGCCTGAGCCACAGCGCCCAAAATCTTGTAAGCAATGCCGGGTTTGTCGGGCACGCCGATGATGGAAATTTTGGCTTCATCACGGGTGAAGGCGATGCCCGATACGATGGCTTGTTCCATTTGTTCGTCTTCCTCAAAAGTAATCAAAGTGCCAGACTTGGCTTCCTCGTGAATATCAATGTCCCATGGCGTAAAGCTTGAAAGTACACGAAGCGGTACTTTGTATTTGCCCGCAAACTCCACCGAGCGGATTTGCAATACCTTACTACCCAAAGACGCCATCTCCAACATTTCTTCAAAGCTCACCGTGTGCAAACGACGCGCCTCGGGAACCACGCGGGGGTCGGTGGTGTACACGCCATCCACATCGGT
>CAMDKR010000130.1 GCA_945901225.1 Bordetella parapertussis | reverse complement strand
AAGCTTCGGTGGATGGGCGGGTATCAGCCACCTTGAACCGCAGCGACAAATGGCTGGCGCAAACGCCACAAATGTTTCGCTTGGGTTCTTTGGCACAGGCGCTTGAGCAACCCAGTGAAGACATCACTGACGAGGCCAGTGCCATGGAGACAAAAGGCTTTGCACCTATGCTGATCGAGGGTGCCTCTTTCAATTTCAAGGTCACTTACCCGCAAGATTGGGCTTTGGCCGAAGCTGTTTTGAACGACCGCAAGCAACGACCTGGAGTGTTGGCATGAGTGAGCAATTTCGCATTGGTGAAGGCTGGGATGTCCATGCCTTGGTGCCTGGCAGGCGCTTGGTGCTCGGTGGCGTGGAGGTTCCTTTTCATCTGGGTCTGTTGGGGCATTCGGACGCCGATGTGCTGCTGCATGCCATCACCGATGCTTTGTTGGGTGCAGCGGCTTTGGGTGACATAGGCACGCATTTTTCAGACAGCGATGAGCGTTGGCGAGGGGCTGACTCATGGTTGTTGTTGCAAGCCACGGGTGTCATGCTGCAAGCAGCGGGTTGGCAGATCAGCAACATCGACAGCACCGTCATTGCACAAGCCCCTAAATTGGCCCCCTTCATTCTTGCCATGCGCGAACGCATTGCTGCTGCCTTGCAACTTGAGGTGAACCAAGTGAATGTCAAAGCCAAAACAGCCGAAAAATTGGGTCCTGTGGGTGCTGGTCAAGCCCTAGAGGCGAGGGCTGTGGTTTTGCTGAAACACCAGTGACATACGCACCCATTGCCTGACCATGCGTTTGTGTTCAGGTTGCAACTGCAAATACTGTCTGAGCATTTCTGTGTCGCCCATGCCCATGCCGTCGCTCAGTTGGGTTTCCTTGACTTCATGAACCACGCGTTGAGGACCAAATAGCAAATCTTGCGGACTGATGTTGAGCACTTCGCCCAGTGTCTTGAGCTTGTCTTGCTTGGGCATGGACACGCCAAACATCCAGTTGCGAGCTGCGTGGGCGGTGATGCCCTCGCCCCAATAGCGTAAATTGAAAGAGTCGGCCAAATGGGTGGCAGAGGCTTTGAGCCCAGCGTCTTTCATGGCTTGACGCAAGCGGGCCGCAAAGGCTTCGTAGTCTGGGTTGTGCAGGTTTTTCTTCATGCCTGCAACGATAATTCAGCGCAGTTTTGCAGGCAATAGAGTGGCACTTAAATTCGTTGTAACTGAAAGTCGGCGACACCCATCTCATCCATTTAGATGATGTTTATAAACACAGTGCATTTTTCTATTGTGCGGCCCAGCCCCCATCCATGTTCCAAGCCGCACCGCGCACATTGTTGCCAGCCGCAGAGCATAAAAACAAAGCCAATTCGCCCAATTCTTCGGGTGTGGTGAACTGCATCGAAGGTTCTTTTTCGCTCAATAGCAAGCGTGTCGCTTGTTCGATGCTGACCCCTAGGGCCAATGCCTTGGCATCGACTTGTTGCTGAACCAAGGGCGTCAAAACCCAACCCGGACAGATGGCGTTGCAGGTCACGCCAGTCGTTGCTGTCTCTAGGGCGGTGACCTTGGTCAGTCCCACGATACCGTGCTTGGCCGCCACATAGGCGGATTTGTTCGCCGAACCTACCAAGCCATGAACTGACGCAATATTGAGGATGCGACCCCAGTTGGCTTGGCGCATAGCAGGCAAAGCCAAGCGGGTGGTGTGAAAGGCGCTGGTCAAATTAATGGCGATGACGTCATCCCACTTCTGCGTGGGGAAATCTTCAAGGGCAGCCACATGTTGAATACCGGCATTGTTGACCAACACATCGATACGGCCAAAACGCTCTGCTGCAAACTGCATCATCGCTTCAATTTCAGAGGCTTTGCGCATATCGGCTCCGTGGAAAGCTGTTTCAACACCTAAAGCAGCAACTTCGGCAACAACTTCCGTATGCGGTCCAAACCCGTTGAGCACCACATTGGCGCCGGCTTTGGCCAAGGCTTTGGCCATGCCAAGACCAATACCGCTGGTTGAACCTGTGACCAAGGCTGTCTTGCCAGCCAAAAAACGCTCGCTCATGCTTTCTCCAATCCATTACGATGACTGGTCTTATTCTGCACCAAGCAATTGAGTGACTTCAGCAATGAAAAGTACTGACGTTTTGGAAGACTTGCCCTTGGGGGTGGAGGGACTGCTGTCTGTCGCAGGTGCCAGCTTCGAACCAAGCCAACAAACGCTAGAGCGTGCCAGAATTTTTGCCGAACCTTTTTTGGCTACGCAGCAGTTGGACAACGGTGAAAACTGCTTGGTGCATGCAGATGCTTTGGCAGTGCTGCTCAAGTCCTTGGGCGCCTCGGACGATATGCAAGCCGCGTCTTATTTGGCTTTTGCGTGTGAGCACTTAAACAAGCCCCAAGAGTTGATTGAAAAGGCCTTTGGCGCCAGTCACGCCGCTTTGGCTATGGAAACCATGCGCTTGATGCAACTGCAGCGTCAAGCTCGGACCCGAGCAGCAAAAGATGCCCAAGGGCAGGTGCAAATTGAATTTGTCAGGCGCATGTTGCTGGCTTTTTCAAGAGACTTGCGGGTGGTTGTGCTGCGATTGGCTTCACGTTTGCAAACTTTGCGCTATTTGCACGCACATAAAAAAACCGACTTCGACGACGTTGCCAAAGAGTCTTTGCTGGTCTTTGCACCCTTGGCCAATCGCTTGGGCATTTGGCAGATCAAATGGGAGATGGAAGACTTGGCGTTTCGCTTGCTGGAACCCGACACTTACAAAAAGGTAGCGGGCTGGTTGGAGGACAAACGGGTCGAGCGAGAAGCCCAAGTAGCGCAGTTACGCCAATTGCTGGCAGACCAATTGCTGGCACAAGGCATCAGTGCACAAGTGCAGGGCAGGCCGAAACACATTTACAGCATCATCAAAAAAATGCGCGGAAAGTCTTTGGACTTCTCACAGGTTCGTGATTTGCGGGCACTCAGGGTAATCGTGGGCACTGTCGAAGACTGTTACCGTGCCTTGTCATGGGTGCATGCCCAGATGACACCGCTTGATAACGAGTTTGATGATTACATTGCCAAGCCAAAATCAAATGGTTACCAATCCTTGCACACCGTGGTGAGTGACGCCTCGGGCAAGGTGGTTGAAATCCAAATTCGCACCCAAGATATGCATGAACATGCAGAGTTTGGCGTGGCTGCTCACTGGGCCTACAAAGAAGCAGGTGCCAAAGGTTATGCAGGTGTGCAGCTGTCTGATGCCCAAGCCAAAAAAATGGCTGTGCTTCGTCAGTTATTGGCTTGGGAGCGAGATTTGAACCAAGCCGCACATGCTGACCCCAAAGCAAGCGCGGTGGATGACGAGGACAAAATTTATGTGCTGACGCCCCAAGCTGCCATTGTTGAACTGCCCGTTCAGGCCACACCTGTCGACTTTGCCTACAGCCTGCACACCGATCTGGGGCATCGCTGCAGGGGCGCGAAAGTTGACGGCCTGATGGTCCCTTTGTCTACGCCTTTACGCAATGGACAAACCGTTGAAGTGATCATTGCCAAAGAAGGGGGTCCTTCAAGAGACTGGCTTAACCAAGAGTTGGGCTTTTTAAGCTCACCTCGAGCCAAGGCCAAGGTAAGAGCTTGGTTCAATGCGCAGCTGGCAAGCCAAACCATGGCCAAAGGACGCGACTTGGTTGAGCGCCTTTTGCAGCGCGAAGGCAAAACCGCCTTGAAATTGGATGAACTGGCCGTTCAATTGGGTTTTCCTGCCGCAGCCCAATTGTTTGAGGTGGTGGGCAAAGATGAGTTTTCGCTGAAAACCATTGAAACCTTCTTGCGCCCCCCCGCTCCTTTGCTGGATGACGATGAGCGACTGCTGCGCAAAACCCTGCGCAACAAAACCCATTCCGCACCTTCAGGCGTATTGGTGGTGGGGGTGGACTCGTTGATGACCCAGTTGGCCAAATGTTGCCGGCCTGCCCCACCGGATGCACTGGGCGGCTTTGTCACTCGCGGCAAAGGGGTGAGCGTTCACCGCAGCAGTTGCAAAAATTTCATCCAGTTATCAATGACTGCGCCGGACCGCGTGATACCTGTCGCTTGGGGGGCAAGAGCCGGCGCTGATGCGCTTTACCCTGTGGACATACAAATTGTTGCCAATGATCGACAAGGGCTGTTGCGTGATATCTCAGAAGTGTTTGCCAAAGACAAGATCAATGTCATTGGTGTGCAAACCCAATCCATCAAAGAAACAGCGTGGATGACTTTCACGGTGGAGGTGGGTGACGCTTCCAAATTGAACAAGGTTCTCACCGTTGTCAAGGATGTCGCGGGTGTGCGAACCGCAAGGCGACATCTTGGCTGATCAGACTGCTGTTAGAATAATTAAGTTCGACAACGAAGGCGCGTAGCTCAGCTGGTTAGAGCACCACCTTGACATGGTGGGGGTCGTTGGTTCGAGTCCAATCGCGCCTACCAGTCTTTGCCTTGCCCTTTTACCTGCTCGACGTTTTGCAAAGACTCTCTTGCAAACCCCCAAACAGGACATTCTTTTGGCACGCAAACCTTCTCCTACTTCCAATCCTCCAGAAGCAGATCCTCAGGGGGAGGTTGAGACTCGGTTGGTTAAAAAATACCCCAACAGGCGTCTGTACGACACCCAAACCTCAAGTTACATCACGCTACAAGAGGTCAAAGCCTTTGTCGTGGCAGGTGAAGTCTTCAAAGTGGTTGAGGCCAAAAGCAATGAAGACTTAACAAGAAGCATCTTGTTGCAAATTATTTTGGAAGAAGAATCAGGCGGTGTGCCGATGTTTTCTGAGGTCGCCTTGGCGAACATCATTCGCTTTTATGGCCATGCGATGCAGGGCTTTATGGGTAATTATTTGGAAAAAAATGTGCAAACATTCATCGATTTGCAAATGCAAATGGCTGACCAAAGCAAACATTTTTCTCCCGAGCTATGGGCCCAAGTCATGACCACACAGTCACCGTTGCTCAGTGGGTTGATGGGTAACTAC
>CAMDKR010000129.1 GCA_945901225.1 Bordetella parapertussis | reverse complement strand
GAAAGTGATGCGCATTCCTTCTGAGGCCTCGCAAGCCATGGCCGCCATGGCCGAGCGCAGCATGCAATTGCAAGCCACCATCCAAGAGGGCGGTATGACGCTGAGCAGCCATTTGGGCAGCGTGCATTTCGAGACGGTGGTGTGGCGCTGAACACGCCTATTGAGCGCTGGGCAGCTCGTCCCAGCGAGTGGTAAAGCGTGGCGAGCGGTTAGCGCTGCGCATACGCCAGTCGCGGCTGGTGCCAGTGGCTGCCAGATGGATGGTGTCACGCCCGAAATGCAGGTTCAGGCGATCGAGTGTTTTCATCAACTCAGCGTCACGTGTTTGTGTGGTGGTGTCTGTGAACAAGCCGTGTTGCTGACGCCGTGCTTCGCTTAAGGCGGTCAGCATCACCCCCGCTTTTTTGTAGGCAAACCCAGCGCGAAATATTTTGCGCAAAGCCACCCACACCGCGTCGCTGAGCAAACGGGAGTCGTCGCTGGGTTCGGGCAAAGGTACCAAGAAACTGGCGTTGTACTGCGGTTCATCGGGCTTGAAGGGGTTGGTGCGGATGAAGACGTGAACAGCGCCAGCCAGCGACTGCTGGGCCCGCAGTTTTTCACCTGCCCGCGCCACATGCGCACTGAGGGCTTCGCGCAATTCCACCATGCTATGTACCGCTCTGCCAAAGCTGCGTGAGGCCATGATTTGCTGCTTCGGCGGGGTGATGTCTTCCAGCCCCAAGCAGCTGACGCCACGCAACTCGCACACGATGCGCTCCATCACCACGCCAAAGCGCTCACGCAAGCGGGCAGGCGGTGTGTTGCGCAGGTCGAGCACAGTGTGTATGTCCATCTCGGCCAAGCGCCGCGCTGTTCGATGGCCCACGCCCCAGACCTCGCGCACCTCGGTTTGCGCCATCCAGTCTTGGCGCTCGGGGCGTGAGAGGGCGTTCAAATCGCACACACCTTCAAACACCGCTTGCTTCTTGGCCAAATGGTTGGCGAACTTGGCCAAGGTTTTGGTCGGGCCTATGCCCACGCACACCGGCAAGCCGGTCCACTGGCGAATGCGTTGGCGCATCTGTCGACCCAAGGCCACACCGCCGCCGTGCAGCGGCAGCACTTGTTCGACGCGCAAAAAGCTTTCATCGATGCTGTAGACCTCGAGGTCTGGCGCGTAGTCACGCAAGATGTCCACCACCCGTTGGCTCATGTCAGCGTACAGCGTGTAGTTGGAGGAAAGCGCTTCGATGCCATGCAACAGCGCCAAATCTTTCAGCGAAAACCAAGGTGCACCCATCTTCACGCCCAGCGCTTTGACCTCGTTGGAGCGAGCCACCGCGCAGCCATCGTTGTTGGAGAGCACCACCATGGGGATGTTGTGCAGGCGCGGTTGAAATACGCGTTCACAGCTGACATAGAAATTGTTCACATCAACCAGCGCAAACTGTGCGGGGGTGTTCATGCCTAGCCCCCGCGTGTCAAGCGCCGCACCACGCCGACCACCACGCCCCAAACCTCCAAAGGCCGCTCAGCGCTCAGCACAATGGCTTGGTAGGCGGGGTTTTCGGGGCGCAACTCGAGGCGTCCGTGTTGCTGGTGCAAGCGCTTGATGGTGTAGTCGCCTTCAACCACGGCGATGACGATGTCGTTGTGCCGCGCTTGCAGCGAGCGGTCCACCACCACTTTGTCGCCATCTTCAATGCTGGCACCGCGCATGGAGTCGCCACGCACATTGAACATGAAGGTGGCGGGCTTGTGGCGAACCAAGTAGTCGTTGAGGTCGAGGCTGTCTTCGGTATCGTCGGCGGCGGGTGAAGGAAAGCCGGCCGACATGCGGTGCAGCAGCAGGCGCAGCGGCGTGCCGCTGGGGTGGTTTTGCAGGGCTTGGGGGTGTTGGTGCAGGGTGTGCATGTCAAGAGAGGATAGCTACTGTATAAAAACACAGTTTAACGGAGTTTAATCAGGGGCATGGGGCAGGGTTTGCGGTGTGCGGTGCTATCCTGCACGCCCCAGCAATGCCTCCCAACCGCTTTGTAGACAAGGTTTTCACCATGACGATTCCCTCCCTGATGCGCTTCATCGACCACGGCAGTGGCGGTGCCCCCGAGGTTTTGCAGGCCGCCCAAACCGGCGTTCCTGTGCCGGCCGTTGGCGAGGTTTTGGTGAAAGTGGCTTATGCGGGTGTGAACCGACCCGATTGCTTACAGCGCAGTGGCCGCTATCCGCCCCCACCAGGCGCTTCGCCGATTTTGGGCTTGGAAGCCTCGGGCCATGTGGTGGCGTTGGGCGAGGGCGTGACGCAGTGGAAGGTGGGTGACGCGGTGTGTGGCTTGGCCAATGGCGGAGCCTATGCCGAGTACGTCAGCATCCCCGAGGGGCAAGCTTTGCCTGTTCCCAAGGGGTTCAGTCTGTTGCAAGCGGCAGCCTTGCCCGAAAACTATTTCACCGTCTGGACCAATGTGTTTCAGCGCGGCCATTTGCAGGCAGGTGAAACCTTCTTGGTGCATGGCGGGTCTTCTGGCATTGGTTTGACGGCCATCCAATTGGCCAAAGCCTTTGGCGCCAAAGTGCTGTGTACCGTGGGCAATGCTGACAAGGTGGCGGCTTGTCTCAAGGCGGGTGCCGATGTGGCCATCGATTACCGCCAGCAAGATTTTGTCGCCCAAGCCCTTGCCGCCACCGAGCAAAAAGGCGTGAACATCATTTTGGACATGGTGGGCGGCGACTATATGCAGCGCAATTTGCAAACGCTCGCCATTGACGGCCGCTTGGTGCAAATCGCGTTTTTACAGCCCTCGAAAACCGAGGTGGATTGGATCGCGCTGATGGTCAAGCGCCTGACCTTCACCGGCTCCACCTTGCGTCCGCGCAGCGCAGCGGACAAGGCGCAAATGGCCCATGAATTGCAAACGCAGGTCTGGCCGCTGCTGGCGCAAGGCAAAGCCTTGCCCGTTATTCACCAAGTGTTCGATCTCGAGCAAGCCGCGCAAGCCCATGCGCTGATGGAGTCGTCTACCCACATCGGCAAAATCATGCTCAAGGTGGCGGGGGACTGAGTTGGCAACTCTCACACGCACCGTACAGCGTGAGCTCGTGGCTCTCCACATGAAAGCCTTTGGGGGCAAGTTGCTGTAACTCCCCCGGGCATTCATGCACGTCATAGACCTTGTCGCAGCGTGTGCAATGGAAATGGTGGTGGTGGTGGTGGTGCGAGGACTCGTAGCGGGGGTTCTCGCCAGGCAGGTTCACCGTGCCAATCAGGCCGTTCTCTACCAACGATTTGATGTTGCGGTACACCGTGGCGATACCCATGCCCGGCGCCTCGGCCGCTGCGGCATCCAAAATTTCTTGCGCTAGCAAGGGGCGGCCAGCCGTTTTGATGGCGTTGAGGATGGCTGTGCCTTGTTTGGTGATGCGTTCCATAGGATGAGCTGTTTATGTGATAATGAATTATCATTATCGTGTAAAGGAGGATTCCATGGACCGATTTTCACCCCAAAACCAAGTACACGACGCCAAGCGTTGGGGCTTGGCCATCTTGCTCTTTCAGATGCTTCCTTCACAAGCCCAAAACATGCCTGTCGCAAATGCTGAGCGCTTGCAACAAGTGACGGTGACGGGCAATGCCTTGGGCAATGCCTTGGGCAATGCCGAGGGCATACAAGCCGTGCAAGTCCTGCAAGGCGAGGAGTTGCTCATGCATTCTCAAAGCACCTTAGGTGAAACATTGGCAACCACCCCTGGCGTGAGCAGCAGCTATTTCGGCCCCAATGCCAGCCGTCCCATCATCCGTGGCATGGAGGGCGACAGGATCAAAATTTTGAACAACAGCGCAAGCTCGTACGATGTGTCTGCGCTTAGCAATGACCATGCAGTGCCGTCAGACCCTTTGACAGTCGAGCGCATAGAAGTTTTGCGAGGGCCGGCAGCCATCATGTACGGCGGCAGCGCTGTGGGGGGCGTGGTGAATTTGATCGACAACCGCATTCCTACGCAGCCCATGGAAGGCTTGAGCGGCAAGGCCGATGTGGGTTGGTCCACGGTCAACAAAGAGTCCCGTGCCGCGGTCATGCTCGAATCTGGCAACGATCGTTATGGCCTGCATGTAGATGCCTTCGGCAGGCACAGCGGCGACATGGGTGTGCCCGATACCTTGGCTTGCACCAAGTCGGGTTCTGACCCCTCGGCCAAGGCCATTTGTAATTCGGCCAACACCAGCCGTGGCTATGCCTTGGGCGGCTCGGTCTTTTGGGACAAAGGTTATCTGGGCTTGTCAGGCACGCACTACAACAGCACTTACGGCACGGTGGCCGAGGACGCTGTGACCATCGGCATGCAAAGCGATCGCTATGCCTTGGAAACGGAAATTCGCCATCCTCTGCGTGGTTGGGAGAACATGCGGGTGCAGTTCTCCAACACCGATTACAAACACACGGAATACGAATCGGGTGAGGTTGGGACGTTGTTCAGCCAAGAGGGACAAGAGCTGCGCTGGAGCGCCAAGCACCAAGCCGTGGCCAGCCCATGGGGACAGTGGCAAGGGGTTGTCGGCTGGCAAGGTGAGGACAGCCGCTTTGCAGCCAATGGCGCGGAGGCCTTCATGCCGTCGACCCAAACCCGGCAATCAGCGATTTACTTGGTTCAAGAACTGAAAAAACCATGGGGAGGTTTCAGTTTTGGTCTTCGTTCCGAAGCTGTCAAAGTCAATGGCAATGCCTTCGACCCAGAGGACGATGGGTCGACCCGTTACTCTGCCGCAACGTCCAACACGTTTTCCCCTATCAGCAGTTCAGTGGGTGTTTTGTACAAGCTCAGTTCCGATGTGTCGCTCAAAGCCCATGGGGCGCGTACCGCACGGGCGCCCAAAGACTATGAGCTGCGTGCCGATGGCGTACATGTGGCGACCTCCGCTTATGAGCAAGGCTCGGTCGCTTTGCAAACCGAAAAAGCCCGTCAAATGGACATCGGCATGGAGTGGGGGCAGGGGCCGCACACCGTCAGCCTGAATTACTTTGCGAACCGCTTT
>CAMDKR010000128.1 GCA_945901225.1 Bordetella parapertussis | reverse complement strand
TGTCCATCACCCGCCGCGGCCCCAGGGACAGCGTGCTGGATATCCAAATGAAGGCCATCAACGGCAAATTGCCCACGGCAGGACATGCGGGCCACGAGGACTTGTGCGAGATTTGGCGTGATGTGGGCCGCGACGACAGCGTGCGCTGCGCGGTGCTGCGCGGCGAGGGCATGGGGTTTTCGGGCGGCGGCGATTTGCAACTGGTGCAAGACATGGCCGAGGACTTCGAGGTACGCACACGGGTGTGGAAAGAGGCGCGGGACTTGGTCTACAACGTCATCAACTGCGACAAACCCATCGTCAGCGCCCTGCACGGTCCAGCTGTGGGCGCGGGACTGGTGGCAGGTTTGTTGGCCGACATTTCCATTGCTGCCAAAAGCGCCAAGATCGTCGATGGCCATACCCGCTTGGGCGTGGCGGCTGGTGACCACGCGGCCATCATTTGGCCCTTGTTGTGCGGCATGGCCAAAGCCAAGTACTACCTGTTGCTGTGCGAAGCGGTCAGCGGCGAAGAGGCCGAGCGCATTGGACTGGTGTCCTTGTGCGTGGAAGACGATCAATTGCTGAACAAGGCTTATGAGGTGGCCGACAAATTGGCCAATGGCAGCCAAAGCGCCATCCGCTGGACCAAGTATTCCTTGAACAACTGGCTGCGCCAAGCAGGGCCCGCATTTGACACCTCGCTGGCGCTGGAATTCATGGGCTTTGCCGGCCCCGATGTGCGCGAAGGCGTGGCTGCATTGAAAGCCAAGCGACCTGCCGATTTCGGCTGAAAAACCAAGCGAGTACACTTTTCGCTATGCAAGCCTTCAGACAACTGCGCCACCTTACCCGCTTCGTGCTGGTGTGGTTTGCTTTGTCTTTGGGTGTGGCGATGGCCTCTTCTTTGGTGGCGCCCAAGGCCACCGAACTGGTGTGTACCAGCGGCGGCATGCTCAAACTGGTGGCCGTGGATGGCACTGACAGCGCTGTACCCAGCCACGGAACAATGGACTGCGCCTTGTGCTTGCCAGTGGCTTTGCCGCCTGCGCCTTGCACAGTGCAACTTGCTCAACCTTCTCCCCTCTCCCACGCCCTGCCGCCTGTTGCAGCGGCGCATATTGCGTCGGCTACCGCGCCGCCGCTGCCTTCTCGCGGACCTCCCGCCCAACTCTGATCGATTGCTGTTCCCGCAAAGTCTGACAAGCGTCAGCGCTGCGGGTGGTTTTCTTTTTCGGAGTTGTGATGAAGTTCAAAAACATGTTGTGTACAAGCATGTGCCTGCTGCCCTTGGTAGCCACGGCGCAAGAAGGGGCGGCCAGTCCTGCCGATGTGGTTAATACTCAGAGCAAGTCCTTGGGCGTGGTGACGGTGACCTCAGGTCAACCCACTTCCTTACCCACCCAGATACCCACCACCTTGGAGGGCATCACCAAGGAGCAAATCGAGAAAACCATCAACGCCACCGACAGCGAAGACGCTTTGCGTTATTTCCCCAGCTTGTTGGTGCGCAAGCGTTATATCGGTGACTACAACCATGCTGTCTTGTCCAGCCGCGCCTCGGGAACAGGCAACAGTGCAAGAAGCGCGGTGTATGCCGATGGCATCTTGCTCTCCAACTACTTGGGCAATGGCGCAACCTACGCCCCCCGCTGGGGCATGGTCACGCCCGAAGAAATCGGGCGGGTGGATGTGATGTACGGCCCGTTCTCCGCTGCCTACCCCGGCAACTCGGTGGGCGCCATCGTCGATTACGTCACCCGCATGCCGCAAAAATTCGAAGCGAATGTGCAACTCGGTGGGTCGATTCAAGACTTCAATGTTTACCAAACCAACCGCGACTTTGCGGGAATGCAAGGCAGTGCTTCTGTGGGTGGACGCAGTGGGGATTGGTCGTGGTGGCTGAACGGCAGCCACTTGAACAGCCAAGGCCAGCCCATGGTGTTTGCATGGAAGGCCAGAGCAACGGCTGGTGCAGCGACCAATGCAAGCGGCGGCGTGGACGTGCTGGGCACCGAAAACCAAGCGGGTCGGGTGCTGGGCACCAGCACCCAATACCACACGGTGCAAGACCACGGCAAGCTGAAACTGGCCTATGCAGTGACCCCCACCATGCGAGCCAGCTACACCTTGGGACTATGGCAAAACGATTCACGAGGCAGCGCAAACTCTTACCTCAGTACCAGCGCGGGTGCGCCGCTTTACTACGCCTCCAAAGTCAAGGTGGATGGCAATTACTACAGCATGACCGGCACCGAATTTTTAGGCTCCCAAGACAGCTGGGAACATCTGATGCATGGCCTGTCCCTCAAAACCCATACCCAAGGTGTATGGGATTGGGAGGCGGCCACCAGCCTGTACGATTTTCAGCAATCGATCAGCCGCTCGCAAGCCACGCGGGTCAGCAATAGCAGCAGCAACGAAGCGGCCTACAACAAGAACGGCGCTAAGTATTACCCCGCCAGCATCTCTGACCAAGATGGCACGGGTTGGATGACTTTGGCCTTGAAGGGCACGTGGCGGCCGCAAGGTACAGGCGGCGCACACACCGTGGATTTTGGTTATACCCAAGATGTTTACAAATTACGCACCCTTAACAGCCAAGTGCAACTCACCAGCGGCAGTTGGTTGAGCAGCCCCCAAGGAACCATGACCTCGGACTTGGGCGGACAAACGGGCACCCAAAGCCTCTACGCCCAAGATGCGTGGGCCTTCATGCCTGGCTGGAAAGCGGTGCTGGGCGTACGAGCCGAATCATGGAAAGCGGCAAACGGTTACAACAAGAAAAACAATTTCAGCACCACCGATTTGGTGACCGTCACTTCCACCACCTCCGAGGGCTACGCCAATCGCCAAGAAACCTATTACTCACCCAAAGCGGCGTTATCGTTTCAAGCCACGCCGCAATGGGTGTTGAAAGCCTCGTCTGGCAGAGCGGTGCGTATGCCCACGGTTTCGGAGTTGTATGGCTCGACCACCGCAGCGGCTGCGGCCAGCGGCCAAAACTTTTTGAACGAACCTGGCTTAAAGCCAGAGCGATCCAAAACCACCGAACTCAGCGCAGAGAAAGACACAGGCACTGGCTTGTTGCGCATCACCTTGTTCACGGAAACAGTGCGAGATTCGATTTTTTCGCAGGTAAAGGTCGACAACTTGAACACCAGCGCCAGCACCAGGCGGGTCACCAATATAGGGCGTATGCGAACCGATGGCTTGGAGTTGTATGCCTTGGACTCTGATGTGTTGCTCAAGGGGTTGGATTTGTCAGGCAGTTTGACCTATGCCAATTCACGCATCAAAGAAAACGCTGGCTACGACTACAGCAGCAACACCAGCACCGCCTTCAACACCATCAACAAATTTCAACCACGCGTACCCATGTGGCGAGCCACAGGTTTGGCGCTGTACCACTGGAGCGATAAGCTGAGCAGCTCGTTAGCGGCCAGATACAGCGGCAAGCAGTATTCGCAACTGGGCAACTATGACGTGAATGGCTCCACTTACACGGGTGTGAGCAACTATTTCACTATCGACACCCGTATGTTCTACCGGTTTGACAGGCAGTGGTCAGGGGCTGTGGGAATCGACAACCTTAACAACAACAAGTACTGGAACTTCCACCTGTACCCAGGTCGCACTTTGTTGGCGGAGCTGAAATGGACACATTGAATTCACCTCTTGAGCTCACTGAAAGGAAACACCCTATGACCCGCTATCGCAACCCGCTTTTTGCCCGTTTATTGTTGTTTTGCTTGGGCAGCATCATGGCAATCACTGCAAATGCCCATGGCTTTGAGTTGGGTGACTTGTTCGTGCGCCATCCCTATGCAACGCCTTCTTTGGCAGGTTCGCAAAACGGTGCGGTGTATTTCAAGGGCATCAAAAACGCTGGCAAAGAAGCGGATCAATTGTTGTCTGCAAAAACCCCAATGGCTGACAAGGTAGAAATCCATGAAATGACCATGGATGGCGACGTCATGAAAATGCGGCCCTTAAGCAGCATAGAAATCCCTGCGGGTGGGGAGGTGTCTGTTGCCAAAGGAAACCCCAATGGCTACCACCTGATGTTGCTGGGCTTGAAACAAGCGTTGAAAGACGGCGACCGTTTCCCTGTTTGGCTGACCTTCAAGCGTTCGGGCGAAGTCAAGGTGGAGGTTTATGTGCAAACACCCAAAGCCCCTGCTCAGTCCGAACAACACAAGCACTGAAGCCGTTTTAGGCACAATCACGGGTTTAGTCCGCGTAAAGATTTTTGAGTGTGAGCGCATCTCGTACCCCCGTCATCGTCTCCAGCGTGGTGCTGTTCCACCTTGCTGCGCTGTGGGCTTTGCACCAAGGCTTGCTGCAGCGCATGGTGGAAGTGGTGGTGCCTATCATGGCCATCAGCCAAGCAGAACCGCCCCCGCCCCCGCCGCCGCCTCCCCTTAAGCCGCCCGAACCACCCAAACCGGTGGAGCCGCCTAAGCCTGTGCCGACCCCGCCCCCGCCACAAACCGTGCAGCCGGTCGTGACACCTGCGCCACCCGTGGTGAGTCCCGCGCTAGCTGCGGTGCTGAGTGCGCCCACAGCAGCGCCCACCGCGCCGGCGGTGCCTGCGGCCGCACCAGCGCCCCCTGCGCCCCCGACGCCTCCCAGCCCACCGCCAGCAGCACCCGCCCCGCCACCGCCTGCAAAGGTCGAGCTGCCGACCTCCAAAGCCGATTACCTGCACAATCCGCCGCCAGACTATCCGCGCATGAGCAAGCGCTTGGGCGAGCAGGGCCGGGTGGTGGTGAAAGTGCTGATCGGCGAAGATGGCCGTCCTCAAAAGGCAGAGCTTTTCACTTCCAGTGGGTTCGAGCGTTTAGACAAGTCAGCAATGGAGGCGGCCATGCGCTGGCGCTACGTGCCAGGCAAGCGAGGCGGTGTGGCAGAGGCCATGTGGTACCAAGTACCGATTCAATTCACTTTGGAATAAAGAGCAGACATGAACAACGAATTTGGACTCATCAATTTATGGACCGAGGGCGACGCCGTCACCCGTTTCGTGGCGATTTTGCTGCTGG
>CAMDKR010000127.1 GCA_945901225.1 Bordetella parapertussis | reverse complement strand
AACAACTGCGCTGCACTGGTGATGACTTTTTGCGGCTGCTCCGCCACCAAACTCGGCGCTTGTAAATGTTGGCGATCAAAAGTCAACATGGTGTCAACAAACAATCGGTAGCCCCGCGCTGTGGGAATACGTCCCGCCGATGTGTGGGGACTGACAATCAGACCCATTTCCTCAAGGTCAGCCATGACATTTCGCACGGTGGCTGGAGACAACTCGATGCCGTTGGCGCGGGACAGCGTGCGCGAACCCACAGGCTGGCCGTCAGCGATATAGCGCTCTACCAGGGTCTTGAGCAACAACTTGGCGCGATCGTCCAGCATGGTCATCCTTTCGGGTCATTTTAATGATGTAATTTGGCCTATGAATCCAAAGTTTGGCCAAATCGCTCTTATCGGCAAATCCCACGCCTCATCCAGCCATGGTGCTGCTGCGTCATCGGGTCAGCCCGTACTGGCCTCCTTGGTGGCTTTTTTGCTCAGCCAAGGCTGCGACGTGGTGGTGGAAAAAGACACCGCAGCGTATTTGGGTGATCAGGGTTGCCCTGTGATGGATGTTGCAGGCATTGCCAAGCAATGCGACCTTGCCTTGGTGGTCGGAGGCGACGGCACCATGCTGGGTTTTGGCAGGCAACTCGCTCCTCATGGTATTCCGTTGATTGGCATCAACCAAGGCAGGCTTGGCTTTATCACGGATATTTCCTTGGAACACATGGAAACGACTTTGCAACCCATGCTGCAAGGCCATTACGAGGAGGACCAGCGCAGCATGTTGCATGCACAAGTCTGGCGGGGCACAGATTGTGTGTTCGACGCGTTGGCTTTGAACGATGTGGTCATTAACCGCGGTGCTTCCTCTGGCATGGTGGAGTTACGGGTATCGATCGATGGGCATTTTGTGGCCAACCAACGCGCAGATGGCCTGATCATCTCCACCCCCACAGGTTCCACTGCCTACTCTTTGTCAGCTGGCGGCCCCCTGTTGCAACCCGCTTTGGGTGGTTTGGTGATGGTGCCCATAGCGCCGCACACCTTTTCCAACCGACCCTTGGTATTGGCCGACGATGCAGAGGTCACAATCGAATTGGTGGGCGGACGCGATGCCAGCGCCAATTTTGATATGCAATCCATGGCCTCTATCCTGATTGGGGATAAAGTTTTGGTGCGTAAATCACCACACCATGCGGTATTTCTTCACCCCAAAGGTTGGAATTACTTTGACACACTGCGCCATAAATTGCATTGGAATGAGGGTGGTTCATGAGCTTGCAACGCATCAGCCTGCGCGACTTTGTCATCGTGCGTCAACTCGAGTTGGAGTTCGGCGCTGGGTTTACCGTTCTCAGCGGGGAAACGGGGGCTGGTAAATCTATATTGATAGACGCACTTCAATTGGTGCTGGGCGCCCGTGCTGAAGCCAGTGTGGTGCGCGAAGGCGCGGCTCGCAGCGAGTTGTGCGCTGAGTTTTCCACGCCCGCCCACCTGCAACCTTGGCTGCAAGACAACGGCTTTGATGCTGCCGACGATTTATTGCTTAAACGCAGCATCGATGCGCAAGGCAAAAGCCGCGCGTGGATCAATGGCAGCCCAGCCACAGCCTCGCAATTGCGTGAAATCGGCGATCAATTGCTGGATATTCATGGCCAACACGCTTGGCAAAGCCTGACACGCCCCAGCGCCGTGCGTGAATTGCTCGACGCCTTTGCCCAAATCCCCGCACTAGCTTTGCAAAATCTTTGGAACGATTGGCGGCAAAGCCTGCAAACCTTGGAACACGCCCGTTCGGCGCAAGACCAGTTGCAACAAGAGCGTGAGCGACTAAGTTGGCAAATTGGCGAGGTAGACAAACTCTCGCCAGGCGTTGATGAGTGGGAAGAGTTAAACGCGCAACACACACGCTTGTCCCACGCACAGACCCTTTTAGACGCAGCACAAACTGCCCTCACGCATCTGCAAGAGGAAGATGCTGCGCACAGCCACTTGGCTCAAGCAGTCAAGGCTTTGCAAGAGCAAGCCAATATTGAAGCCGAGTTCCAACAGCTGTCTGATCAACTTAGCTCTGCGCTGGCGCAAGCCGAGGATGCCGCTTACAGCCTGCAAGCTTGGTTGCGACGAGCCGACCTCGATCCACAAGGTTTGGCCGATATTGATGCCCGCATGGGGCTTTGGGTGGGTTTGTCACGACGCTACAAACGCACGCCCCAAGAGTTGCCAGCGCTGTACCACGGCTGGCAGCAAGAGCTTGTGAAACTGGACGCGGCTGTCGATTTGGCTGCGCTAGAGGCAGCCGAACAAAAAGCGAAAAACGCTTTCATGGCCGAAGCTCGCAAACGCTCGCAAGCACGCCAAAAAGCCGCCCCCAAGTTGGCGGCCTCCATCACCCAAGCCATGCAAAATTTGGGCATGCAAGGCGGGCAATTCCAAGTGCAACTGCAAGCCTTGGACGAACCAGCCAGCCATGGCTTGGAGGAAGTGCAATTCTTGGTGGCAGGCCATGCTGGCAGCACACCCAGACCCGTGGGCAAAGTTGCCTCGGGCGGTGAACTCTCTCGCATCGCCTTGGCCATCGCAGTGACCACCAGCCAGTTGGGTACAGCACAAACACTTATTTTTGACGAGGTGGACGCGGGTGTTGGCGGCGCAGTTGCTGAAACCGTGGGTCGTCTCATGAAACAACTGGGCAAAGACCGCCAAGTCTTGGCGGTCACACATTTGCCTCAAGTGGCGGCTTGCGCTGACCACCATTGGGTGGTCTCCAAACATGCTGACAAAGAAGGTGTTGCCAGTCAGGTAATGCCCGCAACAGGTGAGCAAAGAGTGGCTGAAATTGCACGTATGTTGGGAGGTGAGCGCTTGTCCGACACCACCCATGCCCACGCACGAGAAATGCTGCAAGCCATGACCAAGGCGGCACCCAAACCCAAGGCTGCGCGTACATGAGCCGCGAAGTCATTTTGATCACGGGCATGTCGGGCTCTGGCAAATCCATTGCACTTCACGCCTTGGAAGATGCGGGCTACTACTGCATCGATAACCTTCCGCCCGAGTTGCTGCTGCCTTTGGTCCACCTAGAAGACCAAACGCAGCAAGACAAGATGGCCATTGCCATGGATGTGCGCAGCGCCCACGCCTTGCATTTGGTACCCGCGCAGTTGGCCCAGTTGCGCCACGAACAGGTGCATGTCAGGCTGCTGTTTTTAGACGCCAACACCGACACACTGGTCCACCGTTTTTCTGAAACCCGGCGTAACCACCCCTTATCACGCGCTGACAAAGGCGCGGCGGTTTCCACCCGAGACTTGATCGCAGCGATTGAACTTGAGCGCAAACTTTTGTCAGATTTGCGCGAAGAGTCTCACATCATCGACACCAGTTTGCTGCGTGCAGGTAAGTTGCAAGACTATGTTCACTCCTTGGTCACGGCGCCCAGCGCTCAGTTAACGCTGATGTTCGAGTCCTTTGCTTTCAAACGCGGCATCCCTGTTCATGCTGACTTTGTGTTTGATGTGCGGATGTTGCCCAACCCGCATTACGAAGCTGACTTGAAAGCACTGACAGGGCGAGACGCCGCCGTGGCGCAATGGTTGGCAAGTCAAACCCCTGTACAAACCATGCAGTTGCACATCAGCGATTTTTTAGGGCAATGGTTGCCTTCTCTTAAAAACGACCACCGCAGCTATGTGACAGTCGCCATCGGTTGCACGGGAGGTCAGCACCGTTCGGTGTATTTGGTCGAGGCTTTGCACCAAGGTTTTTCCGCTGATTGGGTCAGCCTCAAGCGTCACCGCGAACTCGACACCCTTTAAGCCAATAACAGTTGACGCACGGGCGCTGGCAGACCTAAGCTTGGCCAGTCTTGTGCACGCCACCACTGCCCTGTTACACCTAAGCTTTTTGTCGTTGGCAAACTCAAATGCGCCACATGCAAATGCAAATCCTTGTGGGTCAATACATGCACAAAAGCTGGTGCAAACTGCAGCTTGCTTTGCAAGGGCTTAGGCAACGATGCCCGTAAATCCTCCTCGCTGTCAAAAATAGGAAATGTGAACAAACTTGCCCACACGCCCTTGGGCGGGCGCTGCTGCAACCAAACCGCAGCCTCAGAGCTGCGCGCAAACAGCAACCACATCGATTGAGCGCTGCGCTTGAGCTTGCGCGATTTAACGGGGTAGTGGGTGGCTAGACCTTCTTGGTGCGCCACGCACATGTCTTGCATAGGGCAGCGCTGACATGCAGGCTGGCTGCGAGTGCACAAAGTCGCACCCAAATCCATCATGCCTTGGGTGTAGCTAGGCATATCACTTTCACCAACAGGTAAAACCTGCTGTGCGATCTTCAACAGGGCTTTTTCGTGGATTGCTTGCGACAAATCGTGCCCAAAGCCATGGACCCGCGTCAGCACCCGTTTCACATTGCCATCCAATATCGCTTCTCGTTTTCCAAAGCACAAAGAGGCGATGGCCGCCGCGGTAGATGGGCCAATGCCAGGCAAGGCTTGCAACGCATCTTTGGTATTTGGAAAAACACCGCCATGCGCACTCGCCACCATCTGCGCACAGCGATGCAAGTTTTTGGCGCGGCTGTAATAGCCCAACCCGCTCCACAAGCCCAACACCTCATCCAAGCTGGCACTGGACAAGCCAGATACCGTTGGGAAACGCTTTAAAAACTTGTCGTAATAAGCCTTGACCGTCACCACTTGGGTTTGTTGCAGCATGATCTCGGACAGCCACACGCGGTAAGGATCAGAACTGGATTGCCAAGGCAGGTCATGCCTGCCATGCTGCTTTTGCCAAGCCACTAAACGCTTGGCAAAGCTTGGCGACTTAATCAGGGCTTTTGGCATTGGGGGCAATAAAAGGTAGAGCGCTGCCCTTGCACCAATCGCTTAACGGGCGTGGCACATACGCGGCAAGGCTCCCCCGCACGGTCATAAACCATGGCTTGCAACTGGAAGTAGCCGTTTTGTCCTTGCGCATTGGAAAAATCGCGCAAGCTGCTGCCACCTTGGGCAACGGCTGCCATCAGCACCTGCCGAATGGCTGCGTGAAGCTTGATGGCCCGAGGCTTGCTGATGCGATGGGCTCGTGTGGTCGGGCGAATACCCGCCATGAAAAGCGC
>CAMDKR010000126.1 GCA_945901225.1 Bordetella parapertussis | reverse complement strand
CGCACCATGCCCTTGGCTTTGTGCATGAAAAACTTTTGCTCAAGTTGCGTGACGATGCCCGCTGCATCTTGTCCACGGTGCTGCAACAACAGCAAAGCGTCATAGATGAGTTGATTCACCGCTGTTTGACTGACCACGCCCACAATGCCACACATCAGAACACCCAACCTTCCAAAGGAGCAGGTAAAAAAGGCTTGAAAAACACAATGCCTTGCTTGGCCATTTGGGCCACCCAAGACGATTGCCACAAGGGGTAGCTAACTGCTGGGGTTAAGCCAACGATGATGGTCAACACCATCAATGAGAGCGCTGCACGGGTCAGCCCAAAAACACCACCCAAGATGCGGTTGAAGATACCCAAACCTACCAAAGACAACATGCCGCTTAAGACGGCTGATATCAATTGACAGATCAGCCACACCGCCAAAAAAACAATCACCCAAGCCAACATATAAGCCAAGGCAGGCGAAAAATCGCTCAAATTGAGCAAGCGTCGTACATCGGGGGCAAATTGGCTGGCAATGGGAAACCCGGCCAACCAAGCAATTACCACAAATGATTCGCGGATCACGCCGCGCCACAAGCCAAAAACGACAGACAGTGCGGTCAACGCCAGCAAAACCAAGTCCAGGCTGTTCATCGCATCAGAGGGTCAGTACCGTGGCACTGAGCTGCAAAGACTTGATTTTTTCGACCGTTTTTTGCGCTTCTTCTTTGGTTGCAAAAGGGCCAACACGCACACGTATGCGTTTGCCCTCTTTGGTTTGAGCGATATGGGTATAGGTTTTGATACCCGCTTTTTCAAGTTTGGAGCGAACTTCCTTGGACTTGCTTTCTTCAGCAAATGCACCCACTTGCACGATAAACCTAGGCGCTGAATCGCCAGACTTTTCACTACCAGAGTCAGGCTTTGAAGGGACTTCTTCCTCTTTGGCAATAGCCTGTGGAACTTTTTCAGGCATGACAGAAGGCGGAACGACAGTCTTGGGAGCCAATTCGGCGGCTGTGGGTTCATTAGATGCCGGTACATCAGGCACAGGTGCTGGGGCAGCAACAACGGAAGGCGGCGGAGTCGGTGCTTGGGAGGGGCGCACCGCGTCTTTGTCAGGCATCTCAATGCGGATGTCGGCTGCAAGTTCTCTGGGCTTGGTATCAAACACCAATGGAAAACCAATGACCGCAAGCAATACCAAGACAGTCGCGCCAATCAAGCGGTGACGTGCTTGGCGTCGCAAGGTGTCTAAGCTTTGAGCAGCGAGGCCATCGGCATTTTTATCATCTGCCGAAGCATTGCCAGGGGAACGGGACTTGAAAAATGCCATGTCAGTCAGGTGGGCTTTGGGCAGAAAGGCGGCCCGCTATGCCGTGCTGTAAAACACCGCCAACGGTCAGGAAAGATCCAAAGACAAGAATTCTATCAGTGGGGTTCGCGTCGGCCATGGCTTGACCTAAGGCGACAACGGGGTCAGCAAAGGTTTGGACCGATTGTCCTTGGCGCGGCGCACAAGCTTGCCAAAGCGACTGCAACTGCTTGGCCGTGGCAGCGCGTTGTGAGGGCAGGTCACAAAAATACCAGTGCTCCACCAAAGGCTGCAAACGTTGCACCATGGCCTGGATGTCTTTATCAGCCATGGCACCCATGACCACACGGGTAACCGCAAAGTAGCCCATGGCGTCCAAGTTGTGCGCCAAGGCTGCCACCGCGTGGGGGTTGTGCGCCACATCCAAGACCACAGCAGGTTGGCCAGGCAGCATTTGAAAACGCCCAGACCATTCCACACGAGACAAGCCCAGTCGTATGGCTTGTGCGGTAACGGGCAGGCTATCGCGTAAAGCATGCAAGGCAGCCAAAACACCTGCGGCATTGACCAATTGGTTAACACCGCGCAAGGCGGGGTAAGCCAAACCCGCCCAGGTTCGCCCTTCCCCCTGCCAGCGCCATTGCTGCTGGTCACCCGAAAAATGGAAATCGCTGCCCGATTGCCACAGCAATGCGCCCACCTTTTCAGCGTGGTGCGCCAAGCTGGCGGGCGGCTGCGGGTCGCTGACGATCGCTGGCTTGCCACTGCGCATGATGCCGGCCTTTTCACGGCCTATGCTTTCTCGGTCAGGGCCCAACCACTCGGTATGGTCGAGATCAATGCTGGTGATGATGGCGCAGTCGGTGTCAATCACATTGACTGCGTCTAAGCGACCACCCAAGCCCACCTCCAAAATCACCACGTCCAGTTGGGCGTTAGCCAAACAACTGAAGATGGCCAAGGCTGTGAACTCGAAATAGCTCAAGCTGGTATCACCACGCATGGCTTCTACTTTGGCGAAATGCGCGGTCAAAACGGATGATGACACCGCCTGCCCGTTGATCTTGCAGCGTTCCTCAAAAAAAACCAAATGTGGCGATGTAAACAATCCGGTGCGATAACCGGCTTCGCGCAAAATAGATTCAAGCATGGCGCAGGTGGAGCCTTTGCCATTGGTGCCGGCCACTGTGATGACAGGGCAGGCAAATTGCAAGCCCATATTCTTGGCAACCGCGGACACTCTTTCCAAGCCCATATCGATGTTTTGCGGGTGTAAACGCTCACAATGGGATAGCCATTCCTGAATATTCATCCAGTCATTGTCTCTGAAGTTTGCCTTGCTAAACTAGGCTCAAGGTCAACCACCCTGCTTGCCAAAACGTTGACTGATGAGATTCATTTGATTTTGGAGAACTTATGACACGTTACATCCCCTTGGTTTTGTTGGCTTCTGGTGCTTTCGTTTCTTCAGTGGGTGCGCAAGAAGTCGGTCGCGTGATTTCTTCCATGCCCATCATCCAACAAGTCGCAGTACCCCGTCAGGTTTGTACACAGCAACAAGTTGCTACCCAGCCCCGCAAATCTGGCGCGGGTTCTGCCATGGGCGCCATCGCTGGCGGCGTGGTGGGTAACACCATTGGCAAAGGTGAAGGCAACGCCTTGGCAACTGCCATCGGCCTCATTGGTGGCGCCATGTTGGGCGACAAAATCGAAGGTTCGCCTCCTGCCGAAGTCCACAATGTGCAAACCTGCAATACCCAGAACTTTTACGAAAACCGCACCGTCGCCTACAACGTGGTTTACGAGTTCAACGGCAAGCAATACAACGTGCAAATGCCCCAAGACCCAGGTCCCACCGTGCGCTTGCAAGTCACCCCCATGATTTCATCCAGCCAACCTGCACCGCCCAGCGTCCCCTATCCAGCGCAAAACGCCATCCCCCCCATTGGGTCAGCACCGCAAAGCTTCTAAGCTATTTGCGATCTTGCCAACCGCCTTCCTAGGCGGTTTTTTTTTGCGGTGTCCTAGAATCTCGGCTTTGCTTCAACACAACAGACACCATGCCCACTAAACGGCCCGCCTCCCCCAAAAGCTCTGCACCCCAACGCGTTGTTCTCGCCTATTCGGGTGGTTTAGACACCTCCATCATCTTGAAGTGGCTGCAAGACGAGTACCACTGCGAGGTGGTCACCTTCACCGCCGACATTGGCCAAGGCGAGGAAATTGAACCGGCCCGCGCCAAAGCCATCAAGATGGGCATCAAGCCCAGCAACATCTTCATCGAAGACCTGCGTGAAGAGTTTGTGCGGGATTTTGTGTTCCCCATGTTCCGCGCCAATGCGCTGTACGAAGGCGAATACCTGCTGGGCACCTCCATCGCCCGCCCACTCATTGCCAAGCGTTTGGTGGAGATCGCCCGCAAAACCAAGGCCGACGCCATCAGCCATGGCGCGACTGGCAAGGGCAACGACCAAGTGCGCTTCGAGCTGGGCGCTTATGCCCTGATGCCCAATGTGAAGATCATTGCGCCTTGGCGTGAATGGGATTTGCTCTCGCGTGAAAAGCTCATGCGCTACGCCGACCAACACGGCATTCCCGTGGACGGCGCCAAACGCAAGGGCCCAGCGCCCTACTCCATGGACGCCAATCTGCTGCACATCAGTTACGAAGGCGGCATTTTGGAAGACCCCAATTACGCCCCTGACGACAGCATGTGGCGCTTGACCGTCAGCCCCGAAAAAGCGCCGAATAAACCGCAGGTGATTGAACTCACCTACAAACACGGCGATGTGGTGGCGATTGACGGCGTTCGCATGAGCCCCGCCAAAGTACTGACCCACTTGAATACCTTGGGCGGCAAGCACGGCATTGGCCGCTTGGACAAAGTGGAAAACCGCTATGTGGGCATGAAGAGCCGTGGTTGCTACGAAACCCCGGGCGGCACCATTTTGTTGTCGGGTCACCGCGCCATCGAGTCCATCACCTTGGACCGCGAAGTCTTGTCGTTGAAAGAAGACCTGATGCCGCGTTACGCCAGGCTGGTTTACAACGGCTATTGGTTCAGCCCCGAGCGTGAGTTGCTGCAAGGTTTGATCGACGCCTCGCAAGCCACCGCCAACGGCAAGGTGCGCTTGAAGCTCTACAAAGGCACCATCATGTGCGTGGGCCGCGAGAGCAAAACCGACAGCTTGTTTGACACCCGCATCGCCACTTTCGATGACGACGGCGGCGCTTACAACCAAGCCGACGCCGGCGGCTTCATCAAGCTCAATGCTTTGCGTTTGCGCATCGCTGCCAACCTGAAAAACGATCGTGCGGCCAAAGCCACGCCTGCACGCAAAGCCACTTCAAAAAAGAAAGCCTGACCATGGTGACCGAACAACTCCAAGGCGCCAGCGTCGCCACCAAAGCGAATGTGTTTTTCGACGGCAAGTGCGTCAGCCACACCGTCACCTTGGCCAATGGCGAGAAAAAATCCGTGGGTGTGGTGCTGGCCGCCACCCTCACCTTCAACACCGCAGCGGCTGAAATCATGGAATGCGTGGCTGGGTCTTGCCTGTACAAAGTGGCTGGCAGCAACGAGTGGAAAACTTCGGGCCCAGGCACCCAGTTTTCAGTGCCAGCCAATTCGTCGTTTGACATCCAAGTGGCCGAGGTTTACCACTACATCTGCCACTTCGGCTGATTGCTTCGCTTCGCTCGCAATGACGAGTGGTGCACTCGCAATGACATCACTGCGAGGAGCGTAGAGACGCGGCATTCAAGCCAGCAAACGCGCCTTGGCCGCTTCAAATTCAGCCTTGAGTTGCGCGATCAATG
>CAMDKR010000125.1 GCA_945901225.1 Bordetella parapertussis | reverse complement strand
AACCAGTTGCTGCGCCAAGTACAAACTGCTGAACTTTTGGGTGTGGGTGCGTTGTCAGGTGCACTGGCTGCGCTGGTGGCGGTATTCATGGGCTGGGGCTTGGCGCGTTATGTGTTCGAGTTTGCCTGGACCGCCTCGCCGTGGGTGCCATTGTTCGGCGTGCTGAGCGGCGCTTTATTGGCTTGGGGCGCGGGTTGGTGGGGCTTGCGCGAAGTGTTGCGTCGCCCCGTGGTCGACACTTTGCGACAAGCGGTTTGAGCAGATCGCTTCGCTTCGCTCGCGATGACGGACCAATTAATCGGGGTCAGATCCCAATTATTTCAGCAGCACCACCAAAGCGCCTGCGCCACCCTCGGACCCTTTGGCCTGCACAAACGCCAGCACCTCGGTTTTTTGCACCAACCAGCGTTGCACCTTGGCTTTGAGCACCGGCGTTTTGCCAGGTGAGCCCAAGCCCTTGCCGTGCACTACGCGCACACAGCGCCAACCGCGTTTGGTGGCGTCGCGGATGAACTGGCCCAAGGCTTCACGTGCTTCGTCACTGCGCAAGCCATGCAAATCGATTTGCCCTTGCAAACTCCAATGCCCTTTGCGCAGTTTTTGGGTGACGTCAGTGCCGATGCCTTGGCTGCGATAACTCAGCTCATCGTCGGTATCGAGCAGGGTGGACACATCGAAGTCGTCGCTCAAGCTTTCGCGCAGCACATTGACGTCATCCAGGCGTTGCTGCTGGGCCAAAGGCTTGGCAGGTTGCGGCGATAAACTCACCCTGGGCGCATGGTCTAGGGTAGTTACCGCACCAACCGCACGAACGAACAAATTTTTCTCCGCATTGGCTCGCCGTTGCGCTTCAAGCCTTGCGGCCTCTAGCGCTGCTGCCTCCTCTGCCATGGCTTTGAGTTGGCCCTTGATGGCGGCCAAGTCTTGCAAACTGCGTGCTTTCACCATGCGCTGTGCTCCGCCATGGACCAGCAACGCCCAGGGCCGACGATGACGTGGTCCAGCACCCGAATATCGACCAAAGCCAAAGCGGTTCGCAAGGCTTGGGTGAGTTTTTCGTCTGCCTGAGAAGGGCGCACCTCGCCGCTGGGGTGGTTATGCGAAAAAATCACCGCACATGCACCGAGCGAGAGTGCCAGTTTGACGACCTCGCGCGGATAGACCGAGGTTTGGTTCAATGTGCCGCTGAACATTTCCTCAAAGCGAAGCAAGCGGTTTTGACCATCTAAAAACAAGACCCCAAACACCTCACGCGGTTGTTGGCCCAGTTGCAGTTGCAAAAACTGTTTGACGTTATCGGGGTCGGTCATGATGTCGCGGGCCCGCATTTTTTGCAGCAAGGCGCGGCGCGACAACTCGACCACCGCCAACAACTGGGAACGTCTAGCTGAGCCGCCCAAGCCTTTGCTGCTGCGCAAATGTTCTGGGCTGGCATGCAACAAACCGGCCAAACCTTGGAAGCGGTCGAGCAAACTTTGGGCAAGCTGCAACACGCTTTGGCCTTTTAGACCGCTGCCTAGCAAGACCGACAGCAGTTCGACATCGGTCAGCGCTTGGCTGCCGAGCGTGAGCAGTTTTTCGCGCGGGCGCATGGCTTTGGGCAAATCTTGCAGCTGCATGGCAAAGGAGTAGGTCAAGAGCATGGTGGGTTAAACAAGGGACATCATCGCTGTGGGAGTGGGCTGCGCCAAGTGCACCAAGCCCTCAGGCTAATGTGATCCATGGCCTTTCTACAATAGATTCAGTTTACAAAAGACACCTATGCAAGCAACTCCCACGATTGAAGCCGGCTCGTTTCTGACTTTGCACTACCGATTGAGTGGTCCGCAAGGTGACGTCATCAACACGTTTGGTGGCCCGCCCGCCACCTTGTCCTTGGGTAATGCCGAGCTGTCACCCGCTATTGAAGCACGACTGCTGGGCCTTGCCGAGGGCCAGCATGTGACATTGCACCTGGCCGCTGGCGAAGCCTTTGGCGAGCGCAACCCCGCTATGTTGCAATGGGTGCCCAAGCAGTTGCTCGCCACCTTTGGCGACGCCGATGCGTCGTACTTATTGGGTGAGGTGGTGGAGTTTCCCGCACCTGACAATGCAGGCAAGTATGCTGGCGCTGTGGCGCAGCTGGGCGATGATGCGATATTGTTTGATTTCAACCATCCGCTGGCCGGCAAAGCCGTCAGCCTGGAAGTACATGTCATAGGGGTGCTGTGAATGCCTGATTTGCAAGAAATTGTGTTGGCCGAGCCGCGAGGCTTTTGTGCAGGCGTTGACCGCGCTATCGATATCGTCGAGCACGCTTTGACTAAATTTGGCTCGCCCATTTATGTGCGCCATGAGATTGTGCACAACACCCATGTGGTCGAAGACCTGCGTTCGCGGGGTGCCATCTTCATTGAAGACTTGAACGATGTGCCCGAGGGTGCCACCTTGGTGTTCAGCGCCCACGGCGTCCCTAAAGAGGTCGAACACGAGGCAGTACGTCGGGGTTTTCGCATCTTTGATGCCACTTGTCCGCTGGTCACCAAAGTGCATGTGGAAGTCGCCAAGCTGCACAAAGAAGGCTATGAGTTCATCATGATTGGCCACAAGGGTCACCCCGAAGTGGAAGGCACCATGGGGCAACTGCCCAACGGCATCCATTTGGTGGAAGACGCTGACGACGTGTGGAAGGTCGAGCCTGGGCAAACCACTTTGTTGGCGGTGGTCACGCAAACCACGCTCAGTGTGGACGATGCTGCCGAGATCATGGCGGCTGTGAAAAAGCGCTTTCCACAGGTGCGCGAACCTAAACAACAAGACATTTGCTACGCCACCCAAAACCGACAAGACGCTATCAAGCTTTTGAGCCCACAGGTGGATGTGGTGATCGTAGTGGGCAGCCCCAGCAGCTCCAACAGCAACCGCTTGCGGGACGTGGCCGCCAAATACGGCACTCCCAGCTACATGGTTGACCATGCAGGTGAACTCGACGCGGCATGGCTCGATGGCAAGCAGCGCATCGGTTTGACTGCAGGTGCTTCTGCCCCCGATATCTTGGTGCAGCAAGTGATCAGCCGCTTGCGTGAGCTGGGGGCCACCTCTGTACGCGTCCTCGATGGCGTTCAAGAAACCGTGAAATTCCCCTTGCCCAAGGGCTTGCGAAACGACTGACCGATGATGCTCTCTACAATCCACCCATGCTAGATATCGCTTTAATTCGCAGAGACCTCCCGCAAGTGGTGGCCCGACTGCAAACCCGCAAGAACCCCCAGCCTTTTTTAGACGTTGATCAATTTCAAGCGCTGGAGAATGAACGCAAAACACTGCAAACCCGTACCGAGGCATTGCAAGCCAAGCGCAACAGCTTGTCCAAAGAAATTGGTCAGCGCAAAGCCAAAGGTGAAGCGGCCGACGACATCATGGCCGAGGTCGGGCAACTCAAAGACGAGCTCGACGCCTCTGCCCTCAAGTTGGAGGTATTGCAAGCCGACTTGAACCATCTGCTTTTGGCTGTGCCCAATTTGCCGCAAGACAGCGTGCCAGTGGGCAGCGATGAGCATGGCAATGTGGAGTTGCGCCGCTGGAGTCCCACAGGCACAGAGCCCACACCCCTTGGCTTCATACCCAAGGACCATGTCGATTTGGGTGAACCATTAGGGCTGGATTTCGAGATGGGCGTCAAACTCTCGGGTTCGCGCTTTGCCGTGATGCAAGGGCTGATCGCTCGCTTGCACCGCGCTTTGGCGCAATTCATGTTGGATGTGCAAACCCAAGAACACGGCTACACCGAGTGCTACACGCCCTACATCGTCAACGCTGACAGTTTGCGTGGTACGGGGCAACTGCCTAAGTTTGAGGAAGATTTGTTTGCTGCCAAGAAGGGTGGGCAAGATGGCGACACCGACGGCCAAGCGCTGTACCTGATTCCCACCAGCGAAGTGCCTTTGACAAACTTTGTGCGTGACAAGGTGCTGGCTGAAAGCGAATTGCCTTTAAAGTTCACCGCACACACGCCCTGTTTTCGCTCTGAAGCGGGCAGCCATGGCCGCGATACTCGCGGCATGATTCGACAGCACCAGTTTGACAAAGTCGAGATGGTGCAAATCGTGCATCCCGACCACAGCAACGCCGCTTTGGAAGAAATGACTGGCCACGCTGAAGCGATTTTGCAAAAGCTGGGTTTGCCTTACCGCGTCATGTTGCTGTGCACCGCCGATATGGGCTTTGGTGCTGCACGCACCCACGATTTGGAAGTTTGGTTGCCAGCACAAAACACTTACCGCGAAATCAGCTCTTGCTCCAATTGCGAAACCTTTCAGTCGCGCCGTATGCAAGCGCGTTTTAAAAACGCGCAAGGCAAAAACGAATTGGTTCACACCTTGAATGGCTCTGGCTTGGCCGTGGGCCGTACCTTGGTTGCCGTGCTTGAAAACTACCAACAAGCCGATGGCAGTGTGGTGGTCCCCGAGGTTCTTCGTCCCTATATGGGCCATGTTCAGCGTCTTTCACCTTAAACCCTTTAAAGGACTTCTTATGCGCTTTTTACCTGTTGTTGTAAGTACTGTCTTGCTAACGCTGGTGGCCTGCGCCAATATGCCCATGGGGGCTGGCAGAACATCGACCAGCGTAGACATGTCGGGCGCAGATTTGCTGGGGCAAACCCAGTTGCCTCCAGGTGCTCGCATCTTGCATGAGCAGTCTTTGGTGATTGGCACTGGAGAAAACTGGGTGGGGCGCGTGGTGATGGACTCAGCCCGCGACACCACCTCTGCTTACAGCTATTTCTTGGACAACTACCCTTCCCAGGGTTGGACCTTGTTGTCTGCGGTGAGAGCCAAGTCCAGCGTCTTGGTGTTTAGCAAAGGCGAGCGCAATGTGACCATTGAGATCCAAGAGGGCAACCCTCTGGCCGGTGGTGCAGCGGTGGTGATTTTGACCTTGTCACCCCGCAGTGCCAATGTGGCGTCGCCTAACGCCGCAGTAAAAAAACCAGTGCCTGTTGAGGATGCGGTTCCCACCAAGCCTTGAAGATTTAGAATTTCAGAACTATCGACAGTCAGGAAAGATGGCAGAGTGGTCGAATGCACCGGATTCGAAATCCGGCGTACAGGTTTACCTGTACCGAGGGTTCGAATCCCTCTCTTTCCGCCAATTT
>CAMDKR010000124.1 GCA_945901225.1 Bordetella parapertussis | reverse complement strand
GAGCCGTCATTGCGAGCGTAGCGAAGCACTCCCCTGTCATCAGCCGCGCGTCGCAGGCTCGACTTTTAACAGATTGCTTCGACCTTCGGTCTCGCAATGACGAGGTGGTCAGTGCGTATCGGCCAGCTGCTCCAAGATGGCGGGGTTCTCCAAGGTGCTAGTGTCTTGGGTGATGGCCTCGCCTTTGGCCAGCGAACGCAGCAAGCGACGCATGATCTTGCCGGAGCGGGTTTTGGGCAGGTTGTCACCAAAGCGGATGTCTTTGGGTTTGGCGATGGGACCAATTTCTTTGGCCACATGGTCACGCAAAATTTTGGCAATCTGCTTGGCTTCGTCACCCGTGGGGCGTGAGCGCTTCAAGACCACAAACGCACAAATCGCTTCACCCGTGGTGTCGTCGGGGCGCCCCACCACCGCGGCCTCGGCCACCAGTTCGGTGCAACTGACCAAAGCGGATTCAATCTCCATGGTGCCCATGCGGTGGCCCGACACATTCAGCACATCGTCAATGCGCCCGGTGATGGTGAAGTAGCCGGTTTTGGCGTCACGAATCGCGCCGTCTCCAGCCAAATAGTATTTGCCTTGGAAGTCATCGGGGTAGTAGCTTTTCTTGAAGCGCTCGGGGTCACCCCAAATCGTGCGAATCATCGAGGGCCACGGTTTTTTCACTACCAAGATGCCGGCTTGTCCATTAGGCACATCTTTGCCAGTTTCGTCCACGATGGCAGCTTGAATGCCCGGAAAAGGCAAGGTGCAAGAACCCGGCACCATGGGCGTTGCACCGGGTAATGGCGTGATCATGTGGCCGCCGGTTTCGGTTTGCCAAAAGGTGTCCACGATGGGGCAACGTGCGCCGCCCACGTGCTGGTAGTACCACTCCCAAGCCGCAGGGTTGATGGGTTCGCCCACCGAACCGAGCAAGCGCAAGCTAGTGAGGTCGTAACGGTCGGGGTGAACAGCGGCTGTGCCTTCTGCTGCCTTGATGAGCGAGCGAATGGCGGTAGGTGCGGTGTAAAAAATGCTGACCTTGTGGTCTTGAATCATCTTCCAAAAACGACCGGCGTCTGGGAAGGTGGGCACACCTTCAAACACGATTTGTGTGCCGCCCAAGGCCAAGGGGCCGTAGCTGATGTAGGTGTGGCCGGTCACCCATCCGATGTCGGCGGTACACCAGAACACATCGTGGGGCTTCAAATCGAAAGTCCACTCGGTGGTAAGGGCAGCGTGCATCAAATAGCCGCCGGTGCTGTGCTGCACGCCTTTGGGCTTGCCTGTTGACCCCGAGGTGTAGAGCAAAAACAGTGGGTGCTCGGCCTCGACCCATTCGGGTTCGCAGGTCGTGGCTTGCTTATCGGCAACGTCAGCCATCCACAGATCACGACCGGCTTGCATGGCCACATCCGCACCCGTGCGTTTGACCACCAACACATGCTTGATGCTGTCGCAGCCACCCAAGCCCAGCGCCTCGTCGACGATGGCTTTCAATGGCAGTTGCTTGCCACCACGCACCTGTTGGTCGGCAGTGATGACCATCTTGGCGCCGGTGTCTTCGATGCGATCCCGCAAGCTTTGCGCTGAAAAGCCGCCAAACACCACCGAGTGGGTAGCGCCTATGCGGGCACAAGCTTGCATGGCGGCCACGCCCTCGATGGACATGGAGATGTAAATGATGACGCGGTCACCTTTTTGTATGCCCAGTTGCTTCATCGCATTGGCGATTTGACAGGTACGCGCCAGCAGTTGCGCATAAGTAGCACGGGTGACTTCGCCGCCATCGGCTTCAAAGATGATGGCTGTCTTGTCGCCCAAACCTTTGTCCACATGGCGATCTAAACAGTTGTACGAGGCGTTCAAGGTGCCGTCTTCAAACCATTTGAAAAACGGCGCTTGGCTGTCATTCAAGGTTTGGGTAAAAACTGTGTTCCAGCTGAGCAAACGCTTGGCCTGTGTCGCCCAAAAATCGGTGTAATCGTCCTCGGCGTGTTTGCACAAGGCGTGGTAAGCGTCCATGCCAGCCACAGTGGCCTGCTCGACAAACGATGCGGGGGGATGGTGAATGATGTGGTCAAACTGGCTCATGCTTGTCTCCTGAAAGTGGGGCGGCCGCTGAACGGCTCTGAACGAATGGGCGCAACTTTCGCGGCAGGCTCTTACAAGGCACTGACTGGCTTGAAACTTACGTGTGGGTTTTAAGCCTGACACCATCATTGCCTAGAATCAATGCCTTGGGGTTATTTACCCTCAAGCACCAGGAGCCACGATGCAAGCCTCACCCCTCAAACAGCCCAGCAAAATGTCCCGCTTCATTTTTGCCACCCGTTGGCTGCAACTGCCGCTTTACTTGGGCTTGATTGCCGCCCAAGGCGTGTATGTGTACCACTTTTGGGTGGAGTTGGTGCATTTGCTAGAGGCCGTGTTTGGCAGCCAAACCGCTTTGCAAGCGCTGGTGACCAGCATTGGCTACAAAACCGAAGGCGTGCCCACCAAACTCACCGAGGCCATCATCATGCTGGTGATTTTGGGTTTGATTGACGTGGTGATGATCTCCAACCTGCTGATCATGGTCATCGTGGGCGGCTACGAAACCTTTGTTTCACGCATGTACTTAGAACAGCACCCTGACCAACCTGAGTGGCTCAGCCATGTGAATGCCTCTGTGTTGAAAGTGAAGTTGGCCATGGCCATCATCGGCATCTCTTCCATCCATTTGCTCAAAACTTTCATCAACGCCGCCAACTACGACGAGAAGGTGCTGATTTGGCAAACCATTATTCACATTGCCTTCTTGCTCAGCGCGATCGCCATTGCCTATACCGACAAACTGTTAAACCAAACCCGCGTCATCAGCCATGAAGCCGATGCCCACCACTAGCAGCTCAATACTTCTCCATGACCACCATCACCCAAAGTGACCTGATAGAGTCCGTTGCCGCTGCCCTGCAATACATCAGCTACTACCACCCCGCTGACTACATCGCACATCTGGCCCGTGCTTACGAACGTGAACAAAGTGCCGCCGCCAAAGACGCCATTGCGCAAATCTTGACCAACAGCAAGATGAGCGCCACAGGGCACCGCCCGATTTGCCAAGACACCGGCATCGTGAATGTGTTTTTGAAAGTGGGCATGGGCGTGCGGTTCGAAGGTTTTGCTGGCGGGCTGGACGATGCCATCAATGAAGGTGTGCGCCGCGCCTACAACCACCCCGACAACCGCTTGCGTGCCAGCGTGGTCGCGGACCCGCAGTTCGCCCGCAAAAACACCGGCGACAACACGCCGGCCGTCATCTTCACCGAACTGGTACCCGGCAACACCTTGGAAGTGACCGTGGCCGCCAAGGGCGGCGGCAGCGAGAACAAAAGCAAGATGGTGATGCTCAACCCCAGCGACAGCTTGGTGGACTGGGTGCTCAAAACCGTGCCCACCATGGGCGCGGGTTGGTGCCCACCTGGCATGTTGGGCATTGGCATTGGCGGCACAGCAGAAAAAGCGGTGCTCATGGCCAAAGAAAGTTTGATGGATGACTTGGATATGCACGAGTTGCAAGCCAAGTCGGCCAAGGGCGAGAAGTTGTCGCAAACCGAGGAACTGCGTTTAGAGCTGTTGGACAAAGTCAATGCGCTTGGCATTGGCGCCCAAGGCTTGGGTGGCCTCACCACGGTGCTGGATGTGAAGATCAAGATGTACCCCACCCACGCCGCCAGCAAGCCCGTGGCCATGATCCCCAACTGTGCCGCCACACGCCATGCGCATTTTGTGATGGATGGCTCGGGGCCGGTCTACCTGGACCCGCCCTCGTTGGACCTGTGGCCCAAGGTGGAATGGATGCCAGACACGCAAAAAAGCCAGCGTGTGGACTTGAACACACTTACCAAAGCGCAAGTGGCGGCTTGGAAGCCTGGTCAAACCTTGCTGCTGAATGGACGGATGCTCACAGGTCGTGACGCGGCGCACAAGCGTATTCAAGACATGCTGGCCAAGGGAGAGAAGCTGCCGGTGGATTTCACCAACCGCGTGATTTATTACGTGGGTCCTGTGGACCCCGTGGGCGACGAAGCGGTAGGTCCTGCTGGGCCCACCACCGCCACCCGCATGGACAAATTCACCGAGATGATGCTCTCGCAAACCGGTTTGATCGCCATGGTCGGCAAAGCCGAGCGTGGACCCACCGCAATTGAAGCTATTCAGAAGCACCAAAGTGCTTACCTGATGGCCGTGGGCGGTGCGGCGTATTTGGTGAGCAAGGCCATCAAACACGCCAAGGTCGTGGGGTTTGCAGATCTGGGCATGGAAGCAATTTACGAGTTTGATGTGGTCGACATGCCCGTCACCGTGGCAGTGGACGCAGGAGGCACCAGCGCCCACATCACCGGCCCTGCGGAATGGTCCAAGCGCATTGCCTCGGGAGAGTTCAAGGGCATCGCGGTGAAGAGCCAGTGAACGCGCCTATCGGGGTGTTTGACAGCGGTGTGGGCGGTTTGAGCATTTTGCAAGCCTTGCAGCGGCATATGCCTGCAGAAGATTTTGTCTACATGGCCGACAGCGCCCATGCACCGTATGGCGAGCGAGATGCCGCTTTTGTGCGTGAACGTGCAAGGGTGATCTGGCACACGCTGCGGGAAGAGCACCATGTGAAAGCCTTGGTGGTGGCTTGCAATACCGCGACCGCGCTGGCCATTCAACACCTGCGCGATGAACATCCCGAAGTGGCTTTCTTTGGCGTCGAGCCTGCCGTCAAACCAGCTGCTGCCCACAGCCAAACACACCGCGTGGGCGTGATGGCCACACCTGCCACCTTGGGCAGCGATAAATTTGTCCAGTTGCTCAACAGCCTAGAGGGACAGGCTGAGTTTGTGCTGCAGCCTTGCGAGGGACTGGCTGATGCCATCGAGCAGCAATGGCTGGATGGCAAGGATTCGCCCGTGAAGGCTTTGTGCGAGAAATATGTGAGTGCGATGGGCGCCTTTGGCCGCCAAGCGGGACAGATAGACACCTTGGTGCTGGGTTGCACCCATTACCCCTTTGCCCTGCCCTTGCTGCGATCCTTGGTGGGCGAGAACGTCACCATCTTGGAGACTGGCGAACCTGTGGCGAGGCATACCCAGCAGGTGCTGGCTGAGCGGGGTTTGCTGGCGGATG
>CAMDKR010000123.1 GCA_945901225.1 Bordetella parapertussis | reverse complement strand
CCGCCCGTATACAAGCGGGCGTGGCGTTTGCGCAGAAATATGCTGATGAACTCCAACGCGCTGAAACTCGCTACGGCGTACCCGTTGCTTATGTGTTGGGCGTGTTGGGCGTGGAAACCTTTTATGGGCAGCACCAAGGGCAGTTCAAGGTGCTGGACACTTTGGTAACGCTCAGCATGGCGTTTCCCAAGGAGCATCCTTATGCCAGCGAGCGGCAGGCGTTTTTTGAGAACGAATTGGGCCACCACTTGAAGCAGTTGCGCCAGCAGCCTTCTTTGAAGAATCAACTGGGCAGTTTTGCTGGTGCCAGCGGTTGGCCGCAGTTCATGCCCTCGAGCATCGCCAAGTTTGCGGTGGATTTTGATGGCGATGGACGCATCGATTTAGCGCGCAGCCCAGTCGATGCGATTGGCTCAGTGGCGCATTACTTCCAAGCCTTTGGCTGGCAAACCGGCATGCCCACCCACTTCGAGGTGAAAGTCAACGCCACCGAAGCCGATTTGGCGGCGCTGTTGGCGCCTGACATCGTGCCCTCATGGTCGCTTGCCCACTTGCAAGACAAGGGGGTTGAGGTGATGAGCGCATCTGGCTACGCACAGCCTCTAGCTTTGGTGCAACTCTTCAACGCTGACGACCCGCCGTCTTACGTGGCGGGAACAGAAAATTTCTTCGTCATCACCCGCTACAACCGCAGCAGCTACTACGCCTTAGCGGTCATCGATTTAGGCGACGCTGTTGTCAAGGCGCTGGCTGAATAGGCATCGTCATTGCGCGTCATGTGTCATTGCGAGCGTAGCGAAGCAATCTCTGACAAGCCCCGCGTCGCAGGCCTGCAGCGCGGGGCTGGGGATTGCTTCGCTACGCTCGCAATGACAGGGCGTGATCGCGAAGCACATTCTTTTGCACCTTTCCCATGGCGTTACGAGGTAGTTCCTGAAGCACCACACATTGCTTGGGAACTTTGAAGTTGGCGAGTTGCGACTTCAAGGCTTGCAATAACTCGGCAGGGTTCAAGGTCACACCGACCTTGGCCAACACAAAAGCGCAACCCACCTCACCAAAGTCGGGATGTGGCACACCGACCACCGCGCTCTCAAGGACACCGGGCAGGTTGTTCAGCGCATCTTCAATTTCCGCAGGGTAGACATTCAAGCCGCCGCTGATGATGAGGTCTTTGCTACGCCCCACGATACGCACATAGCCCTGCGCATCGAGGCTGCCCATGTCGCCGGTGATGAAGTAGCCATCCGAGGTGAACTCTTGCGCGGTTTTCTCGGGCATGCGCCAATAGCCTGCAAACACATTGGCCCCCTTGACCTGAATGCTGCCGACCTCGCCCTCAGGCACTTCCCTGTTTTGCTCATCAGCAATGCGCAAACTCACCCCCGGCAGCGGGAAACCCACGCTACCGCCCACACGCAAGGACTGGCCGCCATAGCGGTCATCGGCTGCATAAGGGTTGGAGGTCAGCATCAGCGTTTCGCTCATCCCATAGCGCTCCAGCACCGTGTGACCCGTGCGTTGCTGCCATTGGGTGAAGGTGTCTAGCAGCATGGGCGCAGAGCCCGAGATGAATAAGCGCATACCCGCACAAGCTTGTGCGTTTAGCCCGGGCAGTGCCAGCAAGCGCGTGTAGAACGTGGGCACACCCATGAACACCGAGGCGCGGGACAAGTCAGCCAGAACACGTTGCGGTTCAAACTTGCCATGCCACAACGTGGTGCAACCGCTGATCAGCGCCGCGTGGATGGCGACAAAAAGCCCATGCACATGGAAGATGGGCAAGGCGTGCAGCAGCACATCGCTTGAGGCAAAGCCCCAGTAGTGGTGCAAGCACTGGGCGCTGTTGTGCAAATTGGCGTGGCTGAGCATCGCGCCTTTGCTGCGTCCCGTGGTGCCGCTGGTGTACAAAATCGCCGCCAAATCGTCGGGGCGTCGTATGTCTGGTATGTGCTGGTCGCTGTGGTGGGCAGCGCGTTGCAACAAGCTGCCCTCCCGCTGATCGTCCAAGGTCATCACATAGCGGCTGCCCTTTTGAAAAGCCAGCTTGCTGACCCAACCGAAGTTGGCGGGGGTACACACCACCACCGCGGGTTCGGCGTCGCCAATGAAGTATTCCAGCTCGGCGCTTTGGTAAGCAGGGTTGAGCGGTAAAAACACATGACCTGCTCGCAAGGTGGCGAGGTACAGCATCAGCGCCTCTACAGACTTGTCCACCTGAACGGCGATGCGTGAACCCAAGGGCAAATCCAAGCTGCCCAACCAATTCGCCAGCATGGCGCTGGCGCGGTCTAAGTCGCGCCAGCTGTAGCGCAGCCCTTGGTCAGTTTCAATGGCGAGGGAATCCAGGTCTTGAGGGAAGCCTTGGCGCAAGGCAAGAAAGAGATTGGCGTTCATGGCCGCATTTTGTCATTGCAAGGAATGTCAACGCTTCACCGCACAAGCGGCCATAAACGTGAGGTGTGAATAAGCGCCAATATCCAGACCGATTCATTGCTGATTTCATAAACCATGCGATAGCTTGCATGGACTACCCACTCACGCGTTCCTGTTGTTTTGCCAATTCGTCCTATTTGTGGATGCTCAGCCAGTCGAGAAGCGGCGGTGCTAAAAATAGCATCCAAATTTGCAGCAGCAAGGTGGTTATCGGCTGAGATGAAATCCCAAATATCGATGCGATCTTGTAAGGCCTCAGGCGCCCAAAAAACCTTCACCCCTTGGTGTCCGCCGCCGCCCTTCGGGCAACAAAAATCGCCTCAACCTCTTCATTGCTAAGCCCTTTGCCCCCCAGCACGGATGTACGCGCAGCCTCAACTTTTTTTTCAAGAAAGGCGTCATAGTCTCTCGCTTGGCGTTGTTGCTTTACAAAATCGCGCATCAGTTCGCGCAAAATTTGTGAAGCTGGCCTGTCAGCGGCTTGGGCTTCAGCAATGAAGTCCGCCCGCAATTCGGCTTCCAATTTCATGGTGAAAACAGCCTCTTTGGACATCCTGTGCTCCGCTTATATGTATGAATTTAGTATATACCTGATACTAACAAAAGTGTGTTGTGCCCAGTGACGAAGCAAGCTCGGCATTGCGAGGAGCGAAACCGCAAAGCAACATCGTCATTGCGAGGAGCACAGCGACGAAGCAATCCTCAGCCGTGTGTCGCAGGGTCGGCCGCAGCCGACGTTGTGCAAGCATGGAGGCGAGGCCGAGACTGTGACGCGGGGCTGGAGATTGCTTCGCTGCGCTCGCAATGACGGAGATTGCTTCGCTACGCTCGCAATGACGCCTGTTTAGACCACAGCATCATGCCAATACCCATCAGCACCATGGGTACGCACAGCCACTGCCCCATGCTCAGGCCAAGCGTCAGCAGGCCCAGATGCGCATCGGGTTCGCGGAAATACTCAGCGATAAAGCGCAACGACCCGTAGCCAACCAAGAAAGCACCTGACACCCAGCCCAGTGGGCGGGGCTTTCGCGCCAACCACCACAGCAGCGCAAACAGCAGCAAGCCCTCTAACAAAAACTGGTAGATCTGCGAGGGGTGGCGCGGCAGCAAGCTGCCACTTTGCGGAAACACCATGGCCCAAGGCAGATTGACATCAGCGGCACGTCCCCACAACTCGCCATTGATGAAGTTGCCCACCCGCCCTGCGGCCAAACCCGTGGGCACACAAGGCGCCACAAAGTCGGTCACTTCTAACCAATGCCGCCCACGCTTCCACGCAAGCAAGGCCATCGCAGCAATCACACCCAACATGCCGCCATGAAAACTCATGCCGCCTTGCCATATATAGAGCACCTCCAGCGGATGCTCGGCGTAGTAGGCAGGTTTGTAGAACAGGCAATAGCCAATACGCCCACCCAGCACCACGCCAAACACGCCCCAGCTCATCAGGTCGTCCACGTCTTGCACAGACCACAAACCTTGCGCCTGCAAGCCTGCATAAGGCGGGTGGTGCAAGCGCCTTCGCGCCAGCACGATAAACAGCACAAAAGCCGCAAGGTAAGAAATACCGTACCAATGCACGGCAAGCGGGCCGATGGCCAAGGCCACGGGATCGAATTGGGGATGTATCAGCATGGTTTGTATTGTGCGGCAGGCGGGTGAACCTGAAATTCATTTAAAAATGAATACAAAAATACCTTAAAAACAAAAAATTTAACTATTTTTTACATTTATGCAACATAAATGAGAACTTTGTTGTTGCAATTGGCAAAAGTATTCTCTAGTATTCGTTTCAGTCAACTTTTAGCCAAAAGGTTTTAGGTTGATGTTTTCATCAACAGTTTCCTTCAAGGGGTATTTTCATGGCAAAACATTCAAAACTTCAAAAAACCGCCCTAGCGGCCTCAACCTTCTTAGCTTTGGCATCTGTGCATTTCAACGGCAATGCACAAGCTGACAGCGCAACAGTCACCATCACCGGCGCTATCGCTGCCACCACCTGTAATATCGTTGCAACTGATGCCAATGGTGCCGGAGGTGACTCAACTCGAACCATGCTGCTGGGCTCTGTTGCACCTGCCCCTGATGCTTCAACACCAGGCACACTAATGGGAACGGCCATTTCGACAGTATTTCAAGCCCGAAGCGCCACCGGCAACGGTACAGCATGTACGTTTGCAGGCACCAATACCAAGTGGGATCTTGCCTTGTCACTTGTTGATGCTCAAATCACCCCCAATAACTTGTTGGCTAATTCTGTTGCAACTGCAGCCGGGGGCACAAATGCGGGTGTCCAATTGAAAGGTGGCGTTGGAAGTACTGCAGCTGCAGCTGTGACGGCTGCGGGTGCTGCGACCGCGCTGACCTTGACTACTGGATCAACCGTGCTTGGCGGCAACGCAGCAACTTTTTCTGCTTTGGCAGGGTCATCCATCGCCTTGACTGCTCAATTTGCCAAAAATACAGCTGCAGGTACTGCCGTGTCATCTGGTGGCTACCAACAGATCATCGTTTTACAGGCGCGTTACCAATAAATCACAGAAGTACACAAGTGGCGGCTTAAGGGCCGCCACTTCGTTCACCTATCGGTCCCCATGAACTTTCACAAACAAACAGCTTATTCAAAGCGCCTTTTTTTGCTTCCTGTCATTGTCTGCTTGTGTTTGCTTTCTAACGCCAAGGCGCAAAGTTTTGACTCCC
>CAMDKR010000122.1 GCA_945901225.1 Bordetella parapertussis | reverse complement strand
CCTTCAAAAGTGTCTCAACGCCGCCAGCGGTAATAGCCTAGGCCAAAGTTAAAGGTAAATGGCAGGGGGTGGCTGTAATAGTAGGGCGGCGAATACGGCAGAACATAGACGGGGTTGGCCAACACCTGTGTTTGGGGTTGCACATAAATCACTTGGGGTGCAGGTGGCAAAGGTGGCGGGGGGATGGAAGCCGAATAGGTGGGCGTGATTTGCAGTGTGAGGTAAGGACCTGGGTCATAAGGCAATTGCACGGTGTATTGTTTGCCTGCATAGTCATACACCACATTGAACATGGTGACCATGATGACTTCGCCATTGCTGTTCAAAGTATGGGACGGCGACAAGGTGGGGGTGCTGGCGATGACACGGGCTTGCTCTTGCGACCAAGCGGCCGCTGCAGTCCAACATAGGGCAAACAGCAAAAAACGAAGAAAGGATGAAAGATACATAGAGGTCTTGGTTTTAAGTTGATTTATGCCATTCGCAGCAAATCAGCAGCCTTCTCCGCCAACATGACAGTGGCTGCATTGGTGTTACCGCTGACCAGCGTAGGCATGACCGAGGCATCAACCACCCGCAAACCCGCCACCCCTTTGACGTTCAATTGGGGATCGACAACAGCCATAAGGTCATGGGCTGCACCCATCTTGCACGTACCCACCGGGTGGTAAATCGTGTCAGCACGCTGGCGAATATAAGTCTCCCATTGCGCGTCAGTTTGTATGTCTGCGGTGTAAATCTCTTTGCCTCGGTAGGCTTGAAGAGCAGGCGCTTGCATGATGGTGCGTAACTTTTTCGCGCCCTCAACCATCAAGGCCGTGTCTCTGTCGTCACTCAGGAAAGCCGGGTCTATCAAGGGTGCGTCCAGAGGGTCACGGCTTTGCAAACCCACACTGCCAAGCGAATGCGGTCTGAGCACACACACATGGCAGGAGTAGCCATAGCCCCAATGCAGGCTTCGGGCATGGTCTTCAACACGCGCCACCACAAAATGAAATTGGGTGTCAGGTCGCTGAGCGTCAGGTGCGCAGCGCACAAATGCGCCAGCTTCCGCATAAGGCGTTGCAACCAAGCCGGTGCCATCTTTGCGCCATTGATGGATGCCTTTGAGGAGTTGCCAAGCAGCACTCGGGCCAATGCCCAGCACATCGCTCCTTAAAGAGTGGTGAGCCAAAGTGACGTCCAAATGGTCTTGCAAATTAGCGCCAACACCAGGTAAATCGCTTTTGACCTGAATACCCATGGACTGCAACATCGCGCCTGGGCCGATGCCGCTGAGCATCAGCAGTTGAGGCGTTTGAAAAGTACCAGCACACAAGACCACCTCGGCTTTAGCGTGAACCTGCAGTGCATGAGAACCACGCCGGTAGGCCACACCGCTGATGCGTTGCTCACCCCACAGGAGTTCGGTCGCATGGGCACCCGTGATGACCGTGAGATTAGGGCGTTGGGCCATGATGGGATGCAAATAGCCAGCTGCTGCAGAGCAACGCTCACCGTTGCGTTGGTCATCCCAGAACTGCGTCACCTGATGCAATCCCACACCTTCTTGCACAGGACCGTTGAAATCCTTGTTCAGTGCAATGCCGCACTGCTGAGCTGCTTCAATCCATGCCGCAGATACCGAACGGGGTGACTGCTGAAACGCCACCGACAAAGGCCCGCCTGTGCCATGCCATTCGCTGTTGCCACGTTGGTTGTTTTCAGCACGCTTGAAGTAGGGCAATACATCGTTAAAACCCCAGCCCTCACAGCCCAAGTCACGCCAGCCGTCAAAGTCTTGATGCTGACCGCGCACATACAGCATGGCGTTGATGGCGCTGGACCCACCCAAAGCTTTGCCACGAGGTTGGTAGCCGCGACGACCATTCAAACCCACTTGGGGCGTGGTTTCAAAAGCCCAGTTATTGACCTTCAAAGGCTTGCCAGGGAGCATGAGCGCTGCCGCCATGGGGGCACGTATGAGCACATCACGGCCATCGCCACCAGCTTCTAATAAACACACACTGACAAGTGGATCGGTACTTAAGCGGTTGGCCAAGGTGGCGCCAGCGGAGCCGCCGCCCACAATCACATAGTCAAACTGGGGGGTGGTCATCCCATGCGCGCTGTGCGCAATTGCAAGGAGAAGTCCCGCAAAGCTGCCACGCCACTGTCCTCTGCGCGTTTGCACCAAGCTTGTAATTCCAAGGCCAACTGTGCTCGACTGGCATGGGTGTTGAGCCAGAGTTGGCGTAACTCTTCACGCATACGGACCATGGTGTCCACATCGGGCAAGGCGGCACGGGCCTGGGCCAAAAGCGCACGGAATTGCTCGGGCACTTGCACCTCATCGCGGTGCATCCAACGCCGCGCCGCGATCAGCACTGCCTCGGTGGGCAACTTGGGTAGGCTGGCCACCTCTTGCTTCAAAGCCAGCTTGAGTTGTGCGGCAAAACCAGCCATCAACTCGTAGCGGTTGGCAATCAAGGCTTCCAAGGTTTTTTCATCTGCGACTGGCTTGGCTTGGGCGTAGTGAAGTTTGGGTGGCGTTTTTTTAACTGTTGCCAAACCCAAAGTTTCAAGGACACGGATGTACAACCAACCAATATCGAACTCGTAAGGCTTGACAGACAACTTGGCTGATGTGGGGTAAGTATGGTGGTTGTTGTGCAACTCTTCGCCGCCAATCAGGATACCCCAAGGCGAGATGTTGGTGCTGGCGTCAGGCGCTTCAAAGTTGCGGTAACCCCAGTAATGACCGATGCCGTTGATGACACCAGCTGCCGTGACAGGAATCCACATCATTTGAACTGCCCAGACGGTGGCCCCAATGGCACCAAACAAAGCCAAATCGATGATGAGCATCAGCCCCACACCTTGCCAAGTAAACCGTGAATAGATGTTGCGCTCGATCCAATCGTCAGGTGTGCCGTGGCCATATTTGCGCAAGGTTTCTTCATTGGCCGCTTCTACGCCATACAGCTCAGCTCCTTGCCAAAACACTTTTTTGATGCCAAACACCTGCGGGCTGTGCGGGTCTTCTTCGGTTTCGCATTTGGCATGGTGTTTGCGGTGTATAGACGCCCACGCTTTGGTCGTCATCCCCGTGGTCAGCCATAACCAAAAGCGGAAGAAGTGCGCTGGCAGCCAATGCAAATCTAAAGAGCGGTGCGCTTGGTGACGGTGCAAATAAATGGTAACCGCTGCGATGGTGACATGGGTCATGGCCAGCGTGAAGAGCACCAATTGCCAGCCACTCAAATGCCATGTGCCATAGGCAAGCCAATTCAACACTGCATCTAACCAAGGCCAAGAGGGCAAAACCATACAAATCCTTTATTTCTTAAGCTGGGAGATTTTATGCCGCCACCCATGCGGCTGCAAAGAACCCATCGGTCGCATGGCGATGCGGCCACAGGCGCAAATACAAATCATCGGCGGTACACAAAGTTGCTGCTTGATCCACATCAAGCTCAACCAACAAGTCCTTGACAGGTAAAGGCTTGAAGTTGGGATGCGAAGCACTGAACGCTTGGGCGATCTGCTCGTTTTCTTCAGGCAACAAACTGCAAGTGGCGTACACCAAGCGTCCGCCGGGTTTCAATAAACGTGCGGCACTGTCCAAGATAGCGGTTTGCTTGACAGAAAGTTCAGCCACAGCGTCTGGGGTTTGTCGCCATTTCAAATCAGGGTTTCGACGCAAAGTACCCAGCCCTGTGCAAGGTGCATCCACCAACACACGGTCCATCTTGCCGCGCAAACGTTTGATGCGTTCATCCCTTTCATGGGCAATCGCCACGGGGTGGATATTGGACAAACCACTGCGTGCCAAACGCGGTTTCAAAGCATCTAAGCGGTGGGCCGAGGTGTCAAAGGCGTACAAGCGACCGGTGTTGCGCATGGATGCGCCCAGCGCCAAGGTTTTGCCGCCAGCACCTGCACAAAAGTCGGCCACCATCTCACCGCGCTTGGCATCCACCAACAGCGCCAAGAGTTGCGAGCCTTCGTCTTGCACTTCAATCAAGCCCTTTTCAAACAGCGCGAGCTTGCTGAGGTTGGGCTTGGCATTCATGCGCAATCCCCAAGGCGAAAAAGGTGTGGGCACCACCGCGATGCCATGGGCCACTAAATCAGCTTGCACATCAGCACGTTTGGCCAGCAGCGTGTTAACACGCACATCCAAGCCTGCAGTGTGCTGCAAGCTCTCCACCAGTGGCCAAAACTCGTCGCCCAACTGCGTTTGCAAAGCTTCAGCTAACCAAGGCGGCAAATTATGTTTGTGAGGCGCCAAAAATGCGTCCTCGGTGGCGGCGTCGCAATCGGCCAACCACTTGAATTCCATGTCGCTCATGGCGGCTTTCATGAAGCCACGGTCACCATGGGTGGCTTGGGGTTGCTGCAATTTAGCTTGAGCGTCCAGGTAAGTTGCCCAACCCAAAATGGCGAGTCGGCGTTCTTTCACACCGGTGCCCGACTTGGCCAAGTGCTCAAAGCGCAGTTTTTGGCGCAGCACGTTGTAGCCGGTTTCGGCCAAGACGCCGCGTTCACGCGGCCCCAAGGCCATTTGTTTGCGTTGATCACGGAAATATTTGGAAACCACGCTGTCAGCAGGGTGGTCAAAGCGAAGCAGCAAACGGGTGAGTTCGGTGCAAGCGTCTAACAGGGCTTTTGGATGCATGCGCTGATTATCGGCTTTGCCAGATAAGCTTTATGCTTGTAGCCCATGTCCGACACCGACCTCCCTACCCTGCCCACCCTGCCCCTTGGCCCGTACATGCACTACAAAGGCCTGCCCTATGAAGTGCTGGGCGTGGTGCGCCACAGCGAAACCTTGGAGCCTTTGGTGCTGTACCGCGCCGAATACGGTGAGCGCGGACTGTGGGTACGCCCGTTTGCGATGTTCACCGAAGAGGTGGTGATTGAGGGTGTGAAGCAGCCGCGGTTCAGGCCTTTGTCAGACTAACTTTGGCATGTCTGTCATCGCGATAAGCAACGAGGTCATCGCGAGGAGCAAAGCGACGTGGCGATCTGGGATTGCTTCGCTTCGCTCGCAATGACGGCTTTCGCAATGACACGCATCTCAATGACAGGTCCCCCCATGGCGGGTCAGGCAAACACCCCAGCCGTCTCTTGCATCTGCGCCGACACCTGCCCCAA